>CAYZLT010000070.1:0-13080 GCA_964479175.1 uncultured Solibacteraceae bacterium | reverse complement strand
GGCGACGTTGAAGCGGGCGAGGCGAAGTGCGGCGCAGATGGCGAAGATCAGCGCGGCACTCGGACGTCTCGACCGAGCCGGGCTGCCCTACCTCTCGGTGATGACCGATCCCACCACCGGAGGCGTCACGGCCAGTTTTGCGATGCTGGGCGATCTCAACATTGCCGAACCCAAGGCGCTGATCGGATTCGCCGGCCCGCGCGTGATTGAGCAGACCATCCGCCAGAAATTGCCCGAGGGGTTCCAGCGGAGTGAGTTCCTTGTCGAAAAAGGGATGATCGATTTCATCGTCGATCGGCGCGAGATGAAGGCATCCATTGCGCACAGCCTTCGCCTGCTGATGGGCCTGCCGCCCACCAGACGCGTCGAGGCCCCTCGCGCCGACGCCTGAGCCCGTGCACGCGCGATCCTGGCTGTCCTCGCTCGAGACGATCGGCATCAAGCTCGGCCTCTCGCAGATCACGCGCCTGCTCGACGAACTGGACCATCCGGAGCGTGCCTATCGATCGGTGACAGTCGCTGGCACCAACGGCAAGGGCTCCGTCACCGCGATGATCGAACGGGGCCTCCGCGCGGCGGGTCAGCGCACGGGCCGGTACACCTCGCCCCATTTGGTCGGGATCGAAGAACGTATCGTGATCGATGGCGTGCCGATCGCCGCCGGGACGTTTGACGCGCTCGCCGCCAGGGTGCAGGACGCAGCGGCGGCGCTCGACGCGCCCCCGAGTTTTTTTGAGGCCACCACGGCGCTGGCATTGCTGGCGTTTTGCGATGCCGGCGTCACCATTGCAGTGCTTGAGGTCGGACTGGGTGGACGCCTCGATGCCACCAACGTGGTCGACTCGTCGGTGGTCGCCATCACGTCCATCGCGCTCGACCATCAGGAATACCTCGGGGACACCCTCGTCAAGATCGCGCGGGAAAAAGCCGGCATCATCAAACCCGGCGCCACCGTCATCGTGGGCACCAATCCTCCGGAGGTGCTCGAGGTGATCGGTGAGGTGGCGGCGCAGATGGAGGCCATGGTGATTCATGCCCTGGTCGGTGTGCGCGTCAACGCCAGCGCGTCGGCGCAGGACACGACGCTGCAGGTGACGACGGCTCGGGCCGAGTATGGGGAGTGCACCCTTCGCCTTCCGGGCCGCCATCAGGTCGTCAATGCCATGATTGCCGTGCGGGTCCTGGAGTCGTTGCCGGATGTGCCGCCGGAGGCCATCCGCACGGCGCTCTCCGACGTGGAGTGGCCGGCGCGTCTCGAGTGGCTGACGTGGAACGGACACGACATTCTGCTCGACGGCGCCCACAACCCGGCCGGCGCACAGGCCCTGGCGTCCTTCCTTGAAGAAATGGTGCCGCAACCCGTGCCCATCGTGATCGGCGTGATGCGGGACAAGGCCGCGCAGGACATCGTGCGCGCGCTGGCCCCCCGCGCCTCGCTGTTTGTCGCCACCGCCGCGCCGTCTCCACGCGCCATGGCACCGGCGCAGCTCGGCGCGTTGTGCCGCGCCACTGGTGTCACGACCGTGGAGGTCGATGACCCCGGTGAAGGCGTGGCCATGGCCGCGAGGCACGGTACGCCTGTGGTGGTCGCCGGATCGCTCTACCTGGCGGGGCACGTGCGCAGCGCGTTGCTCACCGGGGCGTGATACGTTTTTCAGAATGATGCGCGTGGTGATCTTCCTCTTCGTGGCGCTCCTGTGGTCGACCACCGCGTCGGCCCAGTCGATTACCATCGCTGGTTGTGTGGTGGATTATCACGACATTCTGGAAATCCTCAAACCGGACGTCCTGAATCCTGCGGCAAAGGCCCAGGACAAGCTCATCGGCTACCGCCGGAAGGACGGCCTGCCCGTTGAGGTTCGCTGCCCCGACGTCCAGTTGATGGCACAGGAGATTGACTGGGACCAGGTGGCCCAGGTGCTCACCCTTCGAGGACAGGTGGTGTTTCAGCAGGGCGGCACGCGCATCGCGGCTGTGCGCGGCGAGTTTAATCGCACGACACAACTGGGCCGATTTGACACCGCCTCTGGCACCCTGCAACTCACCGACAAGGCCACCGACCGGACGTTGTTTGGCGCGCTCGAACCAGAGGCGTATTTCACCGCCACGCTCATCGAAAAAGTTGGTGACAAGACGTATCGACTGACGGATGCCACCTTCACCACCTGCGTGCAGCCGAGTCGCCGGTGGCAGATGATGATGTCCCGGCTGACGTTCACCGTCGACCGCTATGCCACGATGCGCAACGCGCGGCTGCTGGTGAAGGATGTCTCGGTACTGTATCTGCCGTTTTTTTATTACCCGATTCAGGAGGACAACCGCGCCACGGGCTTCCTGATGCCCGGCTATGGGTCGTCGACGTATCGGGGGTTCACGCTGAGCAACGCCTTTTTCTGGGCGATGAAGCGCAATATGGACGCCACGTTTTACCACGACTGGTTTGCCAAGAGCGGCCAGGGTTTCGGTACTGATTTCCGCTACGTCGGCGTGGGTGGAGCCGCCGACGTGCAGTTCCACATGATCAACGAGAAGTCGGTGTTGGCCGACGACGGTACGCAGTCTGCGCCAGCCAAACGGTCGTACCGGTTCCAGGGCAACCTGAACCAGAGTCTGCCGGGCCGCATTCGGGTGCAGGGCCGCGCCAATTTTTTCACCGACGTCACCACGCAGCAGTTGTATCAGTCCGACATCAACGCGTTTACACAGCGCACGAGCTCTTTCGGGTTGAATGCCACCGGCGCATGGGGCCGCATCAGCGCGTCGGCGCAGGCCGACCGCAACGACGTCTACTACGGCACGACAGCGTCCAGTTACCGGACGTTTCCCCGCGTCAACGTCACGGTCTCTGACGCGCCGATTGGCCCAACAAAGATCTACGCCGGCGGTAGTTTCGAAACGGTGAGCCTGGCCCGGCTGGCCGACGTCGACGCCCCCGAAACTCAGGAGTCGATGTTCCGCACCGACGGTCGCGTGTCCCTGCGGAGCAGCATCGCCCTGGGTTCGGCCTTAACTCTCCGGCCGTCCTTCACGGCACGGCGCACCGACTGGAATGCCCGCCAAGATCCGGATACGCGGGCACGCATCGAGGCACCCATCTCCCGCCAGCTGTTCGAAGCCCAGGTGGCCCTGTCCGGCCCGGTCTTCAGTCGGATCTACAATATGGAGGGCAACGCGTGGGTCGAACGAGTCAAACACCTCATCGAACCCTCCATCACCGTGAGGCGTGTCTCGGCCTTCGAGGCCTTTGACGAGGTCATCCCTCTGGACCCGGGCGTCGACAACATCGTGGGAGGCGTCACCCAGATCTCGTACGGGGTGCGCAACACCATTCTGGCGCGCGTGCGGCAGAGAGAGGGTGAGTCTGAGGTGCGCCCCCTGGCGACCCTTGACGTTCGGCAGTCCTACTACTCGGACGAAAGTGCCGCGCAGTACGACGGATTGAGCAACACCAGCTTCGGACCGCAATATACCCTCTTGCCGCCACCGGGGAAGTTCACGCCATGGCGTGTGTCGCTCAATCTGACACCGGCCGCCACCGTCGGAGCAGACTTTGGCTTCGAGTACGACACCCAGTTCAAGGCGGTGAGAAGTTACAGCGCCTCCGCCAGAGTCACGCAGCCTGCGGTCGAATTCTCGGGAAGCTGGAACAAGCAGCAGGTCATTCCGGGGCTGCTCAACTATTCAGACCCCCGGTACGCCAACCATTCGCTCACGTTTTCTGGCCGCCTCAAGAAACCCGAGGGCGGGGCATCGATCGCGTACAGCACCGCGGTCGACATCCTGAACAACCGCTTCCTCCAGCACCGCTTCGGCGCGTTTTACAACGCCCAGTGCTGCGGCATCGCAATGGACTACGTCGTAGCCAACTACAGTCATCTGGGATTCCGGAACGACAAGCGGTTCTCCCTGTCGTTCAGCCTGGCGGGCATCGGCACCTTCGTGAATCCTCTCGGGGTCTTCGGCAATAATGGTCGGCAATGATTAAGGTTCTCGTCACCGGCGGCGCCGGCTTTATTGGTTCCAACTTTGTGCGGTGGGCTCACGAGACCCACCCTGAATGGCAGATCACCACCCTCGACAAACTGACGTATGCGGGGCGCCTCGAGAACCTGGCGTCCGTGATGGACAGCCCGCGCCATACCTTCGTCAAGGGTGATATCGCCGACGCGGCGGTCGCGGCGCCGCTCGTGCGCGATTCAGAGATCGTCGTCCACTTCGCGGCCGAGACACACGTGGACCGATCAATCCAGTCGGCGGCCGATTTCATCACCACGGACGTCATCGGGACGTTTGTTCTCTTGGAGGCCGCACGGCAGGCGCCGAACCTGAAACGGTTCGTGCAGATCTCCACCGATGAGGTCTACGGCACGGTGCCGACCGGACACAGCGTCGAAACCGACGAACTCAAGCCGCGGAATCCGTATTCGGCCAGCAAGGCCGGCGCCGATCGGCTCGCCTACAGCTATTGGGCGACCTACAACGTGCCGGTGGTCGTCACGCGTGCGTCGAACAACTACGGCCCCAATCAGTTCCCCGAGAAGGTCATTCCACTCTTCATTACCAACTTGATCAATGGACTCCAGGTCCCGCTGTATGGCGATGGTCTCAACGTGCGCGACTGGCTGCATGTGGACGACCACTGCCGCGGCATTGACGTGGTCATCGAACACGGCGTCAACGGTGAGGTCTACAACATCGGCGGCGGCAACGAGGTGCGCAACGTCGACCTCACCCATCGCATCCTCGAGTTGATGGGACTGCCCCGCACCCTGATCACGCCGGTCGCCGACAGGCCCGGTCACGACCGGCGCTACGCGCTCAACACCACAAAACTCCAAGGCCTGGGCTGGGCACCCACCGTGCCGTTTGAAGACGGCCTGGCCGACACCGTCAGCTGGTACCGCAACAACGAGTCCTGGTGGCGTCCCATCAAGGAACAGGACCCGGCGTTCAAGGCGTACTACGCCCAACAGTACGGCAACCGCCCCCAGGTTTAGTCACGTGACCGAGCGTGGCCCGATCGTCGTCACCGGTGCCAACGGATTTGTCGGTCGGCATCTCATGCACGCGTTGCGGGCACGGGGTGAGCCGCGCCTGATCGCGTGGCATCGGCAGCTGTCTGCGGCCCCACGCTCCTCCAGTGCCCCATCCGTCCGTGTCGTGGACGTGCTCGATCGCGACGCGGTCCGGCGCGCCATCGCCGAAGACCGGCCCGCGCAGATCTATCACCTGGCCGGCGCCCCCCACGTGGGCGATTCCTGGCGCAACTCGCTGCCGACCTTGCAGGTCAACGTGCTGGGCACACATCACCTGCTCGAGGCGGTGCGACTCGAACATCCGGCCTGTCGTGTGCTCGTCGTCACGTCGGCGATGATCTACAAACCCGGGCCCGACGCCCTCGACGAACAGGCGGCACTGGTTCCGTCCAATCCGTACGGCCTCTCCAAACTCGCACAGGATCAGCTCGCACACCTGGCCGCCGCCCAGGATGGGCTGGACGTCGTGGTGGCGAGACCCTTCAACCACGTGGGCCCCGGCCAGAACCCCAGTTTTGCCATTGCCAGTTTTTGTCGACAGATCGCGATGATCGAAGCAGGGCTGATGCCGCCGGACATGCGTGTGGGCAACCTTGATGCACGTCGCGACCTGACCGACGTGCGTGACGTCGTGGCGGCCTACCTGCAGATCATGGACGATGCCCAGAGGGGCGAGGCGTTTAACGTCTGCTCCGGCACGGCCTATCGCATCGGGGACCTGCTCGACACACTCCGAGCGCTGGCGTCTGTTCCGATCACGACGTCCAGCGATCCTGACCGCATGCGGCCCAGCGACATCCCTCTGTTGCTCGGCAGTGCCACACGCCTGACGCACACCCTGGGATGGACTCCGACGATTCCAATCGAGGTCACGCTCGCAGACACGCTGGCCTGGTGGAGGGCTGAGGTCACGCGGTGACGCGATCGGAAGTCCCTCGTCAACTCGTGCACATCGCCGTTGGCGTGATCGCGCTGAGCCTGAAGTTTCTGACGTGGCCCCAAGCGGCGGCGATGGCCGTCGCGGCGGTAATGTTTAATCTCTTCGTACTTCCGCGACTGACACACCAGGTGTTCCGCCCGGGCGATCTGGACAGGCCATGGACCTCGGGGATCGTGATCTACCCGCTGGCGGTGCTCGGACTCATCCTTGTCTTCCGTGAGCGCCTCGATCTCGCGGCCGCGGCCTGGGGCATTCTCGCCGCCGGTGATGGCATGGCGACACTGGTCGGCACCACCGTCCGTTCGCCGCGCCTTCCCTGGAATCCGGACAAATCGGTCGCCGGCCTCGCCGCGTTCATCGGCACTGCATCAGTGGCGTCTGTCGGACTGTTGATCTGGAGCACAGGCGGTTCGCCGGTCACACCCCTGTGGTGGGCCGTGGCGGCGTCTGTTGTGGCCGGACTCGTGGAGACCATTCCCATCCATCTCGACGACAACCTGTCGGTGCCGGTGGCGGCCGCGTTTGTGCTTTGGACCTCGACGTTGATGGATCCGCACGTCTTGGCGTCGAGAGGGCCGGCCATTGCCGGCGAGGCCGCGATGGCCCTCAAAGCCAACGGTGCGATTGCCCTGGCGGGACTACTGGCGCAAACCGTCACGGCCTCCGGCGCACTGGCCGGTCTCGTGATCGGCGTCGTGGTCGTGCTCGGGGGCGGATGGGCGGCGTGGGGATTGCTCCTGGCGACCTTCATCGTGGCGTCGGTGTGCACACGTCTTGGTGCCGCGCGAAAGGTGGCGGCCGGCATAGCCGAAGATCGGGGCGGTCGTCGCGGCCCAGGCAACGCCATCGCCAACACGGGGCTTGCCGCGTGGGCCTGTGCGGTCGCGATTGGGATGCCTGATCCTTCACTCGCGTTGCTGGCCTGTGTCGCCGCCCTCGCCACTGCCGGCAGTGACACCGTCGCGAGTGAAATAGGCAAGGCCTACGGACGGTCGACCTGGATGGTGACATCGCTGCGTCGTGTCGCACCTGGCACAACCGGCGCGGTGTCCATCGAAGGCACGCTGGCGGGCACGATATCAGCCGCCGGCCTGGCCGCGCTGGGTGCGTGGGGCGGACTGGTGCCCTGGATGGCGGTCCCGTTGATCACCGCAGCCGCGACCGTGGCGTCGCTGATCGAGGGCGCACTCGGATCCACGCTCGAAGCCCGGGGTATCCTCAACAACGACACGCTGAATTTTGTGAACTCGGCGATCGGCGCCGCGATCACGGTCGTGGCGTGGTGGTGCATGACATGACAACGATTCGGGTCTACGCGGAACTTGCGCGCCCCTTCACGCTGGTGGCTCCGGCGCTGGGGTTTTTCTCCGGTGCCGTCACCGCCATCGGCGCTGCCCCAGCCGATCCCTGGACCTGGGCTGTGGTGGGCCCGGGACTGATTGGCGCGTTGATGGCGGCCGTCTTTAATGCAGGCAGCAACGCCCTCAACCAGATCTACGACCTCGAGATCGACCGCATCAACAAACCCAAGCGGCCGCTGACGTCCGGCCGTATGACGATCCGGGAGGCCTGGGTCTTCACGATCATCGCCTATGTGCTGACGTTGGTACTCGCCTGGTTCGTGGCACCAGGCGGCCGGCATGAGTGTTTCTGGATTGTCGCGATCGCCGTGGTGGCCACCATCATCTATTCGGTCCCGCCGCTGCGCACCAAACAGCGCGGCATGTGGGCAAACATCACGATCGCCGTTCCTCGCGGCGTGTTGCTGAAGGTCGCCGGCTGGTCCGCGGTCAAGACCGTTGTCGGCGTCGAGCCGTGGTTCATTGGCGGAATTTTCGGGCTCTTCCTGCTTGGCGCTTCCACGACAAAAGATTTCGCAGACATGGAGGGCGACGAGCGCGGCGGGTGCCGCACGTTGCCGATCATTCATGGGGTGACCAAGGCGGCATGGATGATTTCGCCGTCCTTTATCCTGCCGTTTCTGCTCATCAACGTGGGCGTGTGGATGGGCATTCTCACGGGCCACACGCCGCTATTGCACTCGCTGGGCCTCGGCATGACGGCCTACGGCGCGTATGTCTGCTATTTGATGTTGCGGCGCCCAGAAGAACTGGCCACGACCGAGAACCACGTCTCCTGGGCGCACATGTATCGGATGATGTTCATCCTGCAGATCGGATTTGCGCTCGCCTACGTGTTGTAGACGCCCGCTCAGGCGGCGCCCATGCGCAGGCGCATGAGCGCGTCGACGCGAGCCTTGGTGGGCGGGTGCGTCGAGAACAGCGAGGCCATGCCACCGCCGGTCAGCGGCGACACGATGAACATGTGTGCCGTCGCCTGATTGGCGTCCATCGGAATCTGCTTCACGCCGACCTCGAGCCGTTGGAGCGCCTGCGCCAGCCCCATCGGCGTCCCGGCGATCTCCGCGCCAACGCGGTCAGCCACAAATTCGCGCGACCTCGACACCGCCATCTGGATCATGCCGGCCGCCAGCGGCGCCAGGAACATGGTCGCGATGAGGACGATGATATTGGGCGAGTTCTCGCGATCACGACCACCACCAAACAACATGCCGAATTGCACCATCATCGTGATGGCCGCACCAATCGTCGCCGCGATCGTGCTGATGAGAATGTCGCGATTTTTCACGTGCGCCAGCTCGTGCGCCATGACGCCTTCCAGCTCCGCGTCCGACAACAGGCGCATGATGCCTTCGGTCGCCGCCACGGCGGCGTGATCGGGATTGCGACCGGTGGCAAACGCGTTCGGCGACATATCCGGAATCACGTAGACCTTCGGCATCGGCAACTGGGCGCGTTGCGCGAGCCGCGCGGTCATGTCGTACAACCGATGACCGGGTCCGACAGGCTGCGCCTTGTACATCCGCAGCACGATCTTGTCGGAGAACCAATAACTCGAAATATTCATCACGATGGCCACGCCGAACGCGAGCGCCATCCCGGTTTGTCCGCCGAACATGCCACCCACGGCAATGAACAATGCGCTCAGAGTTGCCAGCAGAACCGCGGTCTTTAATCCACTCATGGTGTTGGTGTGATCTCCTGACATCTGAGACGCCGCACCGCCACACGGGGTTTCATCCCGTCCGGTCGATGGCGCCTGTCGTCTTATAATACGGGACAGGATGCAGATTCGATTGTCGGTCGTAGGTGGCGCTCTGGTGGGTGTGTTGGCGTGTGCGACGGTGGTCGGCGCGCAGACGGCTCCGCCTCGTCCCATTCCGTTTCCGACGGCCGGCGCCGCCGCGGCCAGTACGCCGGAACCCCAGCCGCCGCAGGCGCCCGTGGATGCCACGCTCGGCGCACCGATGTACCCGGCTGCGGTGTTTCTCGAAACCATCGACGCCGGCAGGGGCGGCCAGCAGTACCACCTGTACGGCACCGATGCCCCGTACGTCGACATCGTCAACTACTTCAAGACCACCCTCAAACAGGGTGGGCGCACGATTTTTCAGGCGCCGGCCATGCACCAGTTCGAGTTGGGCCGGTTTCAGGAGCAGACGATGGCGTATCCGCCGAGTATCGTCGTGAAGGATTACGTGTGGAACGGGTCGGAGGGATACCTCCATGTGTCGGGCACCACACAGAAGCGGTATCGGACGATCATTCAGGTCGTGCCGGCCACGATCAAATAGCGACGCGGCTTACAGCCGCGTCTTGCGATATTCGTCCGCTTTTTCCGCCAGCCCAGCGGTGCGCGCCTCGTCGACGGCCACCTGCTGCTCGGCCGCGTAGTCACGAATCTGCTGCGTGATTTCCATACTGCAGAACTTCGGTCCACACATCGAACAGAAGTGCGCGACCTTGGCGCCATCCGCCGGCAACGTCTCGTCGTGATACGCACGAGCGGTGACGGGATCAAGCGCCAGATTGAATTGATCCTCCCAGCGGAATTCGAATCGCGCCTTTGAGAGCGCGTCATCCCACGTCTGCGCGCGGGGATGGCCCTTCGCCAGGTCGGCAGCGTGTGCGGCGATCTTGTAGGCGATCACCCCCGCCTTCACATCGTCGCGATTGGGCAGGCCGAGGTGTTCCTTCGGCGTCACGTAGCAGAGCATCGCGGTACCGTACCAGCCGATCATCGCGGCGCCGATCGCCGAGGTGATGTGGTCGTAGCCGGGGGCAATGTCGGTGGTGAGCGGCCCGAGCGTGTAGAACGGGGCTTCCTGGCACCACTCCAACTGCTTTTCCATGTTTTCGCGAATGAGATGCATCGGCACGTGGCCCGGGCCTTCGTTCATGACCTGGACGTCGTACTCCCACGCAATTTTCGTCAACTCGCCCTGCGTCTGGAGCTCGGCAAACTGGGCCTCGTCGTTGGCGTCGGCAATCGAGCCCGGCCGCAGGCCATCCCCGAGCGAAAACGCCACGTCGTAGGCCTGCATGATTTCGCAGATCTCGCGGAAGTGTGTGTACAGAAAATTTTCCTGGTGGTGCGCGAGGCACCACTTCGCGATGATCGATCCTCCGCGCGACACGATGCCGGTGCGGCGTCGGGCGGTCATCGGAATGTAGCGCAACAACACGCCGGCGTGTACGGTGAAATAGTCCACCCCCTGCTCGGCCTGTTCGATCAACGTCTCGCGGTAGACCTCCCACGTCAACGCTTCAGGTCGGCCGCCGACTTTCTCAAGTGCCTGGTACAGCGGCACTGTCCCGATCGGCACCGGACTGTTGCGCAGGATCCACTCGCGGGTTTCGTGAATGTTCGCGCCCGTCGACAAATCCATCACCGTGTCGGCGCCCCAGAGTGTGGACCACCGCAATTTGTCCACTTCCTCGACGATCGACGAGGAGACGGCGGAGTTGCCGATGTTGGCGTTGATCTTCACGAGGAAGTGGCGACCGATGATCATCGGTTCCAGTTCCGGGTGATTGATGTTGGACGGAATGATGGCGCGACCGCGCGCCACTTCGTCGCGCACAAACTCGGCGTCGAAGCCTTCGCGCACCGCGATGAATTCCATCTCGGGGGTAATCACCCCCGTGCGCGCGTAGTGCAGTTGGGTCGGGGCCTGGCCCGGTTTTGCGCGCAGGACGTGCGCCCGCACGCCGCGGCCCGTGTCATCGACGTCGCCGCGCGACACAATCCAGTCACGCCGCAGCGCGGGCAGACCGACATGCACGTCAAAGCCACGGGGACCGCTGGTGTCATACACCCGCACGGGCGGCTCGTCACCCGACAACACGATTTCGCGCATGGGCACATGCACGCCGCCGCCTCCCTCGATATAGGCCTTGCGGGAGGAGGGATACGCGAGGTCAAAATCTGCCTCTGTGAGGGGGGTATAGGTCGACCGATCCATGTTCGCGACTATACCACCCGGGGATTTACAGTCGGCGCAGCACGAGACACTTCAGGTACGACGTTTCCGGCACACCAAGAAGTACCGGATGGTCACGGGCCTGGAGACGTTTTTCCACAAGGACCACCGGCGCGAGCGCGTCGGCCGCGGCCCGCTCCAGCACTTCGAGGAACAGCGGCTCGGAGACGTGGTACGAACACGTGCACGTAATCAACATGCCCCCGGGACGAAGGAGTTTGAGCGCCCGCAGGTTGATTTCCTTGTAGCCGCCCAGCGCCTTTGGCAACGAAGCCTTGGTTTTGGCGAACGCCGGCGGGTCCAGCACGATGGTGTCAAACCGGGCCTTGGCGATTTCGAGTTCGCGGAGTTCGTCAAACACATTGGCCACGCGCCCCTCGACGTTCGTCAACCCATTCCGATCCGCGTTGGCGGCCAGCGCCGCGATGGCGGGTTCCGATCCGTCCAGCGCCAGGACCGACTCACACCGGCGCGCCATCTGCAGGGCAAATCCTCCATGGTACGAAAAGGCATCAAGCCCCCTCCCCGACGCATAGGCGCCGGCCATCAGATGGTTCTCACGTTGGTCGAGAAACAATCCGGTCTTCTGCCCGTGCCGCACATCCACCTGATACCGGATGTCCCCCTCGACGATGTCGATGAGGTCGGGCACCTCACCGGCGCGCACCTCGACCACGGTCTCCAGATCTTCGAGGCCCCGGACCTTGGGATCGTTTCTGACAAGAATGCCGGTGGGTCTCACCAGTTCCTGAAGCAGGTCGATGAACAGATCCAACTGCGCATCGGTCCCCTGCGACAGGGTCTGGACGACCAGGACATCCCCATACCGGTCGACAATCAGGGAGGGCAGGCGGTCGGCCTCGCCGTTGACCAGACGATAGGCGTGCGCGTCACCCACCACCTGCGTGCGGTACGTGATAGCGGCCTGGAGGCGCTCCCGGAAAAACTCACGGGTATCACGCGGCCCTTCCCCGAGCATGCGGAGCGTAATCTGCGAGGTGCTGCTGAAAAACGCGCGGCCCAAGGGGCGACCTCGTTCGGATGTGACCTCGACCAGGTCACCCGGGTCGGCATCCACCTTCAGGACGTCCGAGCGATAGATCCAGGGGTGACCAGCGCGCCAACGTTCGGCGCCCCGCGCGGCAATGACGGCAGAGGAAGGCACGCACGATTGTACAACCCGCTATACTCGTGCGCATGCGCATCGCACTTGGGGCCGATCATGCCGGCGTGGGCCTGAAAGACGCGCTCAAGCCATTTCTTGCCGCGCGTGGCGTGACCGTGATTGACGTGGGCACGCACGGGGGCGACTCCGTGGACTACCCCGACTTCGCCGGACTGGTCTCCCGCGCAGTCACGTCCGGTGACGCGGACTGTGGCCTGCTGGTCTGCGGTTCCGGGATCGGCATGGCGATGGCCGCCAACAAACTTCCCGGCGTGCGTGCGGCCGCCGCCACGGAGGTGGAATCGGCCCGCCTCAGCCGCAGCCACAACAACGCCAACATCCTTGCGTTGGGCGCACGTCTCACCACTGAGCCGCAGGCACGAGAGATCGTCGCGGCCTTTCTCGATACCCCGTATGAAGGCGGTCGCCATCAGCGCCGTCTCGACAAGATCACTGCGCTGGAGACGCCCGCGTGACGCACCTGACCCAGACCGACCCCGAAATCGCCGCCGCCATCAATCACGAAGTCCTGCGCCAGGAACACGGCCTCGAACTCATCGCGTCCGAAAATTTCGTCAGTCTCGCCGTGCTGGAA
>CAYZLT010000069.1:0-13096 GCA_964479175.1 uncultured Solibacteraceae bacterium | reverse complement strand
CTTCCAGGCACGACAGGCGAATGAGGTGGTCGTCGCCGGGCTCGACGGGCACGGTCACCTCTTCAACGAGGTACCTCCGCGAACGGACACGGACGATGTGGCCTTCGGAGGGCGGGATGTCAGTGGCTACCGGCATGAGTTCCGGAAATTGTGTCATGTCGCCTCGGGCGGCGGCGCGGCCTCCACCGTCAGTGGATTCTTCCACGTCAGGTTGGGAAACTTGGCGAAGTCCCCATCGGTAGAACACAACGTCAATCCGTGCTCGATCGCCAGTGCGGCGAGATGCGCGTCTGGAACCAGTCTCGCCGTCATGAATGCCGACAGACACAATGCGCCGAGGGTCTCTGCGTGCTGATCGGTGGGCTGAGGCACCCACACGTTGTCGCATTGCACCCACTCCTGGACCTGACGCCAGGCCTCAGCCACAGAGACAGGGTGTCTGACAACGAGCGGATTGCTGACCAGCCGCACAAACGCTAGTAGCGACGGCCACGGCAACCCCACACGATCGGTCCCCGACAGTTGTGCATCGAGCCAGCGGTGCGCGGCCTCGTACTCCGGCGCCGAGTGGTTGGCGGCATACACAAGAATGTTGGCGTCGATCAGGATCACAGGTGGCGTTCGCCTTCCACCCGCGCGAGCACTTCCTCCACGTCGTCGAGGCTGCCCACCAGGCTCGGGCCCAAATCGAACCCGGTCGTGCGGAATATTCGGGACGGCGCCCGACGATCGAGTACGCCCAAACCGGTGCGTAACACGTCGTTGACCACCACCTTGAACGGCTGCTTCCGCTTCTTCGCGACCTGGCCCAAGCGGGCCGCCACGTCCTTCTCCAGCGTCAGTGTCGTACGCATGTTCTTGATGCTACGGCCGTGATGTCTTGATGTCAATTGGCTGGCATCAATCAGCCAGCGTCGGGACCACTGGCGCCAGGCTCCAGCCCGAGCGTCGCCCGCAACTCGTCAAGAATCGCGCGACCGTTGGGCAGGCGCTCAGCCTGTCCCTTCTCGAAACTCGACAGCAGAGCGGCCAGGCGTTCCCGGCCGAGTGCGGTGCGGGCGACCACGCGCGGGGTCTTGTTGCCAAGCGCAGGGATCTTCATGGTCTGCCACGCCTCCATGTGCCGCCGGAACAGTTCCTCTTCCATCGCGAGCAGTTCGGGGTCGCGGTCTTCAGACGAGGCCGCTTGCATCCCCGGCTCGATCGGATTCGCCTGACGCTTCGCCAGTTCGGCCTGCAAGTCGGTCACCTCGCTCGACATCAGCGTGACGGCCGGTCCCAGGAGCTTCTTCACCTCGCGCACACATTGTTTCGCACGTTTCTCGGAGTTGACGTCGGCGACGATGCACCCGGGTGTCAGGCGAAGCATTCCCAGGATCGTGTTCGACCAGTCCTTGTTCTTTTTATTGCCGGTCTTCTTCCAGTGCATCACGGCACTCGTGGTGACGCCCGCCGCATCACGTTCGATCTCTTCCAGTAACTCCTCGTCAGGCTCATCACCGGTGATTCGTCCGAGTGGAGTCAGGCGCCGCGCGATCTCATCCACCGTGCCCTGCACAGTGAAGGTCAGCGTCGTGAGCGCCAGTGGATCGCCATCGGTATTCCGAAGTGTCGGAGGTGCCGGATTGAGGATCTTCGCCACGATGTCGAGGTACAGATCGCGAATTTCGAAGTCAGTGTCATCCAGGTCGGCTCGAGTCATCAGACCGCCGGGTCGAAAGTGCTCACGGAAATCAATGATCGGCGCATGCCACTCCGGCCCCATCCGCCACGGCGCCATGCCGAACATGACGCTGGTGCCGCCAACAGTCACCACACGCGCGAACGCGACGTCGTTGCGCTCGATCGTCTTCGAGGCCGCCGCCTCAAGTACATGAAAACGGCGGCCGGTCAGGATGTCCTTGATGTCGATGCTGCGACCGGGGTCCACACCCTCAACCACAAACGCGCTCATGGGACTACGACACGCCGCATGAATCCACGCGCGCTCATCGTCGGACACCTGCGCTCGTGCGTTGGCCAGCCAATGTTCAGCCACCGGCACGACGGGCCAAGTGGTTGTGCGCGGCGCGCGCTCGTCGTCTTCGTCGCGCTCAAGGCCCTCAGCCTCCGCCACAAACAGCGTCGTCACCCACGGAATGAACATGGACTCAAATTCCTGGGTGCCGGTGATGTCCTCGGGCACATCCTCCCAGAGAAAAAACTCTTCCCAGGCTTCATGGAAGAAGTCCTTGCCCCACTGCTCAAGAAGGTAGGACACCATCAGATCGACGATGCGCCCTTCGGCGCGACGGATGCGGATCCGTGCGGTGTCGTCGCCCGCTTGCACGGTCAGGCAACACTGTTTGTACTTGCGCCCGCTCCCACAGGGGCAGGGGTCGTTGCGCCCTGGTGCGGCCGTTCTGTTGGCAGCCATCGTCTCGGAATTCTTGCACGATGTCTCGAAAACCGCGCAATGCGGCGAAAATAGTGAAAATTGTCATGTTTTCATGTAGTTTTCACGATTATGCAACCATAAGCATGAAAATATAACAAATGTGCCGAAAATTCTCGCAGTCTTCGGGAACGTTCGGGCGCTCAGGGAACGGTACTACAAGGCCGCGACCGGCAAGGACGCGCTGATTGCCCTCATCGGTGAGGCCGAAGTTGGGGAGCAGGTCTACAACTCCAACGCGATTGAGAACAGCACGCTGACGCTGGACGAAACAGAGAAGATCCTCCGTCAGATCGATCTCGACCGGTTCATTTCAGAACGGGAAATGTTCGAAGCCAGGAACCTCGCGCGCGTGGTGACCTACATCGACAAGACGGCCGGCACACAGGAGCTCACGCTGGACGTCATGCGGCTTCTCCACAAGATGTTGATCGCCAACATCCGGGATGACATCGCAGGACGATTCAGGATCAAAGAGTATGTTCGCGTGGGCAGCCACATCGCTCCGCCTCCGGACGCGATCGTCGGACGACTGGAACAGATGATGGCGGCCTATCGTGCCGGTCACCATGAACACATCATCAGGCGCGTCGCGCGATTCCACCTGACGTTTGAGCATACGCACCCATTCGTGGACGGCAACGGGCGCATCGGGCGTGTGCTCAACAACTATGTGTTGATCAGAGAAGGATTCGTGCCCATCAACATCAAGTTCATCGATCGGCAGCGATACTACGACGCGTTCGCCGAGTTCGACAGGCACGGCCGAACGGCCATCATGGAAGAGATCGTTGGAAAGGCGCTGACCAACAGCTACCACAAGCGACTGGCGTATCTGGAAGGCAAAACGGTCATGCCCCTGGTCGAATTCGCCAAGGCGCAAGGCGTGTCCCATTCCAATTTGATCAACAAGGCGCACCGACAGACCATCGAGGCGTTCCTCGAGAAGGGCATGTGGAAGATCGGCGGTCCGCCGGGCTGAAGCCCGACGCTCCGCGGAAGGCGTTAGTATGTGTCCATGCATTGGGTCGTATTCGCACTCGGGGCGGCGTTGTCGTGGGGGCTGTACGGTCCTGCGCTTCACCAGGGTCAGGTCAAACTCGGCAGTCCGTTCAAAGCGCTGCTGTGCGTCGGGATCGCCTACTTCCTCGTCGGCGTGGTCGTGCCGATGGTGGTGCTGGCGTCGCAGGGACAATTGACCAAGGGTTGGTCGATGGATGGCGCGACTGGCGCCACCGCAGCCGGGATGCTCGGCGCGCTGGGCGCCGTGTTCATCATTTATGCGTTTCGTGCAGGTGGCATGCCGACCTACGTGATGCCGCTTGTGTTCGGCGGCGCACCGGTCGTCAACGTGCTCTTCACGATGTACCTGCACCCGCCGAAAGAGACGCCGAATCCGCTGCTGTATCTCGGCTTCATGCTGGTCGTGGCCGGCGCGTCGATGGTGCTCTACTTCAAACCGCAGTCATGAAGAAGGCTAAATTTAGAAGGGTAAAGGCCATAGGTACGGACACTTCCGTACCTATAGCCTTTGACCTTTGCCCTTTAGCCTTCTATCTGATTCGGCACACGTCCAGACCCAACAGATAATCCAATCCGAAGTCGCCGATTGGCGCACCGGGCGGCGGGGCGGGGATCGCGGCTGGGCGCAGTTCGGTGTACGGACGATCAAGGAAACGCTTGATGTCGTCGGCGAGAAGTTGTCGATGCGCACGCTCGGCGCCGTTGGCGGTCGTGCTGTTGGGAAGCAGTGACGCACGCGTGGGGAGTCCCTTCAGCGCCTGCGTCGCAATTGCCCGCACCTGCGTCATCGGTGCCGACTCAGCCATCGTCATCAACCGTGACACCAGCGCACGTTCCATGGCGCGATTGATCTCCGATTCGTAGCTGTTGGCAGGACGTGCGTCAAAGATCGTCACGCTCAAACGATTGAGCACATCGTCGAGACCCGGCAGCGATGCGTCCACAGCCTTTTGCGCCACCAGCCTGGCCGCTCTGGTGTTGGAGAAGATGCCCCCAAGCACCACTTCCGTGGCCGCGACGGCAGGCGTGACGGGGTCAAACGCGCCGCCGGTCATCCGTGGAAACATCTCACGGTTGGCACCAAAGCCCGGTGGGCGCGGCGGAATGTTCTGCACCACGGCCGAGGGCAACACCAGATCCGACAACCTGAGCGCACTCATCAACGCGTCGAGTGCTTTGGTTTGTCGCGCGGCGGGTGCCCAGCGCACGGGCGTCCGGCCGTCACCACGCATGGCATAGATGTATTCCTGACCGCCGAGCGCCGTCACTGCGGAGTCCACTGCGTAGCGATGGTGAAGATACACGGGCACCAGCGCTTCTTCAATCAACGCCATCGGTCGACCGACCTTGATCGCACGTTCGCCGAAGCCTTCCATCGCGGCGCGGCGCAACTCAAGAATACGCGTCAGCTCAGCGGCCTCGTCCGTGCCGTTGTTCCACTGGTCCACGCTGGGATTAAGGTCCGTGTCCTGGTTGGACATATAACGAATGTCCTGCTCCCACGCGTCATCAAGAATTTTCTTCAACTCAGCGGCCTCGTTCACGCCGGCCGCGAACTGTGAGTAGCCGTATCGAATCGCCACCTTGTCCCACTCGCCAATGCCGACGTCATAGGCATCGGAGAGATCCATGGTGCCGTCGGGCCGCAACGTGATCAGCGGGTGTGGATAGTCGAGCGTGGAGATGCGGCCCTTGGTGCTGTTGTAGTAGTTGTGACCCAGGCCAATCGTGTGACCAATCTCGTGAGCGGAGAGCTGGCGGATGCGCGCGAGCGCCGTCTGTTCGAGAATCGCCGGTGTCTCGGCGCCCGTCGCATACGGAGACAGGAGGCCTTCGAAGATCAGATAGTCCTGCCGCCACCGGAGTGACCCGAGGCTCACATGCCCCTTCATGATCTCGCCCGTGCGAGGGTCAGAGATCGATCCTCCGTAGCTCCAGCCGCGCGTGGACCGGTGCACCCAGGTGATCGTGTTGTAGCGCACGTCCATCGGGTCGGCGCCTTCGGGCATCACTTCCACGCGGAACGCATTGCGGAACCCGGCCGCTTCGTACGCCTCGTTCCACCAACGGCCGCCCTCAATCAGAGCCGTGCGAATCGGCTCGGGCGCACCGCGATCCACGTAATAAATGATCGGCTCCACCGGATCACTCATCGCCGCATTGGGATCCTTCTTCTCCAGCCGATGCCGGTTGATGTAGCGCACGCGCAGGTCGGCACCGAGCGGCTGCGCGTAGTCGGCATAGTTGAGGCCGCCGTACCCCGATCGCGGATCCATCAGGCGCGGCTTGTAGTTGTTGTCGGGCAACTCGATGATCGAGTGGTGCTGACGCACGGTCACCGCCCCAGGGTTTGGGGCCACGTCACCCAGGCGACCACCAATCTGACCGCCGCCGCCACCTCCGCGTCCACCGGCCGGCGCGCCCTCACTCACAAACGTCGAGATGACGTCGATCTCGGTGTTCTTGGGGAATCCCTTCGTGCCCTCGACATTCACCGCACTGCGCGTGCGATCGAACCGATGTCCACCCAGGCGCGGCCCGACGTTGTGGGTATCGCGCATGATGAAGTCGCTCAAGTCGATGAGCACCCGGCCGTCTGATTCAGCGGCGACCGCAAATCCCCAGAGGATCGATTTCGCAAACGCGTCCTCCATCGACTTGCGCTCGGCCGGATTGTCGCTGTTGGCGCGCCAATCAAGGTTTGGCTGCACCATGAGCACGCGCGGGCCGACGCGCTGAAAGCTGACGACGGCTTCACCGCCAAGTTGCGCGCGGTCGAGACCTATGTCGTTGGACCCGACGCCTGCGGAAAGGCCACTGACGTAGAGGACCTCCTGGCCGAGCCGGGGAATCTCGAGGAACAACCCGCCGGTGGACTCATCCCAATACATCGGGAAGAAGCCGTCGATTTTCTGCATCGGCGCGGTCCGTTCGGAGATCGCGGGAATTCGTGCCCGTCCCGCTTGCCCACCCGCCGCAGCCTGCCCACCACCCGCCTGACCGGCCTGGGGAGGCTGGGCGACCGGGTCCGCATTGCCAATGTGGCCGGAAAGGCCCGTCGGCACGGCCATGGCCAGGGTCATCAGCAGACTTGCTGCCATCCACACTCGTGTTGCTGTCGCTCTCACAACCACCTCCAACTTGGCGTCCTTCAAGACAGGACGCCCTACGGCTTGACGCCAGATTGTAGCGCCTGTCGCTGAACTTCGGACCACAAAGGGCCGTCTGAAGCCCCATGACCGCCTTCCTCAAGGACCTGCGCTTCGGACTTCGCCTGTTCAGTCGGCAACCTGGTTTCGCGCTGGTCGCCATCCTGATCCTTGCAATCGGCATCGGGGCCAACACCACGATGTTCAGCCTGGTGAATGAACTGATCCTCAAGCCCCGGCCAGGCGCGGGTGAGGAGCTTGTCCAGGTCTACAGCAAACACCGGACGGAACCCGACTCCTTCCGGACCTTCTCGTACGACAACTTCTCCGACCTGCGCGCGCGCACCGATGTCTTTGCGTCGCTGACCGCCCACAATCCAGCCATGGTCGGCATCACGGAGGGTGACACCACTCGACGCGCGTTCATCGACATCACCACCGGCGACCTGTTCAACACGTTCGACATCCCGTTGGCGATGGGCCGCAGCTTCACCAGGGACGAAGAAAAACCGGGCGCGGAGCTCCCCGTCACGATCCTCAGCTACAGCCTCTGGGAGCGCATGGGCGCCCGCGCGGACATGGTGGGTCAAATTCTTCGTATCAATCAGCGGGACTTCACCGTGGTCGGTGTCGCTCCGAAAGGTTTCTCCGGCACGACCGTGATGATCACGCCGGAGCTGTGGCTGCCGACGGGCGTCTACGACAGCATGGTCAATGACTTCGCGTCTGACGATGCCGTGGGGACGCTGCGGGATCGACGTCATCACGCACTCATCGTGTACGGCCGGCTTCGAGATGGACTACACGCTGAATCCGCCGCACCTGGTCTGGACACCATCAGCGCGGCGATGGAGGCCGCGTTCCCGGCTGAGAACAAGGACCAGCAGCTCATAATCGGGCGGGTCTCCCGCCTTGGAATTTCGACCAACCCGCAAGATGACGGCCCCGTCGCTGTGGTCGGAGCCAGCCTGCTCGCCATGTCGGGCATCGTGTTGCTGATTGCCGCGCTCAACCTCGCCAATATGCAGCTCGCGCGCGGCGCGGCCCGCGCCAAGGAGTTTGCGATTCGGCTGTCGATTGGCGGGACGCGCGCACAGGTGGTCCGTCAGCTGATGACGGAAAGCCTGCTGCTGTCGCTGACCGGAGGGGCACTGGCGCTCCTGGTTGCGATGGGTGCCATGCGGGCGCTGGTCAGCGGCATGAACGGACTGCTCCCGGTCATGCTGACGATTGAAACCACGCCAGACGCGCGTATCTTTTTTGCCACGCTGGCCTTCGCTGTGATCGGCACGGTGATTTCCAGCCTGGGTCCGGCGCTGGCGGCCTCACGCGCCGACGTCATCCCGGCGCTGAAGGAACAGGCCGGCGAGTTGCCACTGCGCGGCCGTTCGCGTTTTCAGGTCCGCCATGTGCTGGTGATGGGTCAACTCGCGCTCAGCCTGGTGCTCCTGACCACCGCTGGGGCGTTTATTCGCGGGGCCTGGGTTGCCGCCGACGTGGACCCGGGCTTTTCGTTCGAACGCGGGATTCATGCCTCCCTCGACACCGGCCTCGCGGGATTTGATCGCCCGCGCGCACAGGCGGTCTACGGCGACATTCTCGATCGCGTCCGTCGCGTGCCCGGCGTGACCCATGTGTCGCTGGGTTCGCTCATGCCCTTCGGCGATGTGATCGAGTCGTCGTCGGTTCAGCGGCCCGGTCCTGTGCGTCGCCTCTCTGACCCCGACTACGACACGGCGGTGACCTCCGGGATTGCGCAGTCGGTCATGCAGGACTATTTCCCGTCGCTCGGACTGCAACTGCTGCGCGGGCGCGACTTCTCGCAGGCGGAAGTCACCTCGGCTGACACGCCGCCCGTGGCCATCATCGATGCAGTCATGGCCACTCGGGTGTTTGGCGCAGAAGATCCGCTCGGCCGGCAGATCCAGATCAACCGGGGTCAGGACCTCGCGCCGGAATTGGCGGTGGTCATCGGCATTGCCCCACCCATCAAACAGCAGATGAATGACGATGAGGCCGGGGCGCATGTGTATCGTCCACACGCGCAACGATTCCGCAGTGGGATGACGCTGCATGTGCGCACGATGGCAAACGATGACGCGGTCATGTTGCCGACCATCAGAGTGGCCCTTCGGGAAGCCGACCCGATGTTGCCCGTGATCACGCTCGAGACCGGCGCGATGTTCCGCGAGCGCAATGCGATGCTCTGGATCGTGCGGACCGGCGCGCGTGTCTTCACGATCTTCGGGGTGGTGGCGCTGGTGATGGCGTCCTTGGGCATTTACGGCGTCAAGGCGTTCCTGGTCTCCCGACGAACGCGCGAGATCGGCATCCGTCTCGCGCTGGGTGCACAGGCCAGGGACGTGGCGTCGCTGGTCCTGCGCGACGGCCTGTTCACCACGGTCGCCGGGCTCGTGTTGGGCCTGGGCCTGTCGTTTGTGGCCGTCCAGGGGATCGGGTCGCTGCTCTTTGATGGCGGCGGCTTTGACTTGCCCATCGTCGCCGCCGCGTTTGTAGCGTTGGTCGCCTCGGCGCTCCTCGCAAACTGGGTCCCTGCACGACGGGCCATGCGCGTGGCGCCGACGATGGCGTTGAGAAACTGATGAAGAAGGCGAAAGGGAAAAGGCAAAAGGGCAAAGGTACGGACCGCGGGCCCGGGCGACGATAATGGTCGGGTGAGAACGCTCGAGGACCACATCCGGCGCCGGTTGCAGGCGCCGCTTCCGGGCAAAGACGCCCACCTGCGATTTGCACCCAAGCCCCTGCTCCGCCTGTGGGACCCGTCGGCCCGGCCACCCGAAGCGCGTGTGGCTGCGGCCCTGATCCTGATCTACCCGGGCGAGCAAGGTCCCACGATTGCCCTGACGTTGCGACGTACGGACCTGCCGCATCACGGGGGGCAGATCAGCCTGCCCGGCGGCGGCCTGAACCCTGGTGAATCCCCGGAACTCGGGGCACTTCGGGAAGCGCACGAGGAAATTGGTGTCGAGCCGGCACTCGTGCGTGTCATCGGCTCGTTGTCAACGCTCTGGGTGATTGTGAGTGGCTTTGTGGTGCACCCGATCATCGGCGTCATGGATACATCCCCCACGTTTGTGCCGTCACCCCGCGAGGTGGAGACCATTATCGAAGTGCCGGTCGCCACGTTGCGTGAGTCAGTCTGCGTCAGGGTGGGCCAGCGTGACCGCGGCGGCCTGATGGTCTCCTACCCCTACTTCGCCATCGGCGACCATCACGTCTGGGGCGCCACCGCGATGATGCTCGGCGAGTTCTGCACGGCGCTCGACGCGGACTTTGCATCGACGATCCGCTGATCGCCGCGAAGCGGGGATCGGTTACGATTCCCGTCATGGTTCGACCAATTCGTCCGCTGATGCTGGGTGTGGCGCTGGTTCTTCTGCCCGCGCTGATGTTCACAACCATTTCGGCGCGTCAGGCGCCGCCTGCGGCTCAGGCGCAGACGGCGGACAACCCGCAGTGGGCTGGCCTGCGCTGGCGCAACATTGGCCCCTTTGTCGGCGGCCGCGTCACGGCTGTGGCCGGGCACCGCAAGGAGCTCAGCACCTACTACATGGGCGCCTCTGGGGGCGGCGTGTGGAAGACCACCAACAACGGCGCGACCTGGCAGAACATCTCGGACGGGTTTTTCGAGACCGCATCGATCGGCGCGATTGAAGTCGCCGAATCCGACCCGAACATCATCTATGTCGGCACGGGCAGTGTGGCCATCCGCTCGAACGTGATCGAGGGCCGCGGGCTCTACAAGTCCACCGATGCTGGACGGACCTGGTCACACATCGGCCTGAGGGACGCGGGGCAGATTGGCTCCATTCGCGTACACCCGTCCAACCCGAACCTCGTGTATGCCGCGGTGCTGGGCACCGCGTTTGGTCCAAACGAAACGCGCGGTGTGTACCGCTCGCGTGACGGTGGCCAGACCTGGCAGCGCGTGAAATTTGTAAGCAACGAGACGGGCTTCGTGAACCTCGCGATGAACCCATCCAACCCGAATGAAATTTATGCCGCCGCTTGGCGCGGCGAACGTCGGCCGTGGACCATCATCAGCGGCGGCCCGGCTGAAGCCGGCGGCCTCTACAAGACCACCGACGCGGGCGAAACGTGGACGCGCCTGGGCGGCGGACTGCCGACAGGTGTCATCGGCAAGATCGATGTGGACATCGCCCGATCACAGACCACCACGGTATACGCGCTGGTGGAAGCCCCGGCGCCCCAGGGGGGCCTCTATCGCTCAGACGACAGCGGCGCGACCTGGCGCCAGACGTCGAGCGCGCCGAACCTGCTCGCCCGGCCGTTTTATTACACCTACGTCGACGTCGATCCCAAGGACCCGAACACCGTGTGGGTCAACAACCTGTCACTGCTCAAGTCCACCGACAGCGGTGCCACCTGGCGCAACGTGCCGACTCCACACGGCGACAACCACGGCATGTGGATCAACCCGGACAACCCGAACCACATCGTGCAGAGCAACGATGGTGGCGCAAACGTCTCCACCGACGGCGGGGCCACCTGGTCGACCCAGCAGAACCAGTCCACCGCGGAACTCTACGGCGTGGAAGTGGACGATCAGGTGCCGTACCGCGTGTATGGCGCGCAGCAGGACAACAACACGTGGATCGTCATGAGCAAGCTGCCGACACCGGCGCGGCTCGAACAGGCCGATACCTACATGGCCGGCCCCGGTTGCGAAACCGGCCCCATCAGACCAAAACCCGGCAATCCGACGATCGTCTTCGGTGTGTGCAAGGGTGAGTTCTACCGCGAGAACCTGATCACCGGACAGACGCAGAGCAACTGGGTCTACCCGCAGAACCGCTACGGCCATGCGTCACGCGACATCGCGTTCCGCTTCCAGCGCACGTCGCCGTTCATGATCTCGAAGCACAACCCGGACATGATCCTGCACGGCTCACACGTGATGCACCGCACGATGGACGGCGGCAAGACCTGGGAGATCATCAGCGGCGATCTGACGCTCAACGAACCCGGCGTGCAGCAGGACATTTCGGGCGAGCCCATCACACGCGACATCACGGGTGAAGAGGTCTACTCGACGATTTTTGCCATCGAAGAATCACCCATCGAGGCGGGTGTCATCTGGAGCGGCGCCAACGACGGCCCCATCCACGTCACTCGGGACAACGGCAAGACGTGGACCAAGGTTACGCCGCCAACCCTTCCACCCGGCGGCCGCGTCTCCAACATCGACCCCTCCCCCCATCGTCGTGGCTCCGCCTACGTCGTGGTCCATCGTCGGCTCCTGAACGACCAGAAGCCGTACGTCTACCTGACCAACGACTACGGCGCGACGTGGTCACTGCTGACGCCAGGCACCAATGGCATTCCTGCTGATCACCTGATGAACGTGGTCCGCGAAGATCCAGACCGTGAGGGCTTGCTGTACGCAGGTGGCCAGTTCGGCTTTTTCATCTCGTTCGACAACGGTCGCAACTGGCAGCGCTTCCAGCGCAACCTGCCGATCACGCCGGTGAGCGATATCCGTGTTCACCAGAAGGACCTTGTGGTCTCGACGATGGGACGCGGCTTCTGGATTCTCGACAACATCACGTCGCTGCACCAGACGCCGTCGGCGACGGCCGCGGGATTCCTGTACGCGCCTCGCCCCGCGATGCGCGCGCGTCATGCGGCGATGCCGGGGTCGTTGACGACGCCGGAGCTGCCGGGTCCGGGAGCGCAGATTGATTACACGCTGCGGGAAGCGTCGGCCGCACCGATCACGCTGGAGATCCTCGGGGCGTCTGGCGAAGTGTTCCGCACGATTCGTTCGGTCGCCGGCGGTGCCAACACCGGCGACGGTCTTCCTGTCGCACAAGCGTCGGGCATGACCGAACCGCCGCTGCCCGGTCAGGGTCGCGGTGGACGCGGCGGTCGCGGCGGTGGTGCGGCAGCGGCAGTGCCGCTCACCGCGCGTGCCGGCATGCAGCGATATTTCTGGGATCTGGTGGCAGACAACGGCCTGACCGCGCCGCCAGGCACGTACACGGTGAAGCTCACTGCGGGGGCGTGGTCGCAAACTCAGCCGCTCGATGTGTGGCTCGATCCGCGCCTCACGGCTGATGGCGTCACCACGGAGGATCTCGAACTGCAGTACCGCTTCAACCTCCGCCTGCGCGCTTCGATCGCGGATGCCCAGCGCTTCACCACAGCCGTGCAGACGGCGGCCAAGACCGCGACCGGTGACGCCAAGGCGACGCTCGATCGCATCATCAAGGCACTGGTAAACGAGGCGGGCATTTCCTATCCGCAGCCGATGCTCAACGCGCAGCTGTCGGCCATCACGCGCGTGTCGAACGTGTCCGACTCACGGCCGAACAATGACGCCGTCCGTCGGCTCGACGATCTCGAGCGCGAGCTGACGACGCTCAAGGCGGAGGCGGCGAAGGCGGGCGTGCGCTAGTGTGCTGCGGATGACGCTTTAGGACGTCTTCCGGGCGGGGCATCCCGGGGG
>CAYZLT010000068.1:0-13116 GCA_964479175.1 uncultured Solibacteraceae bacterium | reverse complement strand
GTTCGGAGTGGTCGACACACCGGCCGACGATCTCACGGTGGCAGGTGAAGTGGGGTTCACGGGGTGGGCGATCGATGCCGCTGGTGTGCGGGACGTGCAGGTCTTTCGTGATGCCGTGCCTGGTGAACCGGCGGGCCTCGTGTTTGTCGGCACTGCGGACTTCGTTCGCGGCGCACGGCCCGACGTCCCGGCCGCGCATCCGGGCTACCCCGACAACGATCGGGCCGGCTGGGGCTTTATGGTGTTGACGAACATGCTGCCGAACCGGGGCAACGGCACTTTTGTCTTCTCGGCATTCGCCACCAACCACGCGGGGCTCAGGACGCTCATCGGCGTGCGCCGCCTGATCGCAGCCAACTCGACGTCGCAGCTGCCCTTCGGCACCATCGACACCCCTGGTCAGGGCGCGGAGGTGTCAGGCACTGTGGTCAATTTTGGCTGGGTCCTGACCCCCTCTCCGCTCGGGATACCCGTGGATGGCAGTACGATCAGTGTGTTCATTGATGGTGTGATGGTCGGGCGCCCGGTCTACAACCAGTATCGATCCGACATTGCCACGTTGTTTCCGGGATATGTCAACGCGAATGGCGCCGTTGGCTACTTCATCATCGACACCACCACCCTCGCGAACGGCCTGCATTCGATCGTCTGGGGTATTCGCGACAGTGCCGGTCAGGTCAACGGAATCGGCAGTCGCAATTTCCGCGTCAGAAATGGATCGTGAACCGATGACCACACACGCAGCCTCCACCGCTCCTGCCTGGTCGCGCCGCGCGGCCCTGACCGCGCTGGCCAGCGTGTTTCCTGCCGCGGCGGCGGGACAGATCCGCACGCCCGGGACACCCGCGCCGACGGTCTTCCAGAACGTGCATCTCAAGCTGCTCCGTCGCATTTCCTACGGCGTGACGTCAGACGATGTGGCGCAGATCTACGGGATGGGGTTCGAGGGGTACCTGGCCTCTCAGCTGGATCCGGGGGATCGACCCGACCCGGCGTGTGACGCGCGCCTCCTCGCGTTCCCCACGATCGTTCAGCCGACGGCTCAGTTGTTGGCGCTGGACCGGGCGATCGTGACCAATGAGATCGCCTATGCGACGATCACCAGGGCCATTTATTCGAGACGCCAGCTGTTTGAGCGCATGGTGGAATTTTGGGCCGACCACTTCAACACGAGCATCAACATCGTGGGTGCCTACAAAACGGCGGAAGTTCGCGATGTGTATCGCGCCCATGCGATCGGCCGCTTTCCCGAGTTGTTGCGCGCCAGCGCCATGAGCCCGGCGATGATCCAGTACCTCAACACTGACCGGAACATCCGCACGGCGCCCAATCAGAATTACGCGCGTGAAGTCATGGAACTGCACACGCTCGGCGTCGACGGCGGGTACACCCAGCAGGACGTGGTGAACGTCGCACGGTGCTTCACGGGCTGGCGATTTTACGGCAATACCAATAACGCCACGGCCGGCACGATGTATTTCGATCGCAGTCGGCACGATCTGCTGCCCAAACAGGTGTTGGGCAACACGATTGCCTCCGGCGGTGGCATCGAGGATGGGTACACCGTGCTGCAAATCCTCGCGCACCATCCGTCAACCGCGCGCTTCATGGCTCGGAAACTCCTGCGGTGGCTGCTCGACTATTCACCCTCGACGACGCTGGTCGATGATGTGGCAGGGGAGTTCACCCGCACCGGTGGGGATATCCGTGCGGTCATTTTCCGGATCCTCACCTACGAGCGTGTGGAGGCCGCGCCGCCGCTGTTGAAACGGCCGTACCACTACATTGTGTCCGGACTGCGAGCCCTTCGTACGAACCTCACGCGTGTGGACACCGTGCGCGGGACCTATCTCGCCAGCGTGGGCCAGACCCCGTTTACCTGGGCCCCGCCCGATGGGTATCCCCACGACGCCGAATACTGGGGCACGCTGGTGTTACCGCGTTGGAACTTCGCCTTCAATCTGCCCAATGGCGGAGTCGGAGGCGCGGTGGTCGATGTCAATGGTCTGCTGTCGGGTGCCACGACGGCGGCGCAGGTGGCCGACCGCATTGATTCGCTAATCTTCAACGACGAAATGCCCGGAGCGGACAAGGCCGCGCTTATCCGGTATCTTCGACCGGATCCGCCGACCCAAAGTCGACGCATCGACGCACTCGGTCTCGCGCTGGCCTCGCCGGCGTTTCAGTGGCATTGAGAGCAGAATTCATCATGGCTGATCACCGACATTCGCGTGCCACCGGTTGCGGCGAGTACCATGCCCTGTCTCGTCGTCAGTTTTTGCGCCAGGCGTCGGTCGCTGCCGCGGCGGCCAGTGCTCCGGCGTGGTTGCCCCGCGTAACCTATGCACAATCGGAGAACTCCGCCCGCGATGTGATGGTGTGCGTCTTTCTGCGAGGCGGGATGGATGGGCTCTCCAGTGTGGTGCCCTTCGGCGAGCCCGACTACTACACCGCTCGTCCCACGATCCGGATCATGCCGCCCGACAGCTCGGACGCCAACCGGGCGATCAATCTCAACGGCTTTTTTGGTTTTCCTCCGGCGATGGGCGCCCTGCTGCCTGCCTATCTGGCGGGTCGTCTGCTGATTGTGCACGCGACCGGGTCGATCGACTCCTCGCGCTCGCACTTCGATGCGCAGCATTACATGGAGGTCGGGATGCCCGGCCAGAGCGCGTTGGTCACGGGGTGGCTCGGTCGGCATCTGGCGACCAGAAGTCCCGCGCGACCCACGGCGTCCCTGCGGGCGTTGTCATTTACGTTCGGCCTGACCGAAACACTCGCGGGTGGTCCGTTGACCATGCCGATTCCCGATCCGGCGAACTTCGGTTTGACCGGCATCTCGTCGAGCCGCACGGCACGACTGGAGTGGCTGGGGACCGCGTTTGCCGGCGAGTCCGATCCCCTTCGGACCTCCGCACTCAACACGCAGCGCACGATCGCAGCGCTGGCAGGCCTTGGCATCAACACCTATTTGCCCTCCGGCAACGCGGTCTATGCCAATAATTCGTTCGCGAGGGCGCTGCGATCAACCGCCGCGTTGATTCGTGCGGACATCGGGGTTGAGGTGGTCCAGATCGATCTCGGGGGCTGGGATACCCATAGCGCCCAGGCACCGGCGACCGGCAGCATGGCCGCGACCATGCGGACGCTGGCCGACGGCCTGGCCGCGTTTCACGCCGATATGGACGGCTCGTCGCGGATCGATCGCGTCACGGCGGTCGTGATGTCAGAGTTTGGCCGCAACGTGCGTGAAAACGGCAGCGCCGGCACCGACCATGGACGCGGCAACTGCATGTTTGTCCTTGGCGGTGCGGTCAATGGCGGTCAAGTCCTGGCGCGCTGGCCAGGGCTGGCGAGGCTCACCGACAATCAGGATCTGACCGTCACCATCGATCACCGCGACATCCTCTCTGAGATCGTCGCCAAACGTCTGGGCAATGCAGCGCTGGACGTGGTATTTCCCGGCCACGCCCCGGTCGCCTACAACGCGATCCGATTCGGGTACTAGCGGCCCGGTCGCAGCACCGTGCGGATCGCCGCGACGTCACGCGCGAACAGCGAGGGTTGTTCCGGGTCGCTGAAGAGGGCCGCGTGGTCGTCATCAGCAAACGCGCGCTCAAGTCTCGACGCGAAGTTGTTGGTGAGCACGCGGACATAGTGGTCCACGTCGTAGTCTCGCGCGTCGGTCCAGGTGATGGTCTGTGATTCGTCGTCGGGGTCCGGCACGACCCCACCAGAGCCGTGCGCGGTCCTGTACACCCGCACACGCTCCCCGACCCGCCACGTCGTCCGCCCGCTGGCCAGCAGGGATTCGTACGTCAGTTCACGGCGATCGGCGCGGACCGCTGCGTATTCGTCCGGAGTTTTTGTCAGACGCACGCGGGACGACACCGCATACGTGGGCAGGGTGCGGCGACGGAGGGAAAACACGGTATCGAGATAGGCGTCGCGGACGCCCGGGATGTCCCCGGAGAGGAGGCATCCGATGGCGCGACGCAGAAACGTCTCGCCGAACGGCTCCGCGCGGCTGGATCGGAACGCCACGCCTTTGAGGAGGAGCCGATCGTCGTACGTGAGGAGCGCGTAGTTTTTCGGCTCGTGCGACAACATGGCCGCATACCGGCCCTCAAACTCCAGATGGACCAGTGGTGGCAACAGCGTCGCCACCTCCGAGACGACCCGGCGTTCGTCGGCTTCGGTCCAGTCGTCCGCCACTGAGAAATAGACGCCATCGGTGTCAGCTTCCAGGAGCATCACGCCACGCGACCCGAACTCCCGGCAAATCTGTCCCAGGGTCTCCCGCCCTCGTCTGGTGACCTCGTTGGCCGCAGCGACATCCGCAAAGCGCGTCAGTCCATCACCGGCCGCAAGGTAGCCGTAGGCAGAGTTCACCACGAGCTTGATCGCGGCAGACATCGCCTCATGGGCATGACGATCAGCGGATCCCGCGAGCGCCGCTTTGCCGGCCGCCTTGGCGGCCAGTCGGTGCTCCACGAGAGTGTCCACGATCGTCAACAACACCCCTAGGCGATCACGCGCAGGCCCGATCCGAAACGCCCGCATGAGAGACGGGTACAGACTCGCCACGTCGGCCTTGACGATGTGGTGCGCGACGCCGGTGGCAAACAGATGCAGCGCGGCACCGGTGTGTGCCGTGCCGTCGCCGGTGCGGTGTGCGGGCAGAGCCGCGTTGGCGCGGAGATAGGCTCGCACGATCAGAGGATCGATGATGCCGGTCGCCGGACCCGTGTCGGCGAGGCGCTCGTACCGGCGCGGCGCCATCTTCGCCAGCGCGAAGGTCGCGCCGCCAAGGATTCGCGCGATCGCCGCAGCTTCTTCGACGTCGGATGCAGCATACCGCCGGACGCGGGCGGGATCGGTCCGGAAGACCGCGCGGATCTGATCGCCACGAATCAGCTCGCGATCAGGTCCCGCCACACCGAGATGGCGTGCCACCGCCTTGAGGCCGTGACCGGGCAACTCACGCACGGCAAAATCGTAGGTGCGCACGGCGTCGAGGGTGTCGATCAACTCCCGACCCGGGGCCACGAACCGTACGCGACGCGCACGGTCATCCTCGTCGCGAAAACCTCGGCGGGCCGCCCGTCGCCGCAACGCGGCTCCTGGCACCCTCCCCAGTTGGAGGCGCACGCCAAGGGTGCGCGCACGCCGATCGAGGAACGGCAGATCGAATCCGTGCAGGTTGTGGTTCTCGATGACGTCCGGATCGGCGTCCCGCACGGTCGCTTCCAGTCGGTGGAGCAACGCACTCTCCGCACGGTCGTCGTCGCCATCCGCTTCAAGAATGTGCACGTGGCCGTCGGGATCACGGACGGCGATCATGAACACGCGGCTGCATCGTGCGTCGAGGCCGCTGGTTTCAATGTCGAACTGGAGCCGGCGCAGGTCGTCGAAGACCAGATCGCGGAAGTACGTCCGGCCACTCGCGACCAGGTACTGTTCCTCGGGTGACAGGTTGAGGAGCGTCGACTTGTCCAGATCGCCCAGATGAGTGACCGCACGTCCGAGACGGGCGGAGGCGCTCACGAGCAGGGCGTCTGTCAGTGCGCGGCCGTGCTCCGCGCTGACGTGAAACCGCAGGGCCCCGGGGCCCTCAAGTTCATGCCAGCTGACATCGGCGTCAATCAGGTGATCGATGGAGTCCACCAGCACCCAGGGGCGGTACCGGACCTGTTCACTGAGGAGCAGGCCGTTGACGCGTCGCCAGACCCACGCGCGGCCACTGCCGTCGGCCCAGACCGAGACGATACCCGGGGTCGGGTCCCAGCCCCAAAGCCATTCACTCGCGAGGCTGTCCACGTCAGCGTTCGCGTTGTTTCAGGAACGGATCGTTGGCGAATGTCCCGAATGGCACGAGCGAGGCCGCGAACGTGCGCGCCCATTCCGGCCAGGTCCAGCCACGGCCGCGCAAAGCGACGACCATCATCACGAGATAGGCGAGGAATGCGATGCCGTGAATCCACCCGGTGATGCGGACAGGCTCGGGATTGCCGGCGAGATATTTGATGGGCATCGCCACCAGAAACAACGCGAGGGTGGTGATGCCCTCAACAAACGCCACCTGACGGAACAGACGATAACGGGCCGGGGCAGTCACGCCTCTGATCCTATCCCGGGCGTCGGGGCCTCGGGGATCGCGGAACGATCGGTCGCGTGGATCCGTAAATACTCTTTGGGTATATTTAATGAACCTGCTCGACTATCACGTGTTGCTGGCACTGTCGTCCGGCCCCATGCATGGGTACGCCATCAAGGATGCGGTGGCGCTCGATTCTGGCGGCACGCAGGAGCCGCGAGCCGGCACCCTGTATCGCATCATCGCGCGACTGATTTCCACCGGGCAGGTGCGTGAAACTGCTCCGCCGTCGGATGCGCCGATTCATCCGGGCCATACCCGTCGTTATTACACACTCACGCTGGCAGGTCGCCGGACCCTCGCCGAACAGGCCCGGCTCCTCAAGGGAGCCGCCGCGCAGGCCGAGCGGCGCCTCGGCGCATCAGGACGTTCGTGAACACCCTGTGGGCGTGCGTCGTCAGGTTGTTCCCCCGGGCCTTTCGAACCGAGTTCGGGGTCGACGTCGCAGCGCAGGCCCATGCGGACTACCAGCGCGCACGCGCGCGGAGTGTCCCGACGGGCCTGTGGTCGATCACCACCTCACTCCTGAACATCATTGCGGCGGCACTGGCCGAACATCTACGTCCGACATGGGTGAGTGCACCACCCCCTTCGAAAGGTATTGGTATGCGAGGCTTCTTCGACGTGTGGCGGTTGGACCTGACCTATGCTGGCCGTGCCCTCAGGCGATCGCCGGGGTTTGCGGCCGTGACCGTGCTGACGCTGGCGCTGGCGATGGGCGTGACCGCCGGTATCTTCACCGTGGTCAACACGGTACTCATTCAGCCACTGCCGTTCGCCAACCCTGACCGCCTGGTGTACATCGCGGGCACGGCTCCGGGATCGGACCTGCCGCCTGAATTCGGCGTCTCTCCGGAGTTCTTCCTGCACTACCGACAGCGCGCCACACTCATCGAGGACGTGGCCATCTTCAACACCTTCACGAGCACACTTCGTGTGGGCGATCGGGTCGAACGGATCCCGATGGCCGTGGCCACCTCCACCGTGTTCAGCACGCTCGGGGCCAGCCCGATGTTGGGACGGCTACCAGGGACGGGGGATGCCTCCTCGGTCGCCGTCATCAGTCACACCCTCTGGCAGATGTGGTTTGCGGGGCGCGCCGACGTCATTGGGCAGACACACTTCATCGGTGACGGTCGCCGCACGATCATCGGTGTGATGGGGGCCGAGTTCACATTTCCTTCAGACAGTACGCTCCTGTGGATGTCCACTGACGTGCGTGAGGGCACGTTCCCGGTCGGCCGTTTTGGCGGAGGCATGGTGGCGCGGGTCAAGCCCGGGTCCACCCACGAAAACGTGGCTCGCGAACTCACGAACCTCGCGCGGGAGTTGCCGGGACGATTTGGGGGCTCTGCGGCGTACGCGCGCACGATGGCGCAATACGTCGCGGTCGTCCGTCCTCTCGCCGACGAAGTGCTGGGCCCCGCTGCCCGTCCGTTGTGGGTGCTCTTCGCGGCCGCGGGAATCGTCCTTCTGATCGCGTGCGCCAACGTGGCCAACCTCTTCATGGTCCGGGCCGAAGGGCGCCACCGCGAGATGGCCGTGCGACAAGCCATCGGCGCGCAGCGCGGTCAGCTCCTGCGCGTGCAATTGTCCGAGGTCCTGTTGGTGGCCATCGCCGCCGGGGCGCTCGCGGTGCTGTTTGCGAGTGTCACGCTGCCGCTGTTCCTGCGGTTCGTGCCCCCCGGACTGCCGCGGCTGTCAGCCATTCACGTGGACGCAACGACGATATTGTTCACCGCGGTTCTGGCCATCGTTGCCGGCCTGGCCTGCGGCCTGCTGCCGGCGATTCGATCCTCGCGACCGAGTCTGGCACGCCTGCGTGACGGCAGTCGCAGCAGCACGCGCGGTCGGTTGTGGGCGCGCAATGTGTTGGTGGTGGCTCAGACGGCACTGGCGCTCGTGCTGCTCATCGCCTCGGGTCTGTTGTTGCGCAGTCACAGCAAGCTCAGCGCCGTCAATCCTGGCTACGACGTGCGGGATGTGTTCACGTTCCAGATTGCGCCCGAACAGCCGGCGCTGGTGGACGGGCCGTCGTTTGCTCAGTTCTGGCTGTCGTTTACTGACCGCCTTGAGGCGCTTCCTGGAGTGCAGTCGGTCGGCATTGTCGAGAACGTCCCGCTGGACGAAGGCCTGTCCGCCGCACGATTCAGGACCGACACGGCTGCCGGAGAGGCGGGGCCGCTGCTCAACTTCACGTTTGCCGGGGCCGACTACTACAAAGCGATGGGTATTGCGGTCGTCGCCGGACGGCCCTTCTCGCGAGAGGATGCCGTGTCCAGCCTCGGCCACGTCGTCATCAGCCGGAGCGCGGCGAAGATGTTGTGGCCTGATGCCGATCCGATTGGTCGTCGCGTGCAGCGTGAAGGTCTCACCACCTGGGAGACGGTGGTGGGCGTGGTCGACGATGTGATCCAGGACGACTACCGTGACGCGGCGGTGCCGCTTGTGTATTTTCCGCTGACCGGGCAGCAGCCAACACAGTGGCGCCTGCCGTCTCCCGCCTTTGTCGTCAAGACCGCGAGAACGGATTCGATCGCGACCGATATCCGATCGGTCGTGCGCGAAATCGCGCCCGAAGCCCCGATGTACCGGGCCTACACGATGGAGGGGCTTGCAGAACGATCGAGGCTCGCGCTGTCGTTCACGATGCTGACGCTCGGGATCGTGTCGGTGCTCGCGCTGATTCTTGGCGCCGTCGGCCTCTACGGCGTGTTGTCGTATGTGGTGACGGAGCGCACCCGTGAGATCGGGGTGCGCATGGCACTGGGCGCGCAGGTCGGTGGTGTGCGTCGAATGGTGGTGGCGCAGGGCCTGAGAGTGATCGCGGTCGGCGTGGCCATCGGGCTCGTGATCGCCGCGATGTCCACGCGCGCGCTCGGAACGCTGTTGTTCGGCGTTGACGCGCGCGACCCATGGGTCTTCATTGGGACCGCGCTCACCATGGGCCTGATCGGACTGGCGGCGAGTTACCTGCCCGCCCGGCGTGCCTCGAATGTGGATCCGATCACGTCACTGCGCGGGGACTGAGACGATCAACGATCGGGAGTGTGTGTGGCCGTCACCATTGAGCACGACGGTCGCACGCCATGCTGAGATGTGTGACGCGACGACTTGTGGGACAGAAAAAGGCGCGGTGGGTTTCTCTGTGCCTCCCTGTGAAAAACAGGGCGGGCCCTCGGAGAGACCAGGATGACCAAAGTCGTCAGCACAGGGCCGTGATCTACTTGCCCGCGTTCAGGTCGTTCCAGTGCATCAACGCGTTGAAGCCGAGGATGTAGGTGCCCTGCGACTGCCAGCGCCAGAAGGGCCGGATCGCAAACATCACCACGTGGCCCTGACCAATCGGCGCGTCAATCACCTGCGCACGACCTTCGAGATTCTCCCCACCGACCAGTCCGCCTGACAACAGCATGTCGCTTTCGCTCGGTGGGAACTGCAGGATGACTCGTGGCTGCATGAAGTCGAGCAACGCTGCGCTCTGACCGCCGCCTCGTCCTGCGCCACGTCCACCAGGGGCCGGGGCAGCGGCGGGTGCCGATGCGGCTGCGGGCGTCCAGTCTTGTGACGGGTCCCACGTGCCAAAGACGTTCTGGCTCTGGCCCATCGGCGACGTGTTCTGATAGGTCGCCCCGCGACCGGTCGTGATCACGGAGGTGGGCTGTTGCGGGCCAGGGCGTCCGCCGATGCTGAAGAGCGGACCACCGTTGGCCTTGTAGTACACCGGCAGGTGATTGCGCGACAGTCCGTAGGCGATCGGGCTTGTCTTGTCGGCGACGATGCCGCGATACACGGAGCCTGGTGCCGTGAGGCCTGCGCCGAGATCAACGGTGATGCCGGGCGTGAGGTAGTTGTTCGGGAAGATGGCCGATGTGCCGCCCTCGGTGATCAGTGTGCCGCCCGCCTGCACGAACTCGTACAACTTCTTCAGACCCGATGCGCCGAGTCCACCGCGTGTATCTGCCGTGCTGTCCGGATATCCGAGTGACGGGAAGGCGTCGGACTTCTGGAACGGGATCGGTGATCCGCCGGTCGGGGCCTCCTGGCCAATCGCGCCGCCATGCGGCCAGAGGATGACATCAAACTGTGCGCGCAGGTCCCGCTTGGCGACTTCGTTTTCACCGAAGTAGGTGTAGGGAATTTTGTAGTAGTCGAGCGCCGCGCGGACCCAGCCTTCGTCCTGGGTGTTGCCCCAGCTGTGCACGTAGCCGATGCGTGGCACATCGAGGTTGTGCGTCTTCACGGCCGGTGCGGTGGCCACGGCGTACCCCGACAGACCGAGCTCGGTCAGCACGGGTTCGAGCTGCGCGCGATTGGCATTCGGAATGATGATCGCGCCCGCGCCGAACGTGCGGCCGGCCGCCTCAAACCCGGCCTCCGCCGCCTGCATCGCCACACTCGCAAACTGGAAGCGGAACTGCGCGAGCAGGTTGTCGCCGGTGTGGTCCACGATCACCGTTGAGCCTGTGCCCGCAATGCCGCCTGTGGCACGAACGGCGCCGGTCACCGGCGTCATCGGCGCGGTGAGCATCGCCTTGTCGTTGATTTCGTGCGAGATGATGTTGCGCATCATCGGGTAGGTCCAGCCCAGGTCGTCGTACGGGCTCGGGTTGGACATCGAGTAGTCCTGCACCGCGAAGTACATGTCGACCACGGTGCGATAGGGCTGATCGCCGCGGATGATCCAGTCGCCGGGTTTGACGTTGATGCCACCGGCGGTGAAGGCCGCCGCCGCTTTGTGAATTTCGACGCCCTGCGCCTTCAGGCCCTCGACAGCTTCGGCCGCGTTCGCCTTGCTGTGCTGATCGGCTGGAATCACCCAGCCGTGGGACGTGCCGTCTTTGCCGCGGTTGACCGCATTGCGGTTCTTGATCCAGTAGTTCTCGAGCCACCGGTCCTTGTCCTTGCCCGTGAAGGACAGCGCGAACATCACGGCCGACTGACTCATGTTCACATGTGCGCGCGGTCCCCAATTGACGTTGCCCGGATCGGGATTGGGCCGGAACCATTCACGGCTGTTTCCTCGACCACCACGGCCACCAGCGGCGGGTGCCGCCCCTCGCCCAGCGGCTGCGGCGGGTGGCGGCGGCGCTGCGGCACCACCAGCCAGGCGCGGGGCCACGGCGTTCACGCCGTACCCGCCCACTTCGTAGAATCGGCCCGTCGCGTTGTGTGTGTGCACCGCGTAGAACATGTAGTTGGGCGTCCATCCGTCGTAGAACCCGTAGGTCCACACGCCAGGCACGCCACGTTTGGTCATCTCCATCACGTCGTTTTGCGCGAACATCCACCACTCGCTGATGGTGATCGGGTCGAGCTGTTCGTTGTACGGCCCCGTGCCGGTAGACGCGTAGAGCAGCGACGCCTGTTCGTGCAGATCATGCAGGATGGTGGGCTTCCATTCGTTGGCGACCTTCATGACGTTGCGCGTCATGGCGAGGAACTGGCCCATGCCGTCGCGATTGTTGTCGTGGGCGACGTATTTGCCCCAGTAGGGCAGCCCCAGCTGGCCCTGCAGCCCCTCGGCCTGGCGCTGCGCGTTGTAATACGCCGTGTCCACGATGCGCTCGCGGCCGTCCACTTCGATCACGGGCGTGATGAAGGTGATGACGTTGTTGCGGATCTGCTGCACAAACGGCGACTCGGACACGACGAGCCGATAGGCCAACTCGGTCAACATCTCCGGTCCGCCACGTTCGGTCGAGTGGACGCCGCTCGTGAGCCAGTAGATCGGCTTCGCGCGGCTGATGATCTGGCGCGCCTGCGCTTCGGTCGTCCGCCGTGGGTCGGTCAGCGCCTGCAGGTCCGCCTTGTAGCGGTCAAGGTTCTTGATCGTCTCTTCATTGGCAATGGCGAGCACGATCTGATCGCGGCCTTCTTCGGTCTGGCCGATCACCCACCACTTCGCGCGTCCAGGCGCGGCGTCGGCAATCGCCTTCATGTATTGATGAATCTCGCGCGCGTAGGTCAGATGTCCGGGCTGGCCGGTCACACGTCCGAGAAATTTCAACGGGGTCGGCACCGTGTCCGATGCCGGCAGGTGATCCACCAATTCAGTGGAGATGCGGGCATCGGTGAGGTACTGCTTGATGAGCGCGGTGTATTCGGCGTCCACCTTCTGCGTGGCACCCTGGGCCTGCACGTGGGGTGTGTTCCACGGGACAAGCGCGACGACGACGAACAAGACGAGGAATACGAGTCCCGCCTTGTAGCCTGAATATGTAGTGCGTGTCGACATGAGTCCTCCTGGACAAGCCACGGACGTGGCCGCGCCGATGGTACCACCCGCAGGGCGCTGGTGAGTGTCTACGTGCGGGATTGTTGTCGACGCAACCGGATGAGCGACCAGACGGGTGCCAGGGACAAGATTGCTCCGGCCAGGCTGAGAATGGCAAAGCCCGCGTGATCGAGCAGCCACCCTGATCCGATACTGGCCACCGCGCCGCCGCCCCAAATCAGTGCGTCACCCGCACCTTGTGCACGCGTACGCTCGGACGCGACCACGCTGTCGGTCAAGAGCGCGCTCCCGCCGACAAAACCCAGATTCCACCCCACACCAAGCAGGAACAACGACGTCAGCAGCAACGCGTACGACCCTCCACCGGCCGCGACACCCAGCAGACAGGCGACGACCAGGACGCCGACGGCGGCCACCAGCAGCGGGACGCGTCCCCAGCGGTCGGCGAGCCACCCGGTGATGGGCGAGAACGCGAACATGCCGAGCGTGTGCGCGGAAATCACCAGCCCAATCGCGCCAAGGCCATGCCCCTCATGCCGAATATGCAGCGGCGTCATCGTCATCAGCAGCACCATCACGAATTGGCCGGACACCATGGAGGTCAGGGCGAGCACGACACCCGGGTGACCCAGGAGCGCCCTGAGCGGAGGGCCATCACCGGTGCGCGTGGGGGCGGGGAGATGGGTGTTGAATGTCCGCGGTGCCGACTGCATCGCGACCA
>CAYZLT010000067.1:0-13295 GCA_964479175.1 uncultured Solibacteraceae bacterium | reverse complement strand
GCCGCCGCGGCGGCTGCAATGCTGGCCGTCGGTGGCTACACCCTCGGGCGATCACTGGCGAACGAACAGGTTGTCGCTACCGCGCAGATCACTGCCCCTGCACCAACATCGATCGCGACGTTTGACAACTGGAACGACACACTTCCGGCCGGAGGAAACTGACCATGAATGCACTGTCATTTATCGTTGCTTCAATCGCCACTATCGGCGTCGGCTCCGTCACCGCGGCAGGGCAGCCCACCGCTCCCGCGTTTCAACTCTGGGTGGAAACGGAGGTGCACTACGAAAACAGGCCTGGGGGCCCCAGTTCCGGTGCCGGGATCGATTTGGTCCTTGGTGTGCCCAATCATCGGCTCACCCATTCCGTCGAAAACAACTGCGGCTTCGCGGCGGGGTACAAGGACTTCGACAACTCAGCCGACATCGGTTGGCGGGTTGACGCGACGCCGACTGAGATCACCCACGAATACGCACGTGTGCGCGTGAGGTGGGCCCGTGGTGTGGTGGCCGGGAAACGCACACGCGAGCAGTCTCATGAGACGGAGGTGCGGCTCCGGCCAGGTGACCAGCTGAGGTTGGACACATACGCCATGTCCACGCGCGATGAGGCATGCCAACGACCGATGGCGGCACTGCTGATCTCCCTGCGTCACACAGAACCACCCAGGGAGCGCGTCGTCTCAACCGACCTCTGGCTGGTGCATCGGCGAGCGGACGGAAAGGAGACGATTCAGCAGCAAACGGTCCGCACGAATTTCGGACGAGCGGGTGGATTCTATTTTGATGAACTGAGAGTCGACGACATCGTCCTCGATGTGTTCGGTGAACTGACGCCACGAGCACGACCTGACGGGGCAATTACGCTGGACCTCAGCACCAAGCGCGAAGTGTTCGTGCAGGGAAAAAGTCAGCTCGAGTCGCCGAACCACTCCTACGTCGGCACTGGTGGCGCCGCCTTGGTGTTCCGGCCCGACGATGTGGTGTCGTTCGAGATTCCGATGAAGTCGTGGCCGTCGCTGTCGGGTGACAGCGTTTCGCTGCGCGTCCGGACGCGACAAATTCGGTAGCGCACTCGCCGCAGCTACTGCGCGGATCCTATCGATCAGCTTTCAGTGTGAACTCGAACGTGCCGGTCATGATGTGGCCGTCGTTGCCCGACGTCTTCCAGCTTGCGGTGTACTTCCCAGGAGCCAGCGTGCCGGTGATCTCGGCCATCAGGGAACGGTCCGCCTTTCCGTCGGTCTGACCAGCCGCTACCTTGCCCAACTCGACCTTGCCGTTGGGCCCCTCCAGCGAGAGGCCACTGATCGGTAGGGTGGGGTTCTGCGAGAACCAGACGCGCAGTTCTTTTGGCGCCGCCTCGACCGTGGCCCCCGTTTCAGGGAGCGTTTTTTCGACTTTGAGGTGGGCCGACAGCGCCACCACCGTGCTCGCCAGCAGGACACCGACGAGCATGGACACACGAGACCGTACCAAACTCATCCCCAGAGCGTAGCCGAGCGGAACGCAAAAATCCCGCAGAAAGTTGTCGCACCGCAGCCTCAATCTGGTCTGCCTTTTCAACGCCCTCGCTCGTGCATGAGAAGGATTCACAGGGAGACACAGAGGCGCAGAGACGCAGGGCTGGGGGCCGCCGAAGGCGGCCAGCACCCGGTCGGCATCCACCGGTTTGGTCAGATAGTTCACCGCGCCGAGGCGCACGGCCTCAAGCGTCGGTTCGTGTGGAGCCGGGACCATGGATCGAGTTCGAGGTGCGGTGGTGACGATCAGGACAACAGTGCGCGGGTGAGCGGCACTCGTGTCATGGCCTCGATCTCGGCCCGTGCGCCGGGGCCGAAGGTGGTGTCCACCATCGACAGATAGGTCGGCGACGAAAAATACGTGTAGAACGCGGCATCCCTGAACCGGAGTACGTCCGCCGCGCCGAGGTGACGTGTCGGAAGCGGGTGCGTCTCCACACCCAGTTGCGCATACCCGGCCCAACTGCGGGGCAGTGCCCAGCCTTCATGCTGCGCACGCGCATACAGCGGTGACCCGGGATAGGCCATCGCGCAATAGAAGTTGGCAAACGGCGTGTTGAGCTGTTGCGCCAGATCCAGCGTGGACTGCATCGACGCGTGGTCGTCTTCCGGCAACCCGAAAATGTAATTGCCGAGGACGTGGATGCCTCCGGCCGACAGGGTGTCGAGTGTGCGGGTGATCAACGGCTGGTCGTACGCCTTGTCCACGTCGGCACGCACCTCCGCATCCGCGGACTCGATGCCCACCACCAGCCATCGAATCCCGGCGTCGCGCATCACGGCGACCATGTCGTCACGCACGGTGTCCACGCGGGCATAGGCCCAGATGTTCAGGTCATACCCTCGGGCCGTAAGCGCGGTGCACAGTTGCCGGACATGGTTGGGGTTGAGCACGAACATTTCGTCGGCGAACTTGAGATGACGCACGCCATACCGAGTCACGAGCAGATCGATCTCCCGCAGCACCACGTCCACAGACCAGCGCCGATAACTGTGGCCCATGCCCAGTTGTTGCTCGCCGTCTCGGAATGGTGCCTGAATGCAGCAGAAGGTGCAGTGATACGGGCACCCCAGCGTGGTGTAGGTGGCCGCATACGGGGAGCGACCGCCGGGCAGGCCGAAGGTGTGCCAGTTGTGCGCGCGATACCGGTCCATCGGCAGCAAATCCCACGCCACGCCAGGCATGGCCTCATCGAGATTCATGACGAGCGATGCCGCAGCGGTGTGATGGATGGCGTCGCCATCGCGATAATACAGTCCCGGGACGCGATCCAGGCGTGGTTCGACCGATCGCAGTGCGTCCACCAGCGCGGGCAAGGTCTGCAGACCCTCGCCGCCGGCGACAAACGTCACCGCCTCTTCGCGCAGCGTCTGTTCCGGCAGCGCCGCGACATGACCACCAACAAGGATGGTGGCACGACCGGGGTCGTCGGCCGCAATCGCCGTGCAGATGTCCCCGGCAGCCGGCATCACCTGCGTTGACGCAGAGGGATGATGCCCATAGACCACAATCGCCACCAGCACTGGCGCGGCATCGCGGATGTGGGCGGCCACCTCGGCGGGTGACAGGCCGAGTGCGTTGGCATCAAGAACCTGCACCGCATACCCGCGCGTGCGCATGAACGTGGCGATCAGGCCGGCCCACACGGGGGGTTCGATGGCACTCAGTGCCGTCGCCAGACCCTGATAGGCACCTGTTCGACCGCCGGGATTGACGATCACCAGGTCGATCGAGGTCCCCGATTTCATGGGCGGGCCTCCGGCTCAAACACCAGCAACTGGCTGCCACTGCGATCAAACGCAAACGGGACTTCCAGCAGGCCATTGAGTGCCATGCGAATGGCGGCGTGGCAGTCGGGTTCGGCACACAAGACGAGGAAGCCGCCGCCGCCAGCCCCCATCAGTTTGCCGCCCAGGGCGCCGGCACCCATCGCGGCGTCATACATCGCGTCGATCGCCGGCGACGACACCCGCGGTGTGAGCGAGCGCTTGATGCGCCAACTGGTGCCGAGCAACCGCCCCAACTCCGCGATGGGGCCGTCGCCACACAAAATGTCCTGCGCGACAGGCACACAGGCCTGAATGTCCCGCATCGGTGCGGTCAGGGAAGGCAGGAGCCGAAGTTGTTCCGTCGCGACATCGGAGGCGGTCCGCGCAAAGCCCGTGAAGAACAGCAGCAGGTGTTGTTGCAGCAATGCCAGCCGATGCGGCGGCATGACCAGAGGCGTCACCCGCCATTGACCCGACGGGTCAAAATCGACCCGCACCAGGCCGCCCACCGACGACACGATCTGATCCTGACAGCCCACCGATTCGCGCAAGACCTCCTGCTCGATGTGAATCGCGTCCGCGGCCAGTTCTGTCCGTGTCGGCATCTGACCCTGCAGCGCTCGCAACGCGTGAATCAGGCCCACGGTAAACGCGGAGCTTGACCCGATGCCCGTCCGCGCCGGCAGGTCGCCGTCGTGGTGAATCTCGACACCGTCGGTGATGCCCAGCAACGCGAGGACCGCACGCACCGCCGGATGCTCGATCTCGGCATTGTGGTGCACGTACTCCACCTTCGAATACACGATGCGTGATCGATGTTCGAAGAAGGGCGGAAGGTAGCGGCATGTGAGGTAGCAGTACCTGTCAATCGATGTCGCCAGAACCGCACCACCGTGTTCGCGGAACCACGCCGGGTAGTCAGTGCCGCCGCCAAACAGCGACAGCCGGTATGGCGTGCGCGTGATGATCACTTGCGGACCATCCGGTACGCGATCACGAGTTCGCGAATGCCGTCGTCAAGACTCCACGTCGGCTGGAAACCCGTGGCGGCCAGCCGCGCATTCGACACGATGTAATTGCGTTGGTCGGGGTCACGACCGATCGGGGCGTCGATGATGGTGAAGCCGGGGACATGCGCCGCGATGCGTTCGCACAACTCCCGCTTGGTCAGATTGGCATCATCAAGTCCGACATTAAACGCGCGGCCCTGCATCTGGGCGAATTGTTCGAGCCCGTGCAGGAAGGCGCGGGCCACATCGCGGACGTGGATGAAGTTGCGGATGAAGTGAGACTCAAACAACACGATCGCCTTGTCCGTGACCGCGCGATACACGAAGTCGTTCACCAGCAGATCCAGGCGCATGCGGGGGGAGGCGCCAAACACGGTCGCCAGGCGGAACGTGATCGCGGACCCGCGGTCGAGGACCACGCGCTCCGCCTCCACCTTTGTTTCGCCGTACAGCGAGACCGGTGCCAGCGGCGAGGTTTCGGTGCAGGGTTCACCAGGCCGGCCGATCCCGTAGCCACTGTTGGTTGTGGGAAAAAGAATGCGCTGCGATGGTGCCGCGAGCCGGCAGAGAAGACGGATGGCGTCGAGGTTGGTCGAGACGGCACCGATCCGGTCCACGTCACACAGCGGCGCACCGACCAACGCTGCAAGCGGAATGATCACATCGTGGTCCGGAAGCAGCGCCGCCATCGTGCGCTCGTCCCGGCAGTCACCTCTGACCACCACAAATCCCGGTGACGCGCAGCACGCGAGCAGGCTGGTGTCGTCGAACAGGAACCGGTCGAGCACGGTGACGTGATGCCCGTGGGCCAGCAACGCGGGCACCAGCACGCTGCCGATGTACCCGGCCCCGCCGGTGACAAGAATTCGTTGCGTCATGCCGAGAACCATCCGTCGAGTGTCTCCACAACATAAGACACATCGTCGTCAGTCAGGTACTGATGCACGCCGAAATGCAGGCCGGTGGTGTGCAGACGCTCGGCCACCGGGAAAACGCCGGGCTGATAACCAAGGAAGCGGAATGCGGCATGTTGGGTGGGGAGCGACCCGAACAACGTCTTGCACTCAATCAACGCGGTCTCGAGGTGGGCGTACAGCGCCGCGATTGGAGTCGCGGGATCCCGCAGGACCAGTGGGAAGGCGTGGGGCGACACCGTTTCGTTGTCCGCTTCAAGGGGCAGGTACACCCGGTCGACCCAGCGCGACAGACCCGTGCGGAGCATCGCCACGATCGCGCGGCGACGCGCAAACGCTGCGTCGAATTGCTCCAGCCCCTCGAGGCCGATGGCGGCCTCCAGATCGTTCATCTTCGAGTTGAATCCCGGACGGTCAAACGCAAAATACAACTCGCCATTCCGGCGGCCATGCGACCTGACCGATCGGCAGCGCGCGGCCAGGTCGGCATCAGCGGTGACGATCATGCCACCCTCACCGCTGCAGATCAGGTGCGCCGCATAGAAGCTGAACAGGGCCGCATCGCCAACGGTGCCGACGAGCGCTCCGTCGCGCACGGCACCGTGAGCCTCACAGGCGTCTTCGACAAGTGCGAGACGATGGCGTGTGGCGATGGTCCTGAGCGCGGTCATGTCACACACACGGCCCATGGTGTGAACCGCCTGGATCGCGCGGGTACGTGGCGTGATGGCCGCCTCGATCAGCGCCGGGTCAATATTCAGCGTGTCGAGCGAAATATCCACAAACACCGGCGTCAGTCCGGCCGCGAGAATCGCGTTGGCCGTGGCCACAAAGGCCGCTGCCGGCGTGATCACTTCGTCGCCGCGCGACCACCCGCGGGCATCGGCCAGCGCGGCCCAGGTCACAATGCCCGCATCGGTCCCCGAACTGGTCGCGACCGCGTGCGCATAGCCGAAATGTGAGGCGAACCGTGCTTCAAACGCCGAGACGTTCGGGCCTTCCGACACCCAATGGCGGTCGAGCGCGTCCTGCACATACCGGCGCGCCGTTGGTCCGACGCGCAGTGCTCCGAATGTGATGCGGTACGGGGGCATGGGCTCGCCGGAGGATTTTGTCACGTGGCTCAGGGTTGGCGCGCCGGAATGTGCCACAGCGCCAGGCGCTCGTCGCGGACCACCAGCGGCAGACGCAGGGACCACTCGTGATCGGTCAGCACATCCGTGACACCAAACTGGTCACGGATTGCCTGCCAGTCCTCCAGGGTCCGGGCCGGCCACGTGTCCTCCCCGTGCCCCTCCGGAAGGGCGCCGTCGGCGCCGACCTCGACCGAACCCGGCCGGGTCAGGGTGATGTCGTAGACGCGACGCAGGATGCGCTCGGACACCGTCGCCGCTTCCGGCACGTAAATCAGGGCGTCGAGCGCACCACCGTCGATCAGGATCGGGCGTCTGGTCGCCGCTTGAATCAGATGCAGGTTCGCCGCGGTGAGCAACACGCCGGGACGTGCGGCGGTCCTGCGCAGGAGCGCGTCGGTGTGGGAATCGCGTATACGGGTCAGCGACTCCGGACCATCGACCGCAGCGTTCGCGAGGAGAAAAAGGGACGACACGACGAGCGCGCCTGCAAAGGCCCGGGAACTCACGTGTTCCCACTGGCTGTCGATTCGCCGTTTGAACAGCAGTGCGGCAACCACCGCCACGCCGACCAGCCCCATCATCGTCGCCGCGACCATCGTCCAGTCCCATCCCAACGGCTCGATCCACTCGCGGACGACATCGCGCGGCATGGTCAAATCTCCCACCGTCCGGAGCGACACGATCGTGAGTCCGGCAAAGACCCATCCGGTGAGCACCCGAACGCCCGCAGGCACCACGGGAGACGTACAGACGCCGATGACCCACGCCAGCCCGCCGAGCACCGGGAGCGACAACAATCGTCGGGGCATCGGTCGGGCGAGAATCGCGCCGACGGACTCGGGCAGCATTCCGATGGCCAGATCGCCACAGACCGCGATCGCCACCGCGATCAACAGGCTCGTCGCGATCGAGCGCCTCTGGCTGGGCCACGAGCTGCCAATCTGCCGCTGCCACCACACAAACACGATGGGGATCGCAATCGCCACGAGGACATTCAGGTTGGACCAGTCCAACGGCCGGCGGTGCGAGTCCCAGAATTGCCGAATGCCCCGGAGCAGTTCTGGTGCCGGAGGGGTGGATTCGGAGAGGTCGGGCGTGATCCATCCCCACTGATACACCGCGCTGACAACGGTCACGGCCAAACCTGCGAGAAACCATGGAAGGACGACTCGCGCGCGCGTGATCGCCTCACGTCGGTACACCACGCCGAGTCCGGCGGCGATGAGCCAGGCCCAGATCGCCACGCCGGGATGCACACACGGGAAGAGGCCCAGCACCAGCGCGGCCGCGCGATCGCGCCGCAGTCCCAGGAGCGATAGGAGGAGCAGCAACAATCCGTGGGCGGTCAGGCCGTAGGTGTAAGGCCAGCCGAGCACCGTGACCGGGTACCCGGGCAGCAACCGTGTGATCCCCGAGGTGTAGATCAGCACGGGACTCAGCGTGGCGATGAGGGCCGGGGCCCCCATCGCGCGGCTGGTCAGGCTCAATGCCGCAAAGGACAAGGCGCCGATGCCGCCGCTGACGAGGATGGCGAGGGTGCGTTCGTGAATGCCGGCGGCGATGGCCAATGCGGTGAGCTGGTGGAGGATGGTCCAGGTGTGGACCGAGTAGAGGTAGACCGGATTGTCCGGCAAATACCGCACCACACCGGCCAGCACTTGTGCCGGCTCAATCACGTCCTGCCACGTCGGCTCAATCAGTGCGCCCGCAAGGAACCCCAGCGTGCTGCTGACGAGGACGATCGGCCAGAGGCGGCCGGTCACGATCGGTCCGGCGAAGGTGGTGACTGTGGGGATCGGTCGGGCCATCCGATCGTCTCGGCGACGACATACGCGGGGCGCCTGCGGCCGTCACGATACACGCGGGCGAGATACAGGCCGATCACGCCCAGGCCGAGCAGTTGCATCCCGGACAGAATCAGCACGGCGGTGAGCACCCATTGCCAGGACGTGGCATCGACCATCAGCGACCAGACGAGTGCGCCAAGCCCCGCGAGCATCACCGCAGCACCGAGCGGGCCCCAGATGAGCAGGGGCGTGACTGAAAAAGACGTCAGGCCGGAGAGCACCGTGCGCCACGGGTTGGGGCTGAAGAAGGGAAAGTGGGTCACGCCTGCGGCGCGGGGTGCCCGCTCATACGGGATGTATTCCTGCCGGAAGCCCACCCACACCGCGAGGCCGCGCAAGTACGGATCGGTCTCCGGCAAGGTGAGGACTGCCTGCACCGCGCGGCGGCTGAGCAGTTTGAAGTCGCCGGCCTCCACGCGCAGATCGAGGTCGGAGATCGCACGAATCAGCCGGTAGGCCACCCGGGTCAGTGCCATCTTCACCGCCGATTCGGCCGCGCGCGCGGTGCGCACCGTGTGCACCACATCGCTGCCGTCCTGCCAACATTTGATGAGCGTGGGCAACAACTCCGGGGGATCCTGGAGGTCCGTGTCCATGAAGATGGCGGCGTCACCCTGGGCGTAGCGCAGACCGGCGAGCACACATTCGGACGGCCCGAACCGACGCGACATGGTGATCACCTTGATGCGCGGGTCCGCCGCCGCATGAGTGGTGAGGATCTCCAGCGACTGATCGGTCGAGGCGTCGTTGACAAAGATGAGTTCGTGGGCGCAGTCGGTCTGTGCCAGGGCGCCCGTGACTCGCGCAATCAATTCCGGGATCAGGGGCGCTTCATTGCGAAACGACAACACAACCGAAATCAGCGCCATGGATCGGGGTGATTATACCGGGGGCCTGCACGCGAGGGCGGCGGCCAGCACGCCGTCGCGTGACAGCCCCAGGCCCTCCAGCAGGGCCACTCTTCCACCGTTCTGAAACACGTACTGCTCCGGCAACGTCAGCGGGACGATGCGTGGGTAGGCCCCCTGGGCCGCGCAGCCCTCGAAGACCGCGGCCGGCAGGCTGCCCGACGGCGTCTGTTCATCCACCACCACGACACCGGCCGCCGTGGCGAGGGTCTCAACGAGTGCATCAGGAAAGGGCTTGGCCCGCAGCAGGTCGACCGCGAAGAACCGGTCAGGGAATTCGGAGGCAAGTGCGACGCAGGTGTGGACCATGCGGCCGTGGGACACCAGCGCCACCTTCGTTGGCGTGTCCTCGCCAAACACCCGGTATCCCTGTGTAATCGTCTCGGCGCTCATAGCGGCACCGAGGTTGGGCAGGTCGTGACGGTCGAGGCGGACGTACGCAAACTCCGGCGTGGCAAGCAGGTGGCGAGCCAGCGCCGCCGCAGAGTCGCCATCGGCGGTCGTAAACACGCGGGTACCGACCACGGCGCGAAGGCACGCAAAGTCCTCCGTGGCGTAGTGGGTCGGGCCTGCGTCGGCATACCCCAGGCCGACACCGATCGACAGCAGACAGATCGGCAGGTCCATCAACCCGGGACCGCACTTGATCTGTTCCAGCGCGCGCAGTGAGAGAAACGGTGCCATGGCGTACACAAAAACCGTTCGGCCCTCCAGGGCGAGCCCCGTGGCCACATCGATCATGGCCTGTTCGGCGATGCCGCAATGCAGGAAGTGCGCGGGATACCGGTCACGCAGCTCGTCGAGCGCTTCGGCGCCGAAGTCGGCGCTGAGGAACATAATCGACGGATCGTGTGCGAGCGCGCGGACGATCTCCGCGATGAAGGTGTCGCGTTGCAGCGCCACTACGCCAGCTCCTGTCGGCAGCGGGCAATCTCATCTGCCGTCATGGGATTCCAGTAGTGCCAGCGTGCCTGGTGTTCCATCATCGACAGCCCTTTGCCCTTCACCGTTCTGGCGACGATCGCGTGGGGGCCGGTGTGCCCACTCGTCGCCACGGTGAGCGCCTGGCTCAGCGCGGCGTGACTGTGTCCATCACACTCCTGCGTCACGAGCCCCATGCCGCGAAGTTTGTCCGCGATCGGGTCGAGGGCCACACAGGAATCCGGGCTCCCAAGAATGATCAGGTCGTTGCAGTCGACGATGAGCGTGAGATTCCGGAGGCGGTGATGGGTTGCGAGCAGGATCGCTTCCCAGGTCGAGCCTTCGTACAGTTCACCCTCGCTCAGAATCACGAAGACGCGGGTGCCGAGGGCTGCGCGCTCAAAGGCGATCGCCATGCCCGCACCGATGCCCACGCCATGACCCAGCGAACCCGAGGTCACGTCGATGCCGGGAATGGATCGATTGCCGAACACACGCAGGGGAGTGGGACCGTGGCCCCACCGATCCCAGGCCTCCTGTGGCAACACTCCCAGCGCCACCAGAATCGGGTACTGGACGACTGCAGCGTGGCCTTTGCTCACGATGACCCGGTCGGCAATAGCGCCGGTCTCGTCATCCCGCCGCACATACCCGCCGTGATAGAGCGTGACCGCGATGTCCACCATCGACAGCGCCGACCCGGGGTGGCCCTGACCGGTCAGCACAAACTTCTCAAACAGGTCGCGGCGGTAATGGCGCGAGAGGTCAGGCAGACGCTCGGTCATGAACCCGACCATTCTCGCTCAATTCTGAGACAGTAGTGGCCTGGTGAATGACCATCCGCGCCGCTGACGTCATCGTGATCGGGGCGGGGCCCGCCGGATGCGCAGCCGTCCGGCGGGATGGCTTTTGATCAGGAAGGCCGTCCGTCCGACGATCTGCAGGACCGGCTGGGACACGGCACGGCAGTGGCAGCCGCGATCAGGGAAAAGGCAGCGGCGGTCGATCTACTCGCGGTGAAGGTCTTTGAGCGGCGTCTGGTTACGACCGGGATCGCACTGGTGGAGGGCATCCGCTGGGCGATTGCGCAGGAGGTCCATCTGATCAACCTCAGTCTGGGGACAACGAACGAGGCGCACCGAGACGCGCTGGTCGTCGCGGTGTCCGAGGCGTGGACTGGATGTGCCCGCGTGATGAGTGCCAGGTCTCCATTGACGACGATGGGCGAGGGCGAATGAGAGCGTCCGGATTCCCGCGACCAATTCCCGGAGTGCCGCCGGATCAGAACGTCAGCGGCCTCAGTTTCGCAGTGGCAAACGCGTCCGGGTTTCTGGCGCTGGTGCTGGAGGGCCGGGCCGATCGTGGCATCGCCGTCTTCGGAGGCCGGTAGAATGGCTTGTGCTCAACAAGCGTCGTCCGCGCTACGCAGGATCACACCCGCGCGGCTTCCACGAGAAATACAAGGAGCTGGCCCCGGAGAAGTACGCCTCGGAGGTGGAGAAAATTCTCGCGTCCGGCAAGACACCGGCGGGCATGCATCGGCCGATCATGGTCAACGAGGTGATCGAGGTGCTGCGGCCGGTGCCGGGTGACCTCGCGGTCGATTGCACACTCGGCCGCGGGGGACACGCACGCGCGATCCTCGAGCGGGTGGCGCCGGGTGGCCGGCTGATCGGGTGTGACGTGGATCCGCTGGAGTTGCCCCGCACGGAAAGCGACCTGCGGGACGCGGGATTCGGGCCTGATGTATTTGAAGCGCATCGCACCAATTTCGCTGGGGTCGCCAAGACGCTTCAGGGACAACTCGCCGATGTTGTTGTGGCCGACCTCGGTGTCTCGTCCATGCAGCTCGATAATCCGGAGCGTGGATTCAGCTACAAGGAGGACGGCCCGCTCGACATGCGGATGAATCCTGCGAAGGGGGAGCCGGCGTCGGCATTGCTGACCCGCCTGAGCGAGGAGGCGCTCTCCGAGTTGCTGGTGGAGCACGCGGACGAGCCGTATGCCGACGACGTCGCGCGGATCTTGAAGGCGTGTGCGTCGGACCCTGATGTCTCGACCAGGAGCGTGGTGGCCGCCGTTCGAAACGGACTCAGCGACGCGCACCCGCGCCTCGACACAGTGGACCTCACCCGGTCCGTACGACGCACGTTTCAAGCATTGCGTATCGCGGTCAACGACGAACTGGTCGTGCTCGATGCGTTATTGCGTGTGGTGCCTGAAATTCTGGCGCCAGGGGGCCGGGTCGCGATTCTGACGTTCCACTCCGGGGAAGACCGTCGGGTGAAACACGCCTTTCAGGAGGGCCATCGCGCCGGCATTTATGCCGACGTCGCGCGGGATGTGCTCCGTCCCACACCCGAGGAGCGCCGCGCCAACCCCCGTGCGTCGTCGGCCAAACTCCGCTGGGCCATCAAAGCCTGAGGCGAGTGCTGAACGAACGATGGGGCTTGGCAGCGGGCGAGTCGAAGGATACTCTGACACCATCATGACAAGACGATGGCTGGGGGGCACCCTGATGGTGGCGATTGGTTTTGCCTCGATGTCGAGTTCGGGCGTGGTCGCGCAGCGGAAGCAGGCGCCCGTGGCCGGCTTCACCATCGTGAACTCGTTTCCGCATGACCCCGGTGCCTTCACGCAGGGCCTCGTGTATGTCGATGGCGAGTTCTACGAAAGCACCGGGCTCAACGGGGAGTCCACCGTGCGTCGTGTGGAAATTGCCACCGGCAAGGTGCTGCAGCGCCGTGCGGTTGACGCCAAATATTTCGCCGAAGGCCTCGCGCTGGTCGGCGATGAACTGCTGCAGCTCACCTGGCAACACAACATCGGGTTTGTGTACGACCGCAAGACCTTCGCACCCAAGCGGACGTTCGCGTATGCCACCGAAGGCTGGGGCATCGCCTACGATGCCAAGGGCGGGCTCGTGATGAGCGACGGCAGCGACACATTGTTCTGGCTCGATGCGAAGACACAAAAGGTGCTGCGCAACACGCCGGTCACCGACGGGGGCCGCCCCGTCTCACAGCTCAACGAGCTTGAGTGGGTCGACGGTGAGATCTGGGCGAACGTATGGACGACCGATCGCATCGCACGCATCAACCCAACGACCGGTGTGGTCAACAGCTGGATCGACCTGTCCTCACTGTGGCCGGCCTACCAGCGCACCCCAACCGCCGACGTGCTCAACGGCATTGCCTATGACCCGGCCGGCAAGCGGATTTTCGTGACCGGCAAGAAGTGGCCCAAGGTCTACCAGATCGTCGTGAAGT
>CAYZLT010000066.1:5924-13333 GCA_964479175.1 uncultured Solibacteraceae bacterium | reverse complement strand
GCGGGAACTGATTCTGCTGTTTGTCGCCTTCGAATTGATGTCGATTCCGCTCTATTTCCTGACCGGGTTCCGGAAGCAAGAGGCGGCGGCACCTGAAGGGGCACTGAAGTTCTTCGTCGTCGGCAGCGTGTCGTCGGCGATTCTGCTCTATGGCCTGTCGTTTGTGTACGGCGCCACGGGGTCCACCGACATCGCCGCGATTGGCCCCGTGCTCTCGTCAGGTGACCCGCTCATCATTCTCGGCCTGAGCTTGATGCTGGCGGGCCTTGGTTTCAAGATTGCCGCGGTGCCGTTCCACATGTGGGTGCCCGACACGTATGAGGCGGGCGGCACGCCGTTTGTGGCGTGGTTGTCCATTGCGCCAAAGGCCGCCGGCTTCGTGGTGATTCTCCGGGTGTTTGTCGAGGGGATCGGCGACGCCACACAGGTCTGGGTGCCCGTTCTCTCGGTGCTCGCGGCCATCTCGATCGTGGCGGGCAACCTGCTCGCGATTCCTCAGACCAACATCAAACGCCTGCTCGCGTATTCGGGCGTTGCGCACGTTGGTTATCTGCTCTTGGGCTTGGCTGCGATGTCGGTCTCCGGCGTCGGGATGGTGCTCTTCTATTTTGTCGCCTATCTGTTCGGCAACATGGGAGCCTTCTTCGTCGTCCAGGCCGTGTCCGCCTCGTCAGGTTCGGACAGAATTGATGCCTATCAGGGCCTCGCACGCCGGTCGCCCGCCCTCGCGCTCGCGTTCTTGCTCTTCTTGTTGTCGCTGGGCGGCATTCCGTTCGTAGCCGGCTTCTGGGCCAAGCTGTTCATCTTCTGGGCGGCGGTGGAGCAGGGCATGTATGCGCTGGCATTCCTCGGCGCGGTGCTCACCGTCGTTGCGCTGTATTACTACCTGGTCGTCGCGCGCCGGATGTACATCGAAGCCCCGGAGAACCCGGCACCGGTTCCGGTGCCCGCCGTGCTGCAACTCGCGATCGTGATCTGCCTCGTCGGCATCATCGGCATGGGCGTGTATCCGCAGCCCTGGGTGCAAGCGTGCCTGCAGGTGGCGCTCACGATGTTTGCTGGAGTGTGAGGTCTTGTGCGGAATAGCGTAGGGTGCAACCTTCACCGAGGGCCTGTAGGACGAAAGACTCCGAGAGTTAGCTCGCAAATCTGGTGTTATCCGACGCCTAACCTTGGGTGACAGGAAGCTGAACGCCCGACCGGGCTCTTCAAGTCAAGCCTCTACGAGCGGGTATCGACAAAGTCGAACTCAGGAAGCGCTTCTAAGGAATAGACTTCCATTGCAAGGTCGTCAAGCCGCTCGAAGTCTCGCGCCCTGAAAGCGTTTCGAATTGACTCGGCGATAGCAGGGGAAATGGCCGTCGCGCTGGGGACGCGGATGCGTCTCAAGTATTGAGCTTGGAACCGCAGATAGCCGCCCCTCATTTTTACGGCGTAAGACCAGACGAAGAAGAGGGCGACCTTTGAGCTGAGAAGCCCGCCAAGGACCTCCATGTCCCATTCGTCAGACGTGACGAAATACAGGTTGTGATGTGGGAGGAAGCGCCCCCGCTCGTAGACCACTTCGTTCGCACCGGCGATGTCCGGCACAAGGAGCTTGGGTTCACCTACGAGGCGAGGGTACACGCGGTCGATCGTGCGAAACCAACTGGCAGGGTTCTTTTGGGATACGTGCCTCCTGCGAACAGATGTGGCGTTCGCCTCGAAGTGTGCAGCAAGGCGAGGATACTCGCCAAGATCGATGAGGCCGCCGTCGTCTCGGAACGTGTTGATGACAAATCGCCCGGCATCCTTGATCTCACCGTGGTCGATGTCGCTGCGCATGACAAGTGGCACGAGCCGATCTGGTTCGATATCAGCAGTCTCGTCAACGATATAGACTTTGTCGTCACCCGTCGCGACGCCGATCCGGATGCGCGTCTTTCCCGTTGCCTCGATCGATATGAATCGGCTCTCGAGTGAACGAAGGGTACTCAAGTGCTTCGGCGAGGTAATGATCCACGGCTCAGTTCCGGAGAACCAAGACTCGTAGGTGGCAATAGTCAGACCATGGCTCAGGGGGGCACCAGCAGCGAGAGAGGGCAACACGGCTTCGCATTCTTCACGCGATGCGGTCGCGAGCGTGCATGTCTGGACCGGGCCCCCGCTGCCTGCGGTGACCGAAAAAATTGAGGGGTAGGCCACAACGTCAGACTCAAAGGGCGACGCCGAGTGCAGGTCGACATAACACGCGACGCGGAAGGCCCCGGTAATGATTTCCCGCAGAGGGGCGCCGTACTTGTTCACGGTCCAACGGTCAGCGCATATGAAGGATAGAACGCCGCTGGGGGAGAGTAATTGCAGCGCCCGCTCGATGAAGGCGACGTAGAGATCGGCGCGATCGTAGAGAGACCGATACCGTGCTCGGTATTCGCTCTGGAGACGTGCCGACAGCTGCTCGATGCGAACGTACGGCGGATTCCCGACGATGACATCAAATCGACGCGCTTCATGGCGAAGAAGGAAATCACACCGGTGGATCCAGCGGCCTGCCAGCTCTTGCGCGGACGCGGCATCAACGCCGTTCGCCTCCAGGAGGGTTGTGACTGCGGCTTTGGTCGCCTCGACAGAGCTCTCGTCAATGTCGAATGCCAAAAGAGGAGACTCGATGGCGAGCAAATCGGTGCCTTGACGGCGGGCCACCGTCAGGAGGCGCTCGACCGCCGCGACCATGAAAGCCCCCTTACCGCAGGAGGGCTCTAACAGGCGAAGCTGGGGCAGGTCGCGGTCAATGGTATAGCCGGCGAGGTCGAGAATGAGCGACACGACATGAGGCTTAGTGAGCACGACGCCGTGAGTCTCGCCTGATGAGCGCGCGCCGTAGTCGTAGGCGCTCTCGGGCAACTCCGTAGCCAGATCGAACGACGCTTGATACAACCCCGGCATCACGGCTTGCTCGCCTGAACTGCCATTGCGTGCCCGGTCAGCGCCGCGAGAAAAGTCTTCATCCCCAAGTCTTGAGACGGTTCTGTATAGCGTCCTTTGCGCCCTTGCTTATCAGTGGCCATCAGCAGCGCGGCGCCATCAAACAGTTTTTCGAGCACTAGTCGGCGCAATAATAATTCGTATCGCTTCGCGTAGGACGCGCCGTGGAATTCTTGGAAGACTTTAAAGTGCGGCTCATTGATGGCGACGGGAGCATTGGACTTCTTGCAGTCCTCCAGGAGCATTACCCAGCCAAGCCACGGCCTCGGTTGCTTCCCGAAGGCTTGTTCACGATAAGCGGTCCAGAGGTCCTGCGCCGTCCCAATTGCTTCTTCGGTCCGATTATTGAAGTTGTTGCCAAACGAGGGGCCCCGCTGGCTTTTGAATTCGAGGGCCGCGATTAGCTGGCCTTCGCTGACCACCAACATGTCCCACTGCTTTGTGGGCCTGAAATAGCCGGGTAGTTCGAGCCGTGCTTCGGTGAACACGTGAACAGCGGGGACGCCGTTCTTGGTGAGGACCTCTTGGACGAGACGACAAAAGCCCATCATCTGCTTTCCGCCCGTTACTGCAGCCCGTCCGCCCCGATCCGCGGTGCCGGTTCGTTGCTTTGTGCCCTGACCATCCAGAGTCAGCCAATAGTGGCTCACGGCCTGTTGCACCCGCGTCTCGAATCCCTTCAGGACGATTGGCATGTCGTGAATCCTAGCTGAATCGCGCCGGAGACTGGCGCTGCTTCATCAGGTTCCTCCCGTGGCAGACCGGCATCGTGTGGTTGACTTTGAAGGTGGTGCCGAGGGGCAGAATTGAACTGCCGACACTACGATTTTCAATCGTATGCTCTACCAACTGAGCTACCTCGGCTCCTGAGGCTTGAAAATCTTAACACGCTCTCAGATGGGGGAGTACGGAGATGAGGAAATGGAGAGGTTTTCATCTCCCCATCCCCTCATCTGCCCGCCTGCTATTCCTTTTTGGCCGCTTCAGGCACCACCGCGGCCGGCCCATTGTTTGCAAGCCCCATGGCCTGGCGCAGCGAGACTTCAAGCGCAGACGCCATCGCGGGGTTCTGCTTGAGGAACGTCTTCGCATTTTCCCGACCCTGGCCGAGGCGTTCGCCCTTGTAGGAGAACCAGGTGCCGCTCTTTTCGACGAGGTTGTGTTCCACACCCTGGTCGAGCAGGTCACCTTCGCGCGAGATGCCCTCGCCATACATGACGTCGAACTCGGCCTCGCGGAAGGGCGGCGCGACCTTGTTCTTGACGACCTTCACGCGGGTGCGGCCACCGGTGACCTGATCACCATCCTTGATGGCGCCGATGCGGCGGATGTCCACACGCACCGACGAGTAGAACTTCAGCGCGCGACCGCCCGTGGTGGTTTCGGGGTTGCCGAACATCACACCGATCTTCTCGCGCAACTGATTGATGAAGATGAGCGACGTCTTCGACTTGGCGACCACACCGGTCAGTTTGCGAAGTGCCTGCGACATCAGGCGGGCCTGCAGACCCATCTGCGCATCACCCATCTCGCCTTCAATTTCCGCGCGGGGCACCAGGGCCGCCACGGAGTCGACCACGACCACGTCCACGCCATTGGACCGGATCAGCACCTCGGTGATTTCCAGGGCCTGCTCGCCGTTGTCGGGCTGCGAGACCAGGAGGTTTTCCAGGTCCACGCCGAGCTTCTGGGCGTATTTCGCGTCGAGCGCGTGTTCGGCGTCCACAAAGGCCGCCACGCCGCCGAGTTTCTGCGCCTGTGCGATGGTTTGAAGGGCCAGCGTGGTCTTACCCGACGACTCCGGTCCAAAAATCTCGATGACCCGTCCGCGGGGGAAGCCGCCAACGCCAAGCGCCCAGTCGAGACTGATGGAACCGGTCGAAATCACCGGGATGGGCGCCACGATGGAGTCCTTGCCTCCGAGGCGCATGATGGAACCCTTGCCGAACTGCTTTTCAATCTGGCTTACGGCCAGCTCGACGGCCTTGGCGCGTTCCTTGTCGATCGAGTTCTCACGTTCTGCTGTCGCCATATGTCTCGTTATCCTTTGCCCCGCAGAGCCACCGCCAATCGGCGCGACCACGGCTGGACCGTAGTTCATTCTAGAAGTGTGCCAGGGTTCCGTCAAGCGAAAACTCATTGATGTATTCCTCTATCCTATGTAATTGCAAACAGTTATGGGCCTTCGGACTTTCGCCCCTTGTTGGTCGGGATGGCAATTCCTGCCACATCAGAGCCGTCAACTATTGAAGATTCTTGCAACGGGGGCTGACAGGGAGGGTCACAGGTCGTCGGGCCTCGCGATATTGTCGTGCTCGTTCGCGATATCGTCCTGAAAGATGCCGTCGCCGATAGGACATGGACTCGCCGCGGTCGCGGCGGGGTGGGCAATAGCCGGGCTCCTGGCGGTCGGTCAGGCGCGATGGCGTCAGATCACGATTCTGGTGGCCATCGGCCTTGCCCCGGATCTGGACTTGCTCTGGGGACGCCACAGCCGCGAGACCCACAGTGTGGGAGCCGCGCTCATCGTGGCCACGGTCGCGGCCTGGCAACGCTGGCCCGTGGCGTCCACCCGTACGCGCATCTGGCTGGCCGTCTGCCTGGCCTGGCTGACGCATCCGCTGCTGGACGCGATGTCATCCGATACATCCATCCCCATCGGCATCATGGCGTTCTGGCCGTGGTCGGCCGACTTCTATTCGACAGGGTGGGACGTATTCGGTCCCATCTCACGCCGGTATTGGCTCGACAACTTCTGGTCGATCAACCTGGCGTCGATCGCCAGAGAGCTGATGTTTCTTGGGCCTGTAGCGGTCGCCGTCTGGTTCTGGCAGAACGACCTCAGAGGTCGTTTTGGTGTACACAAAAACGACCTCTGAGGTCGTTTTCTGTGTCAGTAAGTGTAGAAGCCGCGGCCGGATTTGCGTCCAAGCTGTCCCGCAGCGACCATGCGCTTGAGCAGCGGGCACGGGCGGTATTTGGGATCGCCGAGACCGTCGTGCAGCACGTTCATGATGGCGAGGCACACGTCGAGGCCGATGAAGTCGGCGAGGGTGAGTGGGCCCATCGGGTGGTTCATGCCGAGTTTCATCACGCCATCGATCGCGTCGGGTGTGCCGACGCCTTCCATCACGCAGTAGATCGCCTCGTTGATCATCGGCATGAGAATGCGGTTGGCGATGAAGCCGGGGTAGTCGGCCGCTTCAAGCGGCGTCTTGCCGAGAGTCCTGCAGAGGTCGGACGCGGTCTGCATCGAGGCGTCGGATGTCGCCTGTCCACGAATCAATTCCACCAGCGTCATCAGCGGCACGGGATTCATGAAGTGCATGCCGATCACCTTGTCGGGCCGCGTCGTTGATGCGCCAATCGTCGTAATCGAAATCGACGACGTGTTCGACGTCAGGATGACGTCGGGCCGGGTGATGCGGTCGAGCGCCGAGAAGATCGCGCGCTTCACCTCGATCGATTCAACCACCGCTTCGACGACGTAGTCCACATCGGCGAAGTCGTCGAGCGACGATGCGGCCGAGAGGCGGGCGAGTGTCGCCGTGCGATCCGCATCGGTCATCTTGCCCTTCTCGACGAACTTCGCGAGGCTCTTGCCGATCGTGGCCAGCGCACGTTCCACGGCGCCCGCTGACGCATCGTGCACCTTCACCGTGAACCCGGACTGTGCAAACACCTGCGCAATCCCATTGCCCATCGTTCCCGCACCAATGACGCCGATTGTTTTGATCATCGCTCAACCCTGCCGGGTCTGAAGACCCCGGCCTACATTTTCCAGAACCGTGAACCGTGAACCCTGGACCATTCAGATCACTTCAACAGCAAGGGCAACCCCGTTGCCGCCGCCGAGGCACAACGTCGCGACGCCGCGCTTTTTGCCGTGGCGCTTGAGCGCGTAAATCAACGTCGTCAACACGCGCGCGCCGCTTGCGCCAATGGCGTGACCGAGCGCGACGGCACCGCCGTGCACATTCACGCGAGCCGGGTCGAGGCCCAGTTCGCGGATGACCGCCACGCCCTGCACTGAGAACGCTTCGTTGAGTTCGAACAGGTCAACGTCGTTGATCGACCAGCCGGTCTTGTTCATGAGCTTGCGCACGGCGTCCACCGGGGTCATGAGCACGAGTTTCGGTTCGAGCCCGGCGGTGGCCTGTCCGACCACACGTGCCATCGGCGTGAGGTTCAGACGCGCCGCCACGTCGGCGCCCATCACGACCAGCGCGGAGGCCGCATCGTTGACGCCAGGCGCGTTGCCGGCCGTGACCGTGCCGTCCTTCTTGAACGCGGGCTTCAAGCGACCGAGTGATTCCATCGACGTGTCTTCGCGAATCCCCTCGTCCCTGATGACGATGAGCGGGTCGCCCTTTTTCTGCGGAATCTGAATCGGGAGGATTTCGTCAGCGAACGCCCCCGCGCTGGTCGCGGCGGCCGCCTTGCGA
>CAYZLT010000066.1:0-5914 GCA_964479175.1 uncultured Solibacteraceae bacterium | reverse complement strand
TGCGATGGCTGTCCACGGCATAGGCGTCCTGCTCCTCGCGCGACACCTGGTACGTCTCGGAGACGTGTTCGCCAGTCATGCCCATGTGCACGTCGTCAAACGCGTCCCACAGACCGTCGTGAATCATGGAGTCGATCATCTTCGAGTCGCCCATGCGCAGCCCCTCGCGCACCTTGGTCATCAGATACGGGCAATTGCTCATGGACTCCATGCCGCCGGCGACCGCGATGTCGATGTCGTTGGTCGCAATGCCTTGGGCGGCCAGCATGACGGCCTTGAGGCCCGATCCGCAGACCTTGTTGATCGTGAGCGCGCCGACGCTGTTCGGCAATCCGCCACGCAGGGCGGCCTGCCGCGCCGGTGCCTGACCGACTCCGGCTTGCACGACGTTGCCCATCAGGCATTCGTCCACCAGCGCCGGATCAATGCCGGCCCGCCGTACGGCCTCACGAATGGCCAGCGCACCAAGGTCGGGGGCACGAAAGTCCTTGAGGACGCCGAGGAACTTGCCGGTCGGGGTGCGAACGGCGCTGACGATGACGGTTTCACGCATGAGAGTTCTCCGATTTGCTGATGACAATGCGCCGGACCACGTCCGGCCCGAGCAGATGTTTCAGACGCTCCGCGACGATGGGCCGCGAGCGCTCCAGTTCCTTGACCCACGCCAGTTCGCGCGCGTGCACATACAACGTGCCGTTGGGATGCCAGTGCGGGGTGCCGTGACGGGCCAGCAGGGGGCCGGCCGCGATCGACCAGGCAAACGAGACTTTGCCCGGCGTCAACGGCTGTCCGCTGAGCAGTGAACCAAGCACACGAGCGGCGGTCTGCTGCAGCGATTCCATGCCGATCCCGGAGTGTATCATCCGGACATGCGCGTCTCCGTTCCCTTCGTCCTCGCCTCCGCGTCCCCCCGTCGTCGTGAACTGCTGGACGCGGCAGGGTTTGTGTTTGAGGTGGATGTGGCGGATGTGGACGAGACGCGCCATCCGGGTGAACCGGCCGGCGCGTATGTGAGGCGCGTCGCGCTGGCCAAGGCCCAGGCGGTCGCCGCGCGTCATCCGGAGCGCATTGTGCTGGGGGCCGACACTGTGGTGGTCCTCGACGACGAAGTCCTAGGCAAGCCCGTGGACGATGCCGACGCGGTGCGCATGTTGACGGGGCTCTCAGGGCGCGCGCATCGGGTGCTGACCGCCGTCGCACTGGTGGGGATGGCGACGACGGTGGATTCCATCGAAGAAACCATCGTCTGGATGCAAGCACTTACTCCGACCGAAATCGTCGCGTATGTGGAGAGTGGTGAACCGCGGGATAAGGCCGGTGCCTATGGGATTCAGGGGCGAGCCTCGCGGTTTATTCCGAAAATCGAGGGGTCCTACACCAACGTTGTGGGCCTTCCCGTGGCGGCGGTTGACGCCCTTCTTCGCCGCGTATCAGTGGTATCCTGACCCCGGAGCACAACCGATGGTGTGGGTGCTCATCGTGAACACGTCGACGAGGCCAGCAATGTCCAAAAAAACGGTTCGAGTCAGTCTCTCTGCCATGGTGATTCTCAGCGCGTTGACGTTTTTGATGTACACGTCAATTTCTGAAGGCGCGGAATATTACAAGTACGTTGACGAAGTGATGGCCGAGCCGGAGAAGTGGGAAGGCAAGCGTCTCCGCGTGCACGGCTACGTGCTGGGTGATCCGCTCGTCAATCCTCGGACACTTGAATATCGCTTTACGGTGCAGGCCAACGGCAAGACCGTCAATGCGACGTATCGCGGCGTGGTGCCCGACACCTTCAAGAAGGACGCGGAAGTGGTGCTCAAGGGCACACTGACCCCGGACGGCATCGTGGTCGAGCCGGACGGCATCATGGCCAAGTGCCCGTCGCGCTACGAAGCTGACGCGTTGCCCGCTGCGGTGCGGTAACCGGTGGCCACCCTCGGGACTACGCTCATTCTGGTGGCGTTTGTCGTCGCCGCGGCGGCGTTTGCCGTCGGCGTCGCCGGCGGACGTCGTCGCAGCGCGTCGTTGATTGCCGGCGCGGTTGGCCTGTCACACGTGCTGACCGGCCTGATGCTGATTCTGACCGCGATCATCGTGTATTCGTTCGTCGTGGGCGACTACAGCATCAAATACGTCAACAGCTACTCCGACTCATCGATGCCGCTGTTCTTCAAGCTCACCTCGTACTGGGGCGGGCTGGATGGGTCGCTCATGTTCTGGGTCACCCTGCTGGCGATTTTTGCCAGCGTGGCGATTCAGATCAATCGGGAGCGGCACCGGTTGTTGATTCCGTGGGTCGTGGCCGTGATCTCCGTGACACAGATGTTCTTTCTGTTCCTCATGGTGATTCACAACAACCCGTTCGAGACGCACCTGCTCTCAACGCCCGCAGACGGCCGCGGATTGAATCCGCTGCTGCAGAACTTCTACATGATCATCCACCCGCCGATGCTCTACCTCGGCTTCGTCGGGATGACCATTCCGTTTGCGTTCGGGCTCGCCGCGTTGATCACCGGTCAGCTTGACGACTCGTGGCTGCGTGCCGTGCGTCGCTGGACGATGACCTCGTGGCTGTTTCTGAGTCTGGGCCTGGCCCTCGGCGGGTTGTGGGCCTACGAAGAACTGGGCTGGGGCGGCTACTGGGGCTGGGACCCGGTGGAAAACGCCGGCCTGCTGCCGTGGTTTACGGCCACGGCCTTCCTGCACTCCGTGATGGTCCAGGAACGGCGCGGCATGTTGAAGGTGTGGAACATCTCCCTCGTCATCATGACGTTCTTTCTCACCATCTTCGGCACCTTCATGACGCGCTCGGGCATCGTCCAGTCCGTGCACGCGTTTGGTGAAGACCGCGAGCTGGCGTGGATGTTCACGATCTTCATGATCGTGATTCTCACGGTGAGTTTTGGCCTCGTGATTTGGCGCATGCCGCTGCTGCGCGCGCGCAACGAACTCGATTCGTGGGCGTCGCGTGAGGCCGCCTTCCTCGCCAACAACTGGATTCTGTTGTTCTCGGCATTCTTCGTGCTGTTCGCGACGATGTTTCCGACGATCAGCGAAGCGCTGCGCGGCGAACGCCTCACCGTCGGTCCGCCGTTTTTCGACAAGTGGATGTTGCCGATCGGCTTGACGTTGCTGCTGCTCGCGGGCATTGGTCCGTTGCTCGCCTGGCGCAAGACCGCGATGAGCAGCATGGGCCACCAGTTGATGTGGCCCGTGCTCAGCGGTCTCACGGTGCTCGGCATCGTCATGGCGCTTGGTGTCAACTTCTGGGCGGCGGGGTTGTGCTTCGGCCTGTGTGGATTTGTGTTCGGCACCATCATGCAGGAGTTCTGGCGCGGGTCCGGTGTGCGGCAGCGCGCGACGGGCACCGACAGATTCACGGCGGTGATCGGCCTGTTCGCGCGCTCGCGGAGACGGTACGCCGGGTACATCGTGCACCTGGGCATCGTCCTGATCTTCTTCGGTTTTGCCGGCAACGGCTTCAAGCTGGAGGAACAGATCAACCTTGAGCCTGGACAACAGGTGGCGATTGGGGACTACGTCGTGACGTACGACGCCTTGAAGGTCACCGACGACGGTCAGAAGCAGATGATCACGGGGCACACGACCGTGACCAAAAACGGCAAACCGATGGGGGGCATGTACCCCGCGCGGTGGTTCTTCCGCGACCGCGAAGATGAGCCGACCACTGAGGTGGCCATTCGTCGTGGGTTTGCCGAGGACCTCTACATCGTCCTTGCGGCGTATGAAGTTGAAACGCAGCGCGCGACATTTGAAGTGACGGTCAACCCGCTGATCAACTGGTTGTGGTTTGGATTCGGGATTCTGAGCATGGGCACCATTCTTTCTCTGTTGCCGGAACGGTCGATGGCCTTCGCGACGGCCAAAGTCCCCGAAGCGGCCGTGACCACGGGGTTGATGCTGCTGCTGATGGTGGGCTTGGCACCACATGCACACGCGCAGCACGTGGAAAATTCACAAGTCGTATTGCTCGTGCCACGATCGCCTGTTGAAAAGAAGCTGCGCGATGAGATCGTCTGCATGTGCGGCACCTGTGGTCGCAAACGTGTGGGGGAGTGCACGTGTGGTACTGCCGAAGCGATGCGGACGGAGATTTCCGAGCTCGTGGCGGCCGGCAAATCGTACGACGAGGTTGTGGACTACTACGTGAAGAAATACGGCAGTCAGGAAGTGCTCGCGGCCCCCATTGACAAGGGCTTCAACCGGCTCGCGTGGTTCCTGCCGTATGCCGTGGGCCTGGTCGGCATCATCGTGGTGGGCGGCGTGGCCGTGCGATGGACGCGCAAGACCACCGACGTGCCGGTGGTGGCTCCGGTCCAGACCGCGGCGAGGCAGGAACGGGAAGCGAGGTTGGACGATGAGCTCCGAGACCTCGACTGAGCCTGCCCCATTTACGGCCGGACATTTTTATGTGTTGCTGTCGATGGTCGCCGCCACGGCGGCGGTCGTCATGGCACGCAACACCCACCCGGCAGCGCTCCTGCTGCTGAGTGGTGCGGCCCTCGCCGCTGGATACACGGCGTACGCCCTTCATCAGACGCTGATGGCGCTGCTGTCGAAAAACACCACGCCCGTGCTCGGACAGCGGCTACGTGAGGTGCTGGAGCAGGACAAGGTCACGGTCCTGCGCGCCATCAAGGACCTGGAGTTCGATTTCGGCATGAAGAAGGTGAGCGAGGCTGACTATCAGGACATGCTGGGACGGCTCAAACAGCGGGCGCTTCTGATCATGGAGCAGCTCGATCAGATTCCTCCCGACGCCCCGGCAAAATCGGCGCTCTCCGCGGCCAGCCGCGCCGCCGTGTGTCCTCGCTGCAGCACCAGCAACGACGGCGACGCCAAATTCTGCAAGCAGTGCGGCGAAAAGCTCGGGAGCGTACATACGTGAATCCCTTCGACTCGCTTCGCTCGCTCAGGGCAGGCCCGATCAGAACACTCACACTCCTGACGGCCTTTGTCGCTTTTTGCGCGGTCGGTGCGCAGGCGCAGATGCCGAACTTCCGGGAGATGTCCGGACGGCCGTTGCCGTCGCCGGATGTGCCGCCCGGCAGCCTGACCGTGCGCGTGGCGCGCGGCAGTTTTGACAAGGTCGTGGCGGGTCTGAGGGTTGACGTCAACGTGGATGGCGAGTCGCGCACGGTCACCACCGGCGAGGACGGCCGCGCACTGGTGTCCGGGCTGCGCACGGGGAACACGGTGCGCGTGTCGACCATGGTGGATGGGCAGCGACTGGATTCACAACCCATTCCCATCGGGTTGACCGGCATGATGGTGGCGCTGATCGCTGTGGATCCGGATGCGGATAAGGCCGCTGCAGAGGCTGCAGCCGCGACCCCGGCAGCACCCGCCGTCCCGGCCGTCAAAGGCACGGTGACGCTGGGCCAGGAATCACGCGTGATCATCGAACTCGCGGAGAACGCTCTGCGAATCTTTTACGTGCTGGAAATCGTGAACGCGGGCGACGCTCCCGTGGACATCGACGGCCCGTTGATTTTTGAGCTGCCCACCGAGGCGCGCGGGGTGGCCATGCTCGAGGGGTCGACCACACAGGCCACGGCCAACGGCCCGCGCATCATCGTGACTGGTCCGTTTGCCCCTGGTCCAACCGTCGCGCAAGTGGCCTACGAACTTCCGTATCGGGGGCCGACGGCGAGCCTCGAACAAATCTGGCCCGCGACGCTGCAACAACTGACGTTGCTCGTGGAGCAACACGGAGCGCTCGCCATCGAGTCACCCCAGGTCACGGCGCGCAACGTGGTGAGCAGCAACGGTCAGCCGTTGCTCTTTGCCTCAGGTCCGGCCATCGCGGCAGGTCAGGCGCTCACGGTGGATATCACCGGTTTGCCGCACCATCCGACCTGGCCACAGTGGGTGGCCTTTGCGTTGGCGCTGGCGGTCATTG
>CAYZLT010000065.1:0-13342 GCA_964479175.1 uncultured Solibacteraceae bacterium | reverse complement strand
GCGCTGGCGGCGACGACCCCGCTGAATATGTCGAGGTCAGCTTCAAGGTCGCCGGGCAACCAGACCAGACGATTGCGTCCGTCACGCACCGGAAAATTCAGTGAGCCGCGAGGTCGCCAAGGAGGTCTTCATCAACGCCCCTGCCGACGTGGTGTGGAAGGCGCTCACCGAGGCCCGCGGGCTGACGCAGTGGTTTTCTGTCGACGCGCGAGTGGCGCCTGGCGTGGGCGGATCGGTCTGGGTCTCCTGGGGCGAGGGTGCCGCAGGCGAAGCCCCGATCACCGGATGGGAACCCGCTCGGCATTTCCAATGGACCGAGACACGCGGTCCCGTGAAGGTCGCCATCGACTTCCACCTTGAAGCCCGCGACGGCGGCACGGTCGTCCGCCTTGTCCAGTCCGGTTTTGGTGATGGGCCGGAGTGGGACGATGAGTTTCACATGGTGGAGGGTGGGTGGTCGTACTTCATGGCGCACCTGCAGTGGTATCTCGAACGCCATCGCGATGTCCGCCGCGACCTGATCGGATTCAGGGCACGCGTGGCGATGACGAGGGAGGACGCATTCGCGCGACTCGTCTCGCTCACCGACGGTCTGGAAACCACACCGGTGGTCTACAAAGTCGCGACCTGCCAGGCGGCATTCCTCATTCCGTCACTCAACGACGCGATCCTGTTCATCGAAATCGAACCTGGAGCTGGGATGGTGCGCGGTGGATTCTGGTTGTCGACGTATGGGTTAGGCGACACACGATTTGAATCCGTGCGCGCAGAGTTCACCGCAGCGTATGATGCAGCGCTTGGGTTAGGTGGAGGAGACACGCGGTGAAGAAGCAGATTGTCGGAACGGTATTGGGTGCGGTCGCGGGATATCTCGTCATGGTGATCTTCATCCTCGCCACGTTTGCAGGCGCATTTCCTCTCCTGGGAATGGACCGGCTGTTTGCGCCGGGCACCTACGAGGCGTCCATGGGCTGGATCGCGCTGAGTTTTGTGCTGGGTTTCGCCGGCGCTCTGCTGGGCGGGTGGGTGGCGGCGTCGGTCGGCGGCAAGTCCCGCGCGGTCCCCGTGCTGGCCGGCTTGGTCCTGGTGTTCGGCATCATGTCCGCGATCGCAGCGCAGAGCGAGGCCGAGCCACGCGGCGGACTGCGGGGCCCCGATCCCACCATGTCGGACGCGATGAACCACGCTCGTCAGCCCACATGGATCACGCTGGTCACCCCACTGCTCGGCGTCGCAGGCGTGCTTGTCGGCGGCCGCCGCCGCCTCGGCTTCTGACAAGAGTCGCGTCGCGTCGTCAAAAGACCTTTTCAACATGGATCTTCATGCCACCCCTGTTGAATGCTCTTTCTTAAACGGAAGCGTACAATCCAGGTATGCCCTCGTCGTCTCGGCGCGAGGTGGCGATCGCGGTGCTCGCGGTCGTGGCCATCGTTGTCCACCTGACGCTCTGGCCGGTCCGACCGCTGCAGGTCGCGCTGGCGCTGGGGGGACTGCCGCTCATCGTCGGCCTTGGTCGCGAACTGCTGCGACGCAATTTCAGCTCTGACCTGCTGGCCGGGATCTCGATTGTCACCAGTGTCCTGCTGGACGAGTACCTCGCGGGCACACTGGTCGTGCTGATGTTGTCCGGCGGCCAGGCTCTTGAGGCGTACGCCGTCGGCCGCGCGTCGTCTGCCCTTTCGGCACTCGCCAAACGTCTTCCCAGCATCGCCCATCGTCGCACCGGCAGCGCCGGTCAGGAGACCGAAGACATTCCGCTCGCCTCCGTTGAACCCGGTGATGAGTTGGTGGTGTTCCCTCATCAGGCCTGCCCCGTGGACGGCATCGTCATCGAGGGCCGCAGCACGATGGACGAGTCGTATCTGACGGGTGAACCGTACCTGTTGTCAAAAACAGTCGGCGCGTCGGTGTTGTCCGGTGCCGTCAACGGTGAAGGTGTGTTGACCATCCGCGCGGAGAAGCGTGCGGTGGATTCCCGGTACGCCCGAATCATGGAGGTGATGCGGGAGTCGGAACAACGACGGCCTGCCCTGCGGCGCCTGGGCGACCAGCTCGGGGCGTACTACACACCACTCGCGGTCGGGGTCGCGGTAGCCGCGTGGGCGATCACGGGTGATCCGCGGCGCTTCCTGGCGGTCATGGTCGTGGCCACGCCGTGTCCGCTGCTCATCGCCATTCCCGTCGCGATCATCGGGTCTGTCTCATTGGCGGCCAGACGCGGCATCATCATCAAGGACCCGGCTGCGCTGGAAACGATCGCGACCTGCCGCACCGCGATCTTCGACAAGACTGGCACACTCACCTACGGCCAGCCCGAGGTCACGGCGGTGCATGCAACGATGGGTTTCACGGAGCGCGAGGTGCTCTCGGCGGTGGCCAGCCTCGAACGGTATTCACGGCATCCACTCTCTGCCGCCATCCTTGCCAGAGCGACGGCCGACAAGGCCCCCACCGTCGAGGCCGTCGAGGTCAGTGAGCGACCGGGGGAGGGATTGCGCGGGCGCGTGGGCGGACGTGAGGTGCAGGTCACCAGCCGCCGCGCGCTGGCGGGGACTGACCCTGATGGCGTCGCTGCACTGCCCCCCATCGAAGGTGGCCTGGAATGTGTCGCCGCGATCGACGGGAAGGCGGCGGGCCTGATCCGATTCCGCGATGAACCACGCTCGGATGGCCGGACGTTTATCAGTCATCTTGGGCCACGACACGGCTTTACGCGCGTGATGCTGGTTTCCGGAGATCGCGACAGCGAGGTGCGCTACCTCGCCGAGAAGGTCGGCATCACTGAGATTCACGCCAGCCAGAGTCCGGAGCAGAAGCTGGCTCTCGTCAGAGCGGAGACCGCACGCACCCCCACGGTGTTCATGGGTGACGGCATCAACGATGCCCCGGCGCTGACCGCCGCCACGGTCGGCATTGCGTTCGGGCAGGCCAGCGACGTGACGGCCGAGGCTGCGAGCGTAGTGATCATGGACAGCTCACTCGGCCGCGTGGACGAGTTGCTGCACATCGGCAAACGCATGCGCGCCATTGCATTGCAAAGTGCGGTGGGCGGCATGATCCTGAGCGTCGTGGGCATGGGCCTGGCGGCCGCAGGTTATCTGCCTCCGGTGACGGGTGCGATCGCCCAGGAACTAATCGATGTCTTTGCCGTGCTCAATGCCCTGCGCGCGTCGGTCGCACCGACGTCTCTCACCGATATGCAGTAGCCAGAAGCCTGCCGGCGATAGATTCACAGGGAGCCACGAGTCAAGGCCTTCACAACCATCCTGAAATCGACACGTGGTATTCTTCCCGCGTTTCCAGATGCCCCATCAGATCACCAAACTCACGCCCAACCTTGTCGTGTCCAACGTCGAACAGAGCATTGCGTTTTATCGCGACGTGCTGGGATTCACTGTCGCGATGACGGTTCCCGATGCTCCGCCGTTTGCTTTTGCCGGGGTGACATTCGGAGAGGTGCAGGTGTTTTTGAACTCGGTCGAGTCTGCGACCGAGGAGTACCAGTCCTTCAAGAACCAACCGCTCGGCGGCACGCTGACGTTGTTTTTTGAGGTCACCGAGATCGAGCAGGCCTACGCCACGCTCGCGCCAAAGGTGCGAGTGGTCATGCCCATGGAGAAGAAGTGGTATGGCTTGACCGAGTTCGCGTTTCTCGATCCCGACGGCTACGTGATCACGTACGCCCAGCGGGGCTAGTCGCAGGACGATTCACAGGCAGACACGGAGGCACGGAGACGCAGGGCTGGGACTATTGATCCCCAAGCGCCGTCAGGGGATTCACCCTGGCGGCTCGGCGGGCGGGAATGAGCGTGGCCGCGATGGCGACCATCGTCAGCACGGCGGCCACCATGCCGATGATGGCGGGGTCGTACGGCGCCACCTCGTACAACTGGCTCTTCATCGCCTCACCAACAAAATAGGTGCCGCCCAGCCCCAACACCAGTCCGACGCCGGCGATCTTCAGACCGTCACCCAACACCAGACCGAACACCTCGCGCGTGGTGCTGCCGAGGGCCATGCGGATCCCGATCTCACGCCGACGCTGTGACACCTGATACGCGAGCACGCCATACACGCCAATGGCCGAGAGGAACAATGCGACCAGGGCGAAGGCCGCCGCGATGAGCATCGGCACCCGTCGACTGACGAGCGACTCCTCCATCAGTTCCATCATGGTCTGCACCGAATACACCGGCAGTTCGGGATTGATCTCGGCCACCTTGGACCGCAGGGTGTTCACGACGGATTCCGGCGAGGTGGAGGTGCGCAGCGCCAGTGTGAGGCTGCGGTCTGGCGACTGCGCCTGCGCGAAATAGTAAGCGCCCACCATGGGCACGCTGCTCGCCAGTCCGGTGATTTGCACGTTCTTGACGACGCCGACCACGTTGTAGAACCGGGTCTCCGGTGTGATGGCCGTCGGATCGTCCATGCCGGCCGGCGGGTACATGCGACGCCCGATGGGGTCCTGGCCGGGCCAAAACTTCTCCGCCAATTGTTCATCAATGATGATGACCAGCGGAGACTGCATCGTGTCGGCCACATTAAAGAGTCGGCCACGGACCAACGGCGTATTCATGGCCTCGAAGTACCCATTGCTCACCGACGTCTGCGCAGGCGACAACAGGGACTCACCCGGCTTCATGACGTAGCCTTCCGCGAAGATCACGCTGCTGCTGTAATCGCCGCTCATGGGAAGCGTTGAGGTGAGCCCCGCGTGTTCCACCCCGGCAATCGACTGCGCCGCCTCAACCAGTCGTCGCGACACGGTGGCCAGTGCCGCCGGATCGGGATACGCGGTGCTCGGCAGGGTGACGGCGGCAGTGATCACGCCTGACGGCGTGAAGCCTGGATCGATCTTCAGCACTTCCCGGAAACTGGCCAACATCAGTCCGGCACCGATCAGGAGCACAAAGGCCAACGCGATCTGTGCGGTCGCCAGTCCCCTGCGCAACAGGTTGGTCCCACGACTCACGGTGCCGCCACGTCCCTCATCGCGCAACGTGTTGTTGACGTTCATCGTGCGCAACTGCAGGACCGGCACCACACCGATCAGGACCCCGACGAGCAATGTCATCCCGAACGCCACGGCCACGGTCGTCAGGTCCATGTGGATTTCGTGTCCTCGCGGCAGTTCATCGAGGCCGAGTGTCGGCACGGCTGAGAGGGCCCACCATCCGAGCACGATCCCCAGCGCACCTCCAACAATCGACACCAGGATCGTCTCGGACAACATCTGACGACTCAAACGTCCATGTGAGGCACCGATCGCATGACGGGTCGCCATTTCGCGCGCTCGGCCACTGGACCGAATCATGACGAGGTTCGCGATGTTCACGCATCCGATGAGCAACACAAACGCCACGCCGCCCCAGAGCAGGTACAGCACCGGCCGCAACTCGCGCACCAGATCGGTCTGCAACATGAAGGCATCGGTGCGGTACCCGGCGTCTTTCAGAATCTGTCGAAACTGGAGGAACCGTTCGTCATTGGCGGCGTTGATGGCGTCAAGCTGCTGCTGCACCTGCGCAAGCGAGGCGCCCTCTTTCAGTCGTCCCACCATCGTCCAATTGTTGCTATGGCGACTGTTGTCTGACTTCTCGTTGGCGGTGAACTGGGTGGGCAACCAGACGTCGATGTCATTCCAGAGCACGGTGAAGTCTGCGGGAAGCACACCGGCCACCAGATGCACGTTGCCGTTGAGCCGGACCTCGCGCCCCACCACACCAGGATCGGCGCCGTACTTCTCCTGCCACATGCCATGACTGAGCAGGACCCGACGCGTCGCTCCCTCGTCTGCATCCGATTCAGAAAACAGGCTGCCAACCACGGGCCGGGCACCCGTCAGTCGGAAAAACGATGGGGTGGCTTGCACCGACACCAGTCGCTGGGCGCCGCCGACGGCGCCAAGTGTGACACCCGACCGTCGATACAGCGACTGCTCTTCGAGTGTGGTCACGCTCGTGAGGCGGTCAAAATAGTCCGGCACCGCTGCGGCGGCCCGGGGTGCTCCGGCATTCGGATAACTGTTGAGCACCAGCACCAGGCGATCCGCATCAGGCACGGGCAAGGGCCGCAACAGCACTGACTGCACGACGCTGAAGATCGCCGTATTGGCACCAATACACAGGGTCAGCGTCAGTAGGGCCGTCACCGTGAAGCTTCGGTCCTTGATCAGGAGGCGGATGGCATGGCGGAGGTCGGAGAACATGGAGAACATGGAGAACCGGACGGGGATCGAAGTCCCGGCGTTCCGTCAGCGGGAGGAGAGGGGGGCGCCGGTGCCGTGGTAGCGGATCTGGGTGATCTCGGCCATGACCGAGAGGGCGATTTCTGCAGGGGTTCGGCCCCCTAGGTCGAGACCCACGGGAGCGCGGATGGCGGCAATGCGATCCTCGCCGATCCCCTCGTCGCGCAACATCTGTTCGATGAGCACCGTCTTGCGACGACTGCCGAGCAGGCCGATGTATCGCGCGTTGGTGTGCACCGCCCGCAGCACACAGTCGGCATCGAGCTTGTGGCCACGGGTGGCAATGACGATGAAGCTGTTCCAGGCGTAGGTCAGCGCGCCCAGCGTGGAGGGCACGTCGCCCTGAAGGACGGTGGCACCTGGAAATCGTTCCCCTGTGGCAAATTCCGGCCGGTCTTCCACGATGGTCACATCGTAGTCGAGCGCGGTCGCCTGCCGGGCGATGGCCAGCGCGACGTGCCCACCACCGGCGACCACAACCCGAGGCCGACTAGCGATGGCCTCAATCAGCAGATCGTGATCGTCGCCCTGTTTCACGAGACGGGCGGTGCCGTGGGGCAACTGCGCCACTGCCGCAGCCACGGCATCGGCGTCGTGACCGGTATGGCCAAGTGACCCGAGACGAGTGCCATCCGCACGCACGGCCAGCCGGCCGGCCAAGGCGAGGCCACCGTCCTCTTTGTGGAGACGAGTCACGATCGCGATGGGCGCGCCACCGACGGATGCGTCTGTGACCTCGGTGAGAACGTCGATGTCATCGAATGCAAAGGCGTGGTCGTCGCGCTGCACCAGAATCCACATCGTCCCGCCGCACACCAGGCCGGTGTTCCACGCGAGATCCTCGGTCAGTTCGTACGCGCGCAACGAGGGCACTCCGGTCGTGATGACCTGGAGGGCCGCATCCACGGCATCGGCCTCCACACAGCCACCGCCCAAGGTGCCGACGGCCGCCCGCACATCCTCACCGTCCCCCAGCACCAGCGTGGCCCCAGGTACCTGCGGGGTGCTTCCATGGGTGCGCACGACCGTGGCGACCGCAAACCGGCGCCCGGACTGCCGCAGCGCGACCATGCGGGCGTACAGAGAATTTCCCGAGTGCCCCGTGGGTTCGCCGCTCACGAGAACGATTCTAGTCGGCGTGGTGCCCTCCCGCGTAACACGCGGCGGGGTCGGGGCGAAATGACGACGGGATGGTATCCAAATTCATGACGTTCTTGGCGACATGTGTGTCTCTCGGTGCGGCATCCACTCTGGCTGGCGCCGACCGGTTCTGGGGGCACTGGCGTGGCCCCCACGCCACGGGCGCGTCTCGAAGACGCCGACTCCGCGGCGTGTTGTACATGCTCAAGTCGAACAACGGGCAGTCTGACGGTCTTTGACGCCAAGACCGGCGCGCAGCACTACGGCCTGCAGCGCCTGGAAGCCGCACCGAACGTGTTTGCCTCTCCCGTCGGTGCCGACGGCCGCGTCTACATCACCGGCCGGGACGGTGCGACCGTCGTGCTCCGCCACGGACCGAAGTCCGAGGTCCTCGCGACCAACACGCTTGACAACGGCTTCGACTCGTCTGCGGCGTTGGTGAATGGGGAGATCTATCTCCAGGGGTATCGGTACCTGTACTGCATCGCTGAGGGGTGACACGCGACGCCTTGAGGTTCTGGGTTCTTTCCCTCCCCTCGCGGCACATAGGATTCGGTGCGGCCGCGAACCAGGAACGCTGAACGTTGAACCTCTCAGATGTAGTTCTGGCGTGGGGCGTGCTTTACAGGCGCGTCATGGGGGTGCGGCGTTACGAGGATCTTGAGGCGTGGTGGAACCTCACGTTGGATACAATCCCCAAATGCCCCTCATTGATCCAGGCCAGAAGGCTCCCGCATTCACGTTGAACGATCAGTCCGGCACGGCGCACAAGTTGTCGCAGTACGCCGGGCAGCCGGTGGTCCTGTATTTCTACCCGAAGGACGACACGCCGGGGTGCACGACGGAGTCGTGCGACTTTCAGTCACGTCTGCCGAAGTTCGCCAAGGCGGGTGACGCGGTGGTGCTTGGTGTGAGCATCCTGGATGAAAAGAGCAAGGCCAAGTTCGCCAACAAACATGGCCTCACGTTTCCGCTGCTCGCAGATGCTGAACACGAGGTCGCCGACAAGTACGGGGTCTGGCAGGAGAAGATGCGCTACGGTCGAAAATACTTCGGCATCGTGCGCACGACCTATTTGATTGGCGCGGATGGCAAGGTCGCGAAGCGCTGGGACAAGGTCTCGGTCGACGGTCACGCAGACGACGTGCTCGCGGCGATCAAGGCGATCTGAGGACATACTAGAATGTCAGCGAGGTTTCCTCAGATGAAACAGATGAAGTTGACTCACTGGTTCCGGACGCTCCCTGCTCTGACGATCCTGGCCGCAGCACTCGCGTGTGGCGGAGCACCGGAACGCACGTTCATCAACGTCGGCACGGCCCCGCCCGGCGGCGCCTTCTTCGTGGTGGGCACGGCGCTGACCGAAGTACTTGGCGCCTCCAGCGGTGACAAGAACTGGCAGGTCACAGCGGAGGGCACCAGCGGCTCGCAAGAAAACATCCGTCGGCTCACCCAGGGTGAACTGGACTTCGCCCTCTCCAACTCCGCGATCACCTACTTTGCGGTGCGAGGCGGCGAGGGCTGGGATCGCCAGTACCCGATGCAGACCGTGATGACGCTCGCCCCCAACGTCGCCCTCTTCATCACCAAGGCCGATAGCGGCATCAGGACGATCGCCGATCTCAAAGGCAAACGTGTGGTCATTGGTCCGGCCGGTGCCGGGTTTGAATACTTCGTCAAACCCATCCTTGAGGCTCATGGTGTGCGCTACGAGGATTTCACGGCGCTCAACGCCAGCCAGGCCGCGTCCGTGGACATGTTAACCGACGGATCCGCAGCCGCTATCTTCATCGGCGGCGCCATCCCTACCGCGTCCATCACACAGGCGTCCGCGACAATGGACCTGTACTTTGTGCCGTTTGATGAGGGCGCGCGTGCGAAGTTGTCCAGCGACTATCTGTTCTTTTCGCCCGCCACCATTCCCGCCAACACCTACCGTGGTCAGACGACGGAGTTCGCCGGACTGGACGTGGGTTCGATGCACCTGATCACGGCAGGCACTCAGGACGAAGAACTGGTGTACCAGGTCACCAAAACCTTGTGGGAACAGCGCGAACAGGTCACACAGAAACACCCTGCGGGCCGCGCGATCAATCCGAAGAATGTGATTCGAGACACGGGCACCCCGTTCCACGCAGGCGCCATCCGGTTCTATCGTGAAATCGGCATCTGGCCGCAGTAACCTCACGCTCGCGCTGAGTGCATTGCTCTGCGGGTTCACACTCGCGGAGGTGAACTATGCACGTCTGGGCCCACAGGCCCAGCTCGCCGTCTTCGCAGGCTTCGGCCTCGTGCTGTGCTTTTTGAACGTCCCGCTGGTGAAGGGCAAGCCCAACACCACGGTCATGCGTGTGGTGGACGGCCTGCTCGTCGCACTCACCATCGCCTGCTGCGGCTACATCGTGTGGCAAACCGAGCCCGCGTTTGCCTCATCGTGGATGGACGGTCGGTCACTCGGCAATCGTGCCGGCTACGAGACGGCGTCGGACATCATGGTGGGTGCCGTGGGACTCTTCCTCGTGATGGAGGCGGCACGCCGTACGCTGGGATGGGCCCTGCCGCTCCTCTCCGGGTTCTTCCTGCTCTACGCGTACTTCGGCGCCTGGTCGCCTGATTGGTTCTTTCCGCATCGCGGCTACCCGCTCGACCGCATCGTCGCGCAATCGTTTCTGCACAGCCAGGGCGTGTTTGGCGTCGCGCTCTCGGTGATGTTCACCTACGTCTTTTTGTTTGTGGTGTTTGGTGCCCTCCTTGGTGCCACCGGCGCCACGCGATTTGTCATCGACTTTGCGGCGCGCAGGTTTGGCAAGACGCCGGGCGGTCCGGCCAAGGTGGCCGTCATCAGCAGCGGCATGATGGGGTCGTTGTCTGGGAGTGCGGTGGCCAACACCGTGGCGACCGGGACCTTCACGATTCCGATGATGAAGAGCGCGGGCTTTCCTGCGCACGAAGCCGGCGGCATCGAGGCGGCGGCCAGCTCGGGCGGCGCGTTGGCGCCGCCGGTCATGGGTGCCGGCGCCTACATGATGCTGGAGTTGGTCCAGCCGCCGGTCACCTATCTCGAGATCGTCAGGGCCGCTGCCATTCCGGCGATCCTGTATTACCTGTCGCTGTATTTCATCGTGCACTTCACGGCGCGCAGGCTGGCCGTCGGCACGGCCGGTGACTCTCCCGATCTTCCGAAGATTGAACGAGGCCACCCGTTTGAAGGCATCGTGTTTGGCGTCGCGCTCCTGAGCCTCGTGGTGTTTCTCGTGATGGGGTACACGGCGTTCCGGGCCGTCAGTATTGCCCTGCTCGTGACGACCGCCATCTCCTTCCTGCACCCACGCACACGGCTGACGTGGGCGAAGGTGCGCACGGCCATCATCGAATCGGCCCGGGATTCGGTCCCACTGGTTGCGGCCGCCGCCTGTGTCGGCATCGTGATCGCCGTTGTCACCATGACGGGCATCGGCACGCGTCTCCCCTCCACGATTCTTCCGCTGGCCGAGCAGAATCTGTTTCTCGCGCTTGTGCTCATCATGGTGTCGTCGCTGGTGCTTGGCATGGGCCTGCCCTCAGCGGTCGTCTACCTGCTGCTGGCCACACTCGTCGGCCCCGTGCTCGATCAACTCGGTGTGGTGCCGCTGGCTGCGCACATGTTCATCTTCTACTTCGGCATGATGGCCATGGTGACGCCGCCGGTGGCGTTGGCCGCGTATGCTGCAGCGTCGATCGCCGGGTCGGACATCATGAAGACGAGTTGGGCGGCCTTCCGTTTTGCCCTGGTCGGCTTTACGCTGCCCTTCATTTTTGTCTACCGTCCGGAACTCCTGATGATGTCCAACGCCGGAGGGTTTCCCCCTCTCGGCGACATTCTCGCGGCCGTCCTCATTGCCGTCGCGGGCATTCTCACGTTTGCGGCCGGCATTGCAGGGTTCATGTTCTCCCGGACGCCGACGCTTGAGCGGGCGCTGCTGTTTGTGGCCTCGGCCCTCATGCTGGCACCTGGCCCCACGCTCATGATTGGAAGTTTTCCGCTACACCTGCTCGATGCCAGTGGCGTCGTGCTCGCCGTCCCCCTGGTGGTCGCCAACTGGCGCCGGGGATCCAGGTAACACATGGTCAAGAGCGCACTCCTTCAGGCGCTGGACGCCTCACGCAGCGCCATCGCGACCGCAGACAGCCGCGGCCGGGTCACCTATGTCAACCGGACCATGTTGGACATGTGGGGATTGACGCACGAACACGAGGCTCTCGGGCGCGATGCCTTCTCGTTCTGGGCCGATCCGGCGGCCGCAGTGGCGGTGGCCGCCCAATTCGCGCAGGACCAGCAGCTCGAGGCAGAACTGCGGGCGCGACGTCAGGACGGTTCGGAGTTTGACGTCGAACTCTCCGGCACGCGTGTCACCTCCGACGATGGCAAGCACCGGGTGTACTTCGCGAGTTTTATCGACAGCACGGAACGGCGACGTGCGGAACGACAGGTGCTCGTCGAGCAGGAGCGGACCCGGGCCATCGTGGACCATACCCTCGACATCGTGATGATTTTTGACGCCGACGGGCGCATCAAATTCGAAAACGCCGCCGTTGAGCGGGTGCTCGGGTATCAGGCCGGCGAGCGGCTGGAACACAACATCCTCGACTACGCGCACCCGGACGATCTGCCCGAGGCCCAGTCAGGCCTGGCCAGTCTGCTGACGGCCCCCGCACAGACAGCTCGTGTGACCATGCGGTTCCGCCACAAGGCAGGCGGCTGGCGCTGGCTGGAAACGCAGGGGCACAATCTCTGCGATGACCCGGCCATTGGCGGCATCCTCGGTGTCGCGCGAGATGTCACCGAACAGCGCCAACTTCAAGCGCGCCTGGAAGCCACCGACCGTCTAGAGACGGTGGGCCGTCTGGCCGGCGGACTGGCACACGACTTCAACAATCTGCTGACGGCGATTCTTGGCAACGCTGAGCTGGCGGAGCGCACCGCCAACCCAGGTGAAATCCAGCGCCACGTGTCCGGCATCGTCTCTGCCGCCGAACGGGGCCGCGAACTCACGCGCAAGCTGCTGAGTTTTTCCCGCCTGGAGCATGCGCGTCCTGTGACGTTCGACCTGCGACGTCGACTGCTCGATGCGCAGGAACTCCTGTCGAAGCTACTCGGGGAACACATCTGCATCGACACGATCATCGGCAACGCCGATCTCCACGTCACCATGGACCCGGTGCAGTTTGACCAGGTGGTCATCAACCTTGCCGTGAACGCCCGGGATGCAATGCCAGGCGGCGGAACCTTCACTGTGACGGCTGAACCACTGGTGGTGGGTGCGCTGGCTCCTGCGTTTATCGGCGCGGTGGCGCCCGGGCCTGTCGTGCGGTTGCGCTTTGCTGATTCAGGAACCGGCATGTCGAGCGACGTCGCGTCCCGTGTCTTTGAGCCGTTTTTTACGACCAAGGAAAACGGGCGCGGCACCGGTCTCGGGCTGTCGACCGTCTATGGCAGTGTCATTGCCGCCGGAGGCGCGATCAAAATTCGCTCGGCGCCCAACGCGGGTACCACCTTCGATATTCTGCTGCCGCAGGTTGAGGCCAACGCCGACTTCGTGCTGGACGAGTCATCCTCGCCTGTCGGACGCCTCTCAGGACTTGTGTTGCTGGCGGAAGACGATGCGGCCGTACGGCATCTGATGGAGGAAGTACTCGTCAGCAGTGGGTGTCGCGTGCTGACCGCCCGGAACGGCGCCCAGGGCATCACGCTGGCCACCCGGCACAGCGAAGACATCGCCTTGCTGGTCACAGACGTGGTCATGCCGGACGTCAGCGGCCCTGAGCTGGCCGCGCACTTCCGGCGACTGAAGCCTGACGGCCGGGTGATCTTCGTGACCGGCTACGCGCCCGACCCGTCACTGCTGCAACACGCGGTCTCACTCGGGGCGGTCGTGCTCCAGAAGCCGTTCCGGGTGGATCACTTCCTCTCGGAGG
>CAYZLT010000064.1:0-13464 GCA_964479175.1 uncultured Solibacteraceae bacterium | reverse complement strand
GCCTATAGGGAAATAAAGTTGCAACTTTATTTGCGTGGACGCACAAGTAGCACGAACTCGACGCTATTCGCTGCGCAGCGATGCCAGGAGCGGCAGACGCCGGACAGCGCGCGTGGCCACGAGGGCCGCGACCACGCCGGCGGCGGCGACGGCCAGCAGCCAGATCATCGACAGCGCCGGGGGACGGCCTCCGCGAGCAATGAGCACGGGCGCGATGGAGACCAGCGCCGCGACCACGCCAATGCCGAGCCCGAACGCCACGAGGCCGAGGTTCTCGGCGACGACCATCACCGACAGGTCACGCATGCGATACCCGGCCGCGGCGAGTAGCGCGAGTTCACGACGACGCTCGAGGACGTTGCGGGCGGTGACGGCGGCCAGACCTATGGTGCCGAGTACGAGACCAAGTCCGCCGAGTGTCTGGAACGTCGACAGGTAGGTGTTCTCGACACGGTGGTACGCCTCAAGTTTGCGCAGGGTCGACTGCACGTCCGCGCCATATGGCTCAAGCCGGTCTTCAATCGCCATCGCGACCTCATCACCGCGACCCGCCTCCACCTGCACGAGCATCACGCGGTAGCCTGCCGCATCCGGGAAGACCCGGGTGAAGGCCGATTCGGCGATCATAATCTCGCCCTGCAACACGCTGTCTGAGAGCGACCCGACAATCCGCAGACGCAGGGGTCGCGCGGTCTCGGCGTCAATCGTGATCACGTCCCCCACTGCCGCATGCAGCACGTACTGCAGCGACGTCGCGTCCACCACGGCAGGCACGACGCCATCCGCATCTGCACCCCGCAGCAGGCGCCAGGGGTTTTCGCGATCGGCGTCGGACTCGGCGAGACTCTTCGCAAACGTAAACCGGTCGGCGTCAATAAATGCGTCCGTCACGCCAAGCACACGCGGCTGCTTCGGCTGATACAAATTCAAACAGCTCGCGTCATCACCAGGACGAAGTCGAGCGCCGAATACCGACGCGCCGGCGAAGACCGGATCGCTCGACTGGAACTGCAGGCCGAGCTCTTCGCGTCCAGAGCTTGTCGAGGGGTCGTGCACCATCGGAAGCACGGTCTCGCTGATGAGCGCGAAGCCACCCGTGCCGCCTTGAGCGCCCTCGGCGGCGTGTGTGCTCTTGCGGAAGGCGTCGACCGAGACGAGCAGGAACGCGGCGACGGCCACCAGACCGGCCGACGTCATGCTGCGGCCGGGTCGCCATGACGCATTGCGCCACCCGAACGCGGACAGCGCACCCAGTCCCTGTCCACCCAGCACTGCCACCTGTGGCTTGCGCAGCCGGACGCCAAGCATCAGCAACCCACCGATGAGGACGAGCGCGCCGGCGCCGAAGAACCCGGCGGCTGCGGGAATGGCACCGGCCATCGACGCGCCTGAGAGAACAACGGCCACCACAAGCATGGCGGGCGCCAGGAATTGACGCAGCGCCGATGGTTTCTGAGTCGCCGTCAGTGCGCTGGTCGTGGATCCGCTCAGCAGTTCACGCGGAGAGAATGTGCGGACGCCACGAACGGTCAGCCAGATACACACGATGGCCGCGAGGACGCCGCCGACTGCGCCGGCCACGAGTGTGACGGGATCAACATGAAGCTGAAGTGCCGTGGTTCCGACCGCGCCGACCCACCATGTGCGCAGGCCGTACATCATCACGGCCGCCCACGCGACCGCCAGTCCGACGCCGAGCAATGCACCAACGGCCGCCACGACAATCCCCTCCTGGAGGAAGAGTCGCTGAATCGTCGTGATGCTGAACCCGGCCGCGCGCAGCACACCGATTTCGCGCAACCGCTGCTCGATCCCAAGACGGAAGAACAACGCGGTCAGCAAGAGCGCTGAGACAACCAGGAAAAAACTGAAGTACGAAAAATACGCGCCGAAGTCGGTCGCGCCGACCGACGCCGACACATTCTGCGAACGGACATCGACGACGACCAGGCCGCCGCGGATGGCGCCGACGGAACGGGCGACACTTTCTCGAAGTCCCGAGGTCCCGGGGTCCTGAGGTCCCGAGGTCCGGAGGCGGACCGAGCTCACTGCGCCGTAGCGGGTTCTCCACAACTCTTGCGCAATCTCGAGTGGCACAAAGGCTTTTGCGGTCGTGCGGTACTTGTCCCAATATTCTTCGTCGACCGGGCGCACCAATTGGAGATCGATCGGGAACGGGGGATCCCAGTCGCCGACGCTCTCGGCGTCGGTGATGCCGGGATACGCGGGTGACAGTCGTCGGTCGGCGGCGATACCGGTGATGGGGACGATCCCGGCGACGCGGAACGAGGTGCGCTCGGTGACGAGGCGTCCTTCATCGGCCCATCGGTAGTACTCAAGATCAAGCGGCGCGCCAACCGACACACCAAGATCCCGTGCCGTCCAGTCGTTGAGAACAATCGGCGGCGCCCCCGCGCCACTATCAGCCAGCATCGTCGCCATCGCCGCATCGCTTGCGGCTGACGGGCCCAGACCGGCCACGAGCGAATACGGCACCGAACGTTCACCCGATGTCATCCGATTGGCGAGCCACGTCAACACCTCGGTGCGCTCGAATGACAAACGTGTCGCGATCCCGGCGATGGCGTTGTTGATCGACTCTGGAATCAGACCGGCGGTCGTCTCCACCAGCACGGACTCGTCGGGCAACGTCTCGATGCGCAAGCCGAGGTCGTCGCCATCAATCGCGGCATCAAGCGCCTTTTCGACATCCGCCGACGCAAGCGCCGCAGTTCCACGTGCGATCAGCATCGCATTGACGCGGTCCGCCTGCTCCAGATCGCGTTGCAAGCGCGGCAGCGCAATGAACATCGCGCGCACAGGGCCCTGACTGGGCGAGAGCGAGAACTCCCCCATCAATTCCCGGGCGAGCGTGCCCTTGACACTCAACCGTATCGCCCTCCCCACATCGTCTTTTCGACCGTGGAGTGAATCGAGCGGAATGTCGGACGGGCGAGCCACGCGCAACACCACCGCATCCTGTTCAGCCGCGCCAAGCTCCGCCGCGAGGTCCGGGCTCAACCAGACCTGCCCACCGGTCGGCGCTTCAACCTCGACGCCGTGGAATTGAAAAAACCGCGCATCAACGCCATACACGCTGACGTTGCCGGCCCTGAGTCCGGAGGACTGGTGCGTGAGAATGCCCTCAAGCGCAAACAGCGGCGCGACCGTCGCTTGAACGGCTGAGAGTTCGGGTTGCTCCTGAAGCCGGGCCGACAAGCCTTCCGTAAACGGATTCTCGGCTGAGACGACAACGTCGGCGTTGCCGAGCCGCGCAGTGACCAGACCTGCAAGGCTGGCGCGCACTGATGATCCGACCAGCAGCGATCCGGCGAGCACGGCCACAGCCGCGGCAACACCGAAGACGACCGCGGCGTGTGTGCGCCGGTAATACGACAGACTCCGACGCGACAGATCTCCCAGTGTCATGCGGTCACAAGCTTCCGATCGGTCAACTCGTACCGGCGCGGGAATCGTGCGGCGAGCGCCGGACTATGGGTCACGACGACGAGCATCGTGTTGTGGTACTTCTGGAGATTGGCGAGCAGATCCGCTACGGCCTCGGCGGACGTACGGTCCAGGTTGCCCGTCGGCTCATCACACAACAGGAGCGACGGCTTCTGGATCAACGCGCGCGCGATCGCGACCCGCTGTCGTTCACCGCCTGATAATTCGCCAGGACGATGGTCGAGGCGATCGGCCAGGCCCACCTGCGTGAGCAACGTGCGCGCGCGATCGCGAACGGAGACGGCCGGCTCCGGCGTCGCCGAGACGAGGCTCGGCGCGATCACGTTGTCGAGCGCGGAAAGCTGCGGAAGGAGCAAATGGTCCTGAAACACAAAGCCCACATGCGCATTGCGAAACGCCGCCTGCGCCGCCTCGTCGAGTTCAAACGGATTCTTGCCGTCGAGGGTCACCGTGCCGGCACTGGGACGCTCAAGTGCGCCGAGGATGTACAGCAGCGTACTTTTGCCGCATCCCGACGGCCCCATGATCGCGATGGCGTCGCCACGCGCGACCTCCAGCGAGACGTCGTCAATGATGGGCACACCGCCGCGAGTGGTGTCGTAACGTTTGGCGAGATGTGTGGCGACAAGCATGGTTACCCAATCACTCCCTGATAGATCGTCTCTGCCTTGGCCGCTGCTTGTGCGACGGTGAAGTGTTCTCTCACCCCGGCCGCCGCTGCCTGCCCCAGTTGAGCGGCGCGCGCGCGGTCCGTCACGAGTGTATAGAGCGCGTGTGCGAGTGAGGCGGGTTCTTCCGGCGTGATCAACATCCCGCCGCTGGTGAGATTGATGATTTCCGGGAACGCGCCATGCCTGGGCTCAACCACCGGCAGACCATTGGCCATCGCTTCGATCAGGAAGAGGCCCTTCGGGTCCGCATACGTGGTGGGAACAGAGAACGCATCAAACGATTGCAGCAACGCAATCTTGCCGGCCCGGTCGGGTGCACCGACGTAGGTGAACTGGTCGGCGATCCCCCAATCCTTCATGCGGGTCTGGCATGACGCCAGATACTCGCGATGTTCGTCGAGCAGATACCCCCCCACCACCAACTTCGTCTCCGGCACATCGTCGTATTTCCGAAGAAGATGGTAGGCCTCACACAACACATGCAGGCCTTTCTCAGGTGCAATGCGTGCGAAGTAGCCAATCGTGTACGGCGGGGTGAGGCGAACCGGCCTGGCCTCGTGCCCGGTGAAGTCAATGCCGAGCGGCACGACCGAAATCTTCTCCGGAGGAATCCCGAAGTACTTGACCATGAACGTCGCGTAGTACTCGCTGACCGCCACGAAGTGATCTACGTGGGGCACAGCCGCACGGATCAGCGCCATCGCCTCGGATTTCCAGGGCTCGCGCAGCTGGTCGAGAAACAAGTCCTCGCCCTGAAGTGTGCACACCACCGGGCATCCCAACGCTTCTTTGATCGGCTTGGCCAGGCTGATGAGCAAGGCAAACGGCAGGCTCACGAGATCAAAACGTGACTCGTGTTTCAGCCAGTGCACGAGTTTTTCGACTTCCTTCTTCTGGTAGCCATCGGTTCCCTTGAGCATCGAAACGGTCATCGAGCCCAGGAAGGTCGGGTCCACCTTGATCTGTTTCTTCGAGGCGAGCTTCAGCACCCACTCGGCGTCCCACAACTTGTCCACGAACGCCGGGGTGTGCCTGAACAGCGGCACGTTCTGCTCGAGGAACACGCTGATCCCGCCGAAGAATACCTTCGTGCTGCTGACGTTTTTTTCGTCGGTCGTGGTCGGCGTGTAGATGGGCATCAACACGACGTCGTGGCCACGCGCCATGAGCGCAGCCGCGAGCGCGTTGTCGCGCAGACAACTGCCGCAATACATCTGTGCGGCGCCGGCCGTTAAATACAAAAGCTTCATCGTGGTCCAGGGTCCAGGGTTCGCTAACCCACTTTCTGGAACGCTCGTCGAGCGTACAGATGATCGAACAAATTGCCTTCGTGGGGCTGATCCCAGGCGATGCGATTGGTCTGCAGTGGGCCGAGGTTGAGGCGACCGATCAGATCGGATTCGACCAGCCGTTGGCGCAACGCCTCGTCGTTGGTCAACGCGGTGACGGCCAGAGTGGAGCCGATGCACTCGGGCATCGCGGCCAGTTCATCGGCCGTGACATCCACCACCGAGACAAACGGGAACAGGAATTCGCGGTTGGCAAGCGGGTGTTGCGAAGATGCACAGTGGACGACCGTGGGGAGCAGGAACGTGCCCCCGTGTGCCTTGACGAGACGCGGCCCTCCACGCAGACGCATGGTCACGTCCTGGGCACCGGCCTCCAGGAGTGCCGCGTCGATTTGCTGGGAGATTCGCTCGGCGACCCTGGGATCGACAAACGGTGAGATCTCCGCGTCGGGATCATCCTCAGCGCGCGGCTGAATCTTGATCAGCCGTGCCGCGAGGGCCTCGGCGAGTTCGCGTCCATGCGACGGCGTCCAGACCCCGGAGGCGTTCACACACGAGCGTCCGCCGTTTTCGGCAACCGAAAGAGCGATCACGTCGAGGTAGTCGGCCCACTTCGGCGACAGGTCATTGCCAAATACCAGTTTGCTGTACCCGGGACCATGCAGTTCGACCCTCGGATCACCGGCCACCGAACCCACTGCGCTCACGTCACCGAAGAACATGCTGCGACCGGTCCGCCTGACAATCTCCCCGGCGCCGGCATGGTCACTCGGGAAGAAGTTGAATGCGTCCCCTGGGACACCCGCCTTCATCAGCGCCTGGATGATGCGATACGGACTCCACGGCTCGGTGCCCCCTGGCCGGAGCACGAGCGGCATCTTCATCGAAATCGCCGGAATCCACAGGCCATGTACACCAGGTGAGTTACTCGGCAACACCACCCCGAGCGACTTCGCCTTCGGGAAGAAGCTGAGCGCCTGCCCATTCACCTCGCCGAACCCATGGTCCAGGATCGACAGGTCCAATCCACGCGTCAGCCCTCGCAGAATGTCCGGGACATTCTCCATGACCGACACGATGCGCTGCATGTTGCGGCGGACCATCACATGCGGCATGCCGGTTGTCGCCGACAACTGGCGAACGTAGTCGTCGGGCGTCTGCTGGGTGTCACCCAGCGGCAACGTGTCGTAAACAAAGTGGTGCGCCGCCTGTTTTGTCATCTCCATCAAACGGGCAACCGGAATCGCCAGCAGGGAGGCGCGCATGGCGTCCTGCGCCAGCAGGTCGCGACGAATCAGCCCCGCATTGGCCTGGCTGATTTCGGCAAACGGTTCGCGAGTCGCGTGATGAACGATCGTCGCCACGTCGATGCTGCGGTAGCTGACACCGCGGCGAATCAGGGGGATGTGGACCATGCGCAATTATAGTGCGGAGTGCGAGGTGCGAGGTGCGGAGTGCGGTAGTCTCTTATTCCGTATGCAGCCCCAGACCAAAGACGCGCTTGACGCCCACGTGCGGGAGATTGTCCACTGGCACTTCAGTCCGGAGACGGGCACCCCGTTCTGGCTGGACTTTGCAAAAAAGCTCGACTGGGATCCCCGCAAGGAGATCCGCGCGTACGAAGACCTCGACCGGTTCGGCTTCTTCGAAGACGAATGGCTCCGCGGAGGACCTGTGCGTCGCTGGGTACCGAAGGCGTACGCCAACAAACCCATTTACACGTTTGAAACGGGCGGCTCGACCGGCGTCCCGAAGTCACGCATCAATATCGACGACTTCCGCATCGACTACGAGATGTTCAGTGACACGTTGCCGGACGAGCACTTTCCGAAGGGCGCCGACTGGCTGATGGTCGGCCCCTCAGGCCCCCGTCGTCTTCGCCTCGCCGTCGAACATCTGGCGCAACATCGCGGGGGCATCAGCTTCTGCGTGGACCTCGATCCCCGCTGGGTCATCAAACTGATCAAGGCTCGACAGATGGATCAGGTCGAAGCCTACAAACGCCATGTGATTGATCAGGCGATGACGCTGCTCAAGGCGCACGACAACATCAAGTGCATGTTCATCACGCCGAAGCTGCTGGAGGCGCTCGCGGAGAAGATCTCGATCAAGAAGGCGGGCATCACCGGCATCTTCTGCGGCGGCACCGAGATGACGCCTCAGTTTCATCGCTGGGTTCGTGAGGAAGTGCTCGATGGCGTATTTTTCGCGCCCACCTACGGCAACACGCTCATGGGTCTCGCCGTTGGCAAACCCTTCGACATCAAGGACAACTACGCGATCATCTACTACCCACCGATCCCGCGTGCAGTCCTTGAGGTCGTGGATCCCGAGAACCCGATGAAGCTCGTGCCCTATGGCAAAACCGGGCGTGTGCGACTCACGACACTGACGAAGGAGTTTTTTGTGCCGCGCTTCCTCGAGCGGGACCAAGCCGAGCGCGAGCCCCCGTGCGACACCTATCCCTGGGATGGCGTGCGGAACGTGCGGCCCTTCGCAAAGCTGGGCACGTCGGTCACAGAAGGCGTGTATTAGGATCAGAAAATAGCAGATTTACAGGAAGACACAGAGACGCGGAGTCTGAGGTCTCTTCAATTGGCTGCACTGGTTAGCGCGAAAGGCGAAGCGTCCGCGTCACGGTCGAACCCCAAATGACGGAGACGGGGGTGCCAACAGTCGCAAGCGCTGCAAACGCGGACAACGTAAGGTCGTCCGGGTCAATCGTCGAAATCGGTGCGAGAATGTAGTCACCGCTCGGGAGACCAAGGATTGAGAACGCTCCATCAGGAGCTACTAACGCCGTCGCCACACGATGACGGAGTGAACGCTGTTCTGAGTCTCGCGGAAATGCAACGACCATTGCCCCGGCGGGGGGCAGACCGTCCTTCTGGAGAGTCCCCTCCACCACCGAGGGCCTCGCCGATAGCTCCACTACGGCCGAACCTGGAGGAGCATCCGCGCGAATGGTGATGGCGTCGTCCCGCAGATCGGTGCCGTTTGGATCGAGTACGCCCTTCAGCCAGAGGGTTCGTTGGGATCCTGACTGTGGTGTGACTTGCAGGCCGTAGCGACCTGGTAATAGGGCGTCCACCGAGAAACGCCCTTCGCCGTCGAATCGCGCCTCGCCGATGTCGACGTTCGACGCAACGATCGCAACATCTCGACGTCGCAGACTGAGAGACACTTGCGGGGACGCCGACCGAACACCGTCCACATGAACGGCTCCTGTGAAGGACAAGGTCGGCTGCAAGGCCATAAGAAGGCCCGCAGTTTGGCCACCCGTGTGAGACACGCGGGCCTCAGCCCAGTGAGTGGGCGCACCAGGCGCGGCTACCTTCGCGACGAGCCGATATGTCCCTGCTGGCAGAGTTGTCGTCTCGAATGACCCGTCGGGTCTCACTTCGACGGATATCTGGGGTGGCACCATGGCATCCACTGAATCTGGAAACAGGAACAGAGCCCTGGGAAGCGCTGGACTCAGAGCACCCGGGGCCACGCGCCCTCTGAGGCGCCCCGCACCACCCAACCGAAGATAGACATCCTGCATCTCGACCGTCTGGCCGACTTCAACCTTGATTCGAGCCGCAGACAAGGGATCCAGGCTACCCGGAGCAAAAGTGGTCAAGAGTGCGATCGCGGGTGCCGGCGCCGATAGTGGCCTCGGTCGTCCTTCACCCAGTTCGCGCGAACTCTGCGGATCGAACAGACCCACCTCACTGACGTCAGTACTCAGTCGCGCAGAGGCCGCGATGATGTAATCGCCCCCGCGAAGTCCGAAAAGCCGATAGCCCCCACGATGGTCCGTGCGAGCTACTGCCCCGCGTCCCGTGATTCTTGTACAGACGTCTCGGTCCACACATTGCATCGCGACTACCGTAGCACCGGACAACGGGGCATGCGCCGGACTGAGAACCCGCCCCTCGATGGCTCCACCGCGGACCAAGTGAAGCACGACATCCTGTGCGTCCTCGCTGGCTCGTACGACAACCGTTCTTGGCGGTTCGTCAACCACCAACGGAACGGGCACAAAGCCCGTGTGACTCGCCCTCAGGGTAATTCGCCCAGCTGGAACTGCGTCAAACCAAAATTGTCCGCGACCATCAGCCACCACCATCTGCCGTGGTTGCGTTTCGTGTTCGAGTACAACTGTGGCCATTGGCACCGGCACCAGGGAATGCTCCTCGAGAACGACGCCAGACACTCTGAAGGCCGGCACGGGGGCGGAGGCTCCGCCCAGCTGCCAAGCCATGAGGACCGCGATGAGCGCAATGTGCATCACCGGCCGTGCCTCAACTGAACAGGGTAGTCTTTGCGGCCATTCACTATGACGCGAACCCCACCGGCCGCCAAGGTGCCAAGTACGGCTGGCCGACGCCAGCCGCTCAGCGCACTCGGGTCCAGGCCTGCCACGATGTACTCGCCTGGAAGCACCTGTGAAAACCGGAACTCGCCTTCTGGGCCGACCAATGCGAGTCTGAACAGCGATGAACCTCTGTCCGCCAGTGACCACAGGGCGGACGCTTCGGGGAACAACGCGACATGGGTCACGCCATCATTGCCAGCCGATGTCCCGAGGATCCGGCCCACATCGGTCGTCAAGCTGATGTCCATCGTGCTGACCAACTCATCAACATCCACCTCATGGCCACGATAAGCACGGCCGTCAATGGTCACCGACTGCACGGCGGCGTCGATTCCGATCACGCTCACCCGATACCGGCCGGGAAGAAGACCAGACAACTGGAACTTGCCAGTGACGTCTGCGCTTGCGTTTTGTCGCATTGCTGACCATCGGGCGAGCCCCACTCCCACAGGATCAATCATGACGCGCAACGACCTGCGAGCGGCTCCGGTGAGGGGGGCTGCACCGACCGTGCCGCTAATGGCGTCATGAGGGACTGCCGATATAACAATCGGTTGCGCAGTGGACTCGGCGTCGACCGAAATCTCCTGCGATGCGCTAGCGGCTGGAGAGCGGGACCAGACCTTGATTAGATACGACCCTGCAGCTACCGCCGGGAACTTAAACGCCCCGTCAGGACCGGCGGTGGTCGAATAGATCGCCTCGTCTGAAATCAAGTCCGAACTCGGAGCGATCCAGACCGCTGCTCCGCCGATTGGCTGGCCACCGACTATCTGTCCCTGGACAGTGTGAAAAGTTGTCAAGTGGGTCTGGACCGTCACAGCCAGGCGATGTTCACCTGGATCCAGAGGAATCTTTTCCGCGTCCTCGACAAGAACTGCGCCAGGATAGAACGACGCTGGCACGCCGATGCGCCCCGTCATGGTGTCGCCGAGTTCGCGTGCGCCGACCCCGACGATGTACGAGCCGGGCTTGAGTTCCGCAATCGCGAATCGGCCCAGGTCATCGGTGACCGCCCGCGAACTTGGCATCGGCGGGCCATCGCTTACTGATGCCCCAACCTCGATCGCGTGAACGACCACGTCGGGCACCGGGGCTCCGTCGGTCGTCAGGACGCTGCCAGAGATGGAGGACATCGGCACCAAACGAACAGAGAGTGACCGGTGCACGGACGCCGCAGTCAGCTCGAACGCCGTCGACGTGAAAGCGTCGACTCCGCTGTCACCCCAGTTGAGAAAGCCGGATGCAGTCACTCGGAGGCGGTACCTGCCGAGGTCGACTGAAGTAAAGGCCGTGCGTCCTGAGGTGTCGGTCGCCATCCGGCGCACCGTCTTGGTGTCGAGGTGACTGAGCGTGACCACCGCAAAGGCGATCGGCGCGTGGTCGCCTGCCTGAACCACTCGAACAACGACTTGCCCTGGACTCGCTGTTGCCCGTTGTTCTTCGCCATGTGCGCTACCACCGATGAGGAGCAGCGACGTGGCCAACGCAACGCGGCAGCTTCTACCTGGCAAACTCGACGACCTCGGCTCGATGCAGAATCAACTGGCCATTGATCTCGCGGTAAAAGTGCCCCAGTGGTCCAAGCACATTACCCATGGAATCAGTCGACTTGCCGACCCGAAACGAACTGCCCATCGAGTCGATCTGCGCAGCCATCAGTGGCCGAAGTTCGCCTGCCTGAGCGCGGCCGTCATGATTGCGGTCTGCCCAGAGTCGCAGGGTCGCAAACACAGGGTCGCGAGCATTGAGAACTACGTCGTCCTGCGGTGAGCGATTGGGCCGTGACCAATCAAGGGCAAGCTGATAGCCCTGCAGGGCCAGCATCGCCTTGTCGGGACCAAGAATGCGCCTGCCGTCTGGCATCCGCATCCCCGTGCCTAACAACTGATCGCCGCGAACCTCAGGACCGGCCTTGGGATCAATAACGACGAAGCTATCGTCCTGACCGGCAGCCGTCCAAGCAGTTCGAACAGGCTGCTCGGTCGAATCCATATCGAACATGATCCCGCCAGCGGGGTTCGTCAGTCGAACACCGTCTCCGTCAATATCAAGAACGAACAGGCGGACGCGTGCTTCCTGCGCGTCCGACTGCACATGCGGACCAGCCTGTGCTAAACCCACCAGTAGACAAATTGCCAACCACTGCCGCCACATGGTCAATCACACTCGAAGCCGACATCCGAGGCCGACAAGTGTTCGGCGACCAGATCCCAGTCGTAGCCGTCGATCCGCCAGTGGTTGCCATAGGCGGTCACTTCGCCGCAGATTCCGAAGGACTCGCGCTTTTCGGCGGTCCAGACGCCGCTGTCTTCCCCCGTCCCTCCGTCAACCCATACGGCGGTCGACGCACTATCGTAGGGCATCTCCCAATAGGTCTGCGCTGTGGCAATCACGAAAGTACCACCTGGAAAGACGCAGGTCTTCGCATCAGGACTGCCGACCGTCGCGCATCCTTGGCCTTGGGCAAGAACATCGGCCGAATGAACCGCAGCACCACCCACCACGAGCAACATCGTTACAAGCACTCTTTTCACTAGTAGCCTCCGTCCATCATTCGAAGTTGGAACACGGTCTAATCACAAGTGGGCATGTTGCCACTTGAAACGTCTGGCGCAGAGTCTTCCCCCCCCCCACAGGAGAATGTCAAGCAGAAAGTTCAAATTGTGAGATGCGACACTCTATTCCGTCGGTTCACTCAGGTCAAGGCGACCGACGGCTTGTCTCACCGATTAATTTAGAAAAAAATCCTCCGTGGCTCTGTGTCTCCCTGTGAATCACTAGATCGAGCCTAGTAGCGACTATCACCGGCGGCACGCCCCGGTTGGCGGCACCGTCGTCGAAGCGCGCGTGATTCCGGGGCAGGTCTATCTGGAGGTCGTTCTGGAAGCCGTCGCGGGTGATTCGTCGGGCCGACGCCGGCTCGCCCCGGTCCGTCGGCATGTGCCAGGTCTCGTCCGTGATCCTCACTGCGGAAGTGGGCGTGACGCTGCGCAAGGGCGAGGAGCTGTCGTACTTCCAGTTCGGCGGCTCTGACATCGTCGTGCTGTTCGAGGCGAAGAGCAATGTCAGCTTCACCGCACAGCCAGGCGTGCACTACAAGATGGGGACCAGGATTGCGCAGGCGTATCCCGTGGCGTGACGGCGACGATCCCGTGGCGCATCGTGGCGCATCATGGCTCATCATGGCTCATCATGGCTCATCATGGCGCTCGCCGACCACACCCGCGTCGCGTCCTCGAAGCGGCTTTCGATTCAGTTGAACGAAGTCGGCCGATCCCTACTTCAGCCGCCCGGCTTCCGCCCGAGCGGCGCGCATCACCGGCAGATCCGGATCTGCGTCCGGCCACGTCTCGAAGAAGCGCGCGTACGCGGCGCGCGCCTCGACACGATCCCCCGTCATGGCCGCGACGCGAGCCAGGCCGAGATGGGCGATGGCGAACAGCGACTGGTTGGGAATGACGCCGCGGTGGTCGATCACTCGCTGAAAGGCCTGCCGCGCCTGCGCGCCATCCCTCAGCGCCAGGAACGCCTCGCCGAGGTGATAGCTGCCGCGCAGATAGGCGTAGTCGCCGAGATCGTACGTCGCCATCGATCGCAGCAAGCCAATCGCCTCAGCGGCACGGCCCGCGCGCAGGGCCACCACGCCTCGAGCCAGTGGCATCCACAGCTC
>CAYZLT010000063.1:0-13557 GCA_964479175.1 uncultured Solibacteraceae bacterium | reverse complement strand
GTTTGGCACGGCCGACGCCCTCGGGCAATCGTTCCTGCTTGGAGGAGAGCGCTACTTTGTCGTGGGCGTGCTCGCCCCGCGACAGGGAACGTTTTTTGGTGAAAACCGCAACGACAGCGTGGTGTCGCTGCCACTGGGCACCGCGACCCGGCGCTTCCCCGACGCCAACGAAACGGTGCTCTACGTGCGCGCCAAGCCGGGGTTGCGTGAGGCCGCACGCACGGAGACGGAAACCGTCCTGCGACTCGTGCGGGGCGTGCCCGCCGACGCGCCGAACGACTTCACGCTCTCGACGGCGGATCAAATCATCGCGAGCTTCGATGCGATCGGCGCGCAGATTTTTTTCGCCACGATTGCGCTCGCGGGCGTGTCACTCGTCATCGGCGGGATCGGGATTGCCAACGTCATGGTGATCAGCGTGACCGAGCGCACGCGCGAGATCGGCCTGCGACTGGCCATCGGCGCACGCCGACAGGAGGTCCGCCTGCAGTTTCTCCTTGAAGCCGCCGTGCTTGCCGGCGCGGGCGGCGTCATCGGCGTGGCGATCGCGCTGGCGATTGGCGCACTCGCGGCCGCACTGGCTCCGGCATTCCCTGCCCTGCCGCCCGTCTGGGCGGTCGTCTCTGGTGTCGTCAGCGCCGTCGCCGTCGGCGTGGTCGCGGGGTATTGGCCGGCGCGCCGCGCGTCCCTGCTCAATCCGGTGGACGCGCTGCGCTACGAATAGCCGCGTCCGCAGCCGACGATCCAGTTCAGTCCGGGGTACACCCCATTGTCCCCCGAGCGACGTCAACGTAGGATCGGCACCGATGACGACGACCGAACGACGACGGAGTGTGCTGCTGGGCGCGGCGTTCCTGATGGCCACCTCGGCCATTGGGCCCGGCTTCCTGACGCAGACGGCCGTGTTCACCGAACGGCTCGGCCCGAGTTTCGCGTTTGCGATCCTCATCAGCGTGCTGGTGGATCTCGCGGCCCAGGTCAGCATCTGGCGTGTGCTCACCATCTCGGGGCGCCGCGCGACCGACGTCGGCAATGAGGTCGCCCCCGGCCTGGGCACGCTGCTGGCCATCCTGGTCTCACTGGGCGGGCTGGCATTTAACGTCGGCAACATTGCGGGCGCGGGCATCGGCGTGGCCGGGGCCACCGGGATGCCGATCATCCCCGGCGCGATCGCCAGCGCCGTCTTTGCGATCGGCATCTTTACGTTTCGTGAGGCGGCCAAGGTGATGGACCGATTGGCGATCGGTCTGGGCGCAGTGCTCATCCTGCTGACGGTGTATGTCGCCGTGAGCACCGCACCGCCGGTCGCCGAGGCCGCGCTTCGGAGCGTGTGGCCCCTCCACGTGGACGCGCTCAGCATCGTGACGATCGTCGGGGGCACCGTCGGCGGCTACATCACGTTTGCCGGTGCACACCGACTGGTCGATGCCGGCGTCCATGGCATCACCGCCGTTCCCGAGGTGACGCGGTCGGCCATCACCGCCATCAGCGTGGCCACCGTCATGCGCATTGTTCTTTTTCTCGCGGCCCTGGGCATCGTCAGCCAGGGACTCAGCCTCGATCCGACCAATCCCGCGGCGAGCGTCTTCGGACATGCGTTGGGGCCCATCGGTGTGCGTGTGTTCGGCGTGGTGATGTGGTGCGCGGCAATCACGTCGGTCATCGGCGCGGCCTACACCTCGGTGTCATTTCTCCGCGATCTGCACCCGAGCATCGATCGGCACTGGCATCGCGCCGTCATCGGGCTCATCACGCTCTCGACGCTGATTTTTGTGCTGACGGGACGTCCGGCCCGAACGCTCGTGCTCGTCGGCACGCTGAACGGGCTGATCCTCCCGCTCGCGCTCGGCACAATGATTGTCGCGGCCCATCGCGTGCGGATCGTGGGCGACTATCGGCACCCGCGCGTGCTGACATGGGCGGGCGGCATCGCGGCCCTCGTCATGGCCGTCGCCAGTGCGTATGTCATTTGGCGGGACCTGCCCGCGTTGTTCCGTTGACGACCGACGCGTTTGTTATTGCGGACGTCCGCCCGGCGCCCACTCCGGCTTGAACGTGCTGTTGGCCAGCCAGCGAATCGGCTCGAGCATCGACTGAATCGATCGCGTCATGTGCGCCAGGTCGATCTTCGAGACCTCATCACCCACCTGGTGATAGTCCTTGTGGAGGTTGAAGCTCGACACCGTGTGCGCGACGATCCCTTTGCGCGCGAACCGGATGTTGTCCGATCGCGTGAAGAAACTCTGGTCCGGACGGGGGTCCTGCACGACTCGCGCGCCTCGCTTGGCCAACTCCGCTCCGAGATTTGATCGCTCGTATCCGGTGAGCCAGAGGTGATCGGTCGGCACCAGTGAGTCGGCGCGCCCCAGCATCTCGAACTGAATCTGCGCGATCATCGCGTTGTGGGCCACCACCGGCTTGTCCACGAAATACCCGGCGCCGAAGCCCCCGGCTTCTTCGCTGCCGAACAAGGCAAACACCATCGTGCGTTTCGGTCGTGGCCCTGCGGCAAACGCCGCGGCCAGTTCCATCACCGCCACGGTGCCCGATGCATCATCGTCGGCGCCGTTGAAGATCTTGTCCTCACCGGCCGCAGTCTCGCGCCGCCCCACATGATCGAGATGGGCGCCGAGCACGATCACCTCTGCGCGCTGTGCCGCATCCGCACCTGTGAGTCGGGCCATCGCGTTCCAGGTCGAGGACGAGGTGCCGGTCAACGCGGCGTCGATGGTGACCACGGTGCCCGACGGGAGCGCCGCCATGGCGGCATGGGTGTCAGCGTCGAGGGTCACGCGGGCCACGCGCGGCGTGGCGCCGGTGACGCCACCCAGCCTGGTCCCGGCCGCCACCGTCGGCGGCGCCGACGCCGTCTCACGAATCACTTCGATGCGCTGAACAAATCCGCCGGTGTCGGCCATCGGCTCAAGACCCAGCCGCCGGAAATAGGCCCCGATGTAGGTCGCGGCAATTTCCTCGTCGCGTGTGCCGCTACCTCGTCCCTGCAGCGCGTCACTGGCGAGAAACTCGAGATGCCCGAGGACCGAATCCTGCGTGATTTGGGCGGCGGATGCCGCCGTGGACTGGCTGGCCAGCGTGGACTGACCGAACGGCAGGCACAATCCGGCGGCGACAACAACGGGAATGAGAAAGAAACGGCGCACCCACTCCGATGCAGAGACCACCACGGCGCACTATGATCAGCACGGTCGCCCGGAGGCGGCCCACTGGAGGACGATCATGTTTCGCAATCGCACCACCACGGTGCTGGCCGCCATCGCCGCGTGTGTCGTCACCACGGTCGCGGCAATGCCGCAGGCGGGCCGCACCGACGCCATCGACTACGCCGCGCTCAGCCGCATCCGGGCCGAGGGCCTGCAGAACTCGCAGGTCATGGAACTGGCCAGCTGGATGACCGACGTTTACGGGCCCCGCCTGTCAGGGTCTCCCAACCTGCAGAAAGCCGGCGAATGGGCCGCCGCCACCATGAAGGACTGGGGCCTCCAGAATGTGGCACTCGAGCCCTGGGCCAATCAGACGATGTTCCCAAGGGGATGGACCAACGACAAGTTTTACCTGGCGGCCGTCAGTCCGCAGGCCTACCCGATCACCGGCATGTCCACCGCATGGACACCCGGCACCAATGGCCTGGTGACAGGCGACGCGGTGCTCGTGACCGAGACCGATGAAGCCTCGCTGAAAAAATTGACCGGCACGTTGCGCGGCAAATTTGTGCTCACCGATGCGGCGCCCGATGTGGCCGCGTTCTGGTCGCCAACCGCCCAGCGGTACACCAAGGCCGAACTTGATGAGATGGAGATGGCGACGCCGAGGGGGCCTGAATTTGGCACGGCACCACCGGCGGCAGGTAGAGCCGGCGGCGCCGCAGGTGGCCGCGGTGCCGGCGGCACCCCGCCCTTCGACCGCACGGCGTTTTTTATTCAGGAAGGCGTGGCCGCCGTCCTGACCACCCATCCGCGCGGACACGGCAACTTCCGCATCGGCGGCGCCAATCGTGGTGCCGATCCGGCCACGCTGCTCCCCTCCATCGTGGTGGTCGCCGAGCACTACGGGCGCATGGTCCGTCAGTTGCAGAAGCAGCAGGCGGTACGGCTGGAAGCCGACATCCGGAACACCTGGCATCCGAACCCGACGATGTTCGACGTGGTCGGCGAAATCCCCGGCACCGACAAGGCCGATGAGGTGGTGATGCTCGGTGCCCACTTCGACTCGTGGCACGCCTCGACTGGAGCCACGGACAACGCCGCCGGATCGGCAGCCATGCTGGAAGCCATGCGCATCCTCAAGGCGAGCGGCGTGCGGCTGCGGCGCACCGTGCGCATTGGCCTGTGGAATGGTGAAGAGCAGGGCCTCATCGGATCGCGTGACTACGTGGCCAAACACTACGCGACGACCGGCGGCGCCGGAGCCGGCGCGCCCGTGGGTGGCGCCGCGCGTGGTGTGGGCGGCGGTCGCGGCGGCAACGCGGGACCGATGCAATACACACCGGCGCATGCGAAGTTCTCCGGCTACTTCAACATCGACAACGGCGGCGGTGCCATTCGGGGCATCTATCTGCAGGGCAACACGGCCGTGGCGCCGATCTTCCGCAGCTGGATCGAGCCGATGCGCGATCTGGGTGTGACCCACATCACGATCCGGAACACCGGCGGCACCGATCATCAGTCCTTTGATGGTGTCGGGTTGCCCGGCTTCCAGTTCATTCAGGATCCGATGGAATACAGCTCGTTCTCGCACCATTCGAATCTTGACAGCTACGAGCGGCTGCAGCCCGATGACATGCGCACAAACGCCACGATCGCGGCGATGTTTGCGTACCTGACGGCAAACGCCGATGACCTGCTGCCCCGCAAAACACCCGCACCTGCAGGTCCGAAGACTCAGGCTCGATAACGCTCGACGAGTTGCACCACACGGCGCACGGCCAACACGGCGGCGTCATGATTCTGCGAAAAATTCAGGCGGATGCTGTCGGTCGATTCCGGGCTGAACTCCGTGCCAGGCGTGACGGTGACGCCCGCCTGCACGCGCAGCGCACGCACGACACTGTGCAGCGGGATGGCCATCGTCGGCAGGCGCGGGAACAGATAACTTCCCGCTTCAGGGGCGCGCACTGCGAGCCCGTCGACCGTCCCGAAGCTCGCGATCAGCGCATCGCGGATGGCCTGGTGTTTCGCAATGCGATCCTGCATCCAGCCGACGGGCTCATCAAACCACGTGCGCAACACGGCCTGGGAATACCCCGGCGCCCGCAGCGACACGATCGCCTGCAGTTTTTCCATGCGATCGATCAGACGGGACGCGCCAAAGGCTACCCCGAGGCGATACCCGCTCAAGGACTCTGTTTTTGACGGTCCCATGATCGTCACCACATGATCAGCATCGATCGTCGAGGCGCGCAGGTGTGTGTAGCTGCGACCGCTGTACAGCAGACGCGAATACAGCTGATCGGCGATGACCGTGGCACCGTACCGGTTGGCCAGGTCCGCAATGCCCGCGATCTCGGCCGGGGAATAGATGACGCCGGCCGGGTTGTTGGGATTCGAGAACAGGAACGTCCGGACGCCGGACGTGAACGCGTCCTCAAGCTGGTGCAGGTCGAGTCCGGCGCCCTCGGACTGGGACAGGTAGTCCATCCGCACCGGCACCACCTCTGCACCGAGGAACTCGACGAGTTTCCGGTTCGCGAAGTAGTCGGGCCGGACGATGGCGACCCTGTCACCCGCCGTGACCGTCGCACCAATCGCCAGGAACAAGGCGCCTTGTGTGCCCGGGGTGATGATGAGTTCCCGCGCGCCGGACACAGGACGGCCGGTAAAGGCGGCGAGCTTTTCGGCCAGACGATCACGCAGCTCGCCGCCCCCACGATACTCCGTATAGGCCTGTGGCCCGCCCCGATGAACACCCGAAACAAATTCATCGAGCGCGCCTGGCGTCGGCCCGAAGGCGTCTTCGTTGACGTCGCCGTGCGAAAAGTCCACCGGGGTTCCCGGCAACGACTCCCCGCGAAGGTCCATATCCGGCACACCGCTGCCCTGTCGCACTTGCTGGCCGGGGGCGTGGTCGGTGCCGAGCTTCGCAAACGTCTCTTCAATCGTCTTCATGCGGCGATGATTTTACGACGAATTCGCCGCCGCGTTTCGCCACGGCACCGTAGCCTGCAGCCGGGTGACGGCTCCAACTGCGGCGCCGAGAATCGCCAGCAAGGTGGCGAACTGCACCGCCAGCAACGACAGGAAGCGCCGATCAAGCGCGTCAAACCGGCGTTCCATTCGCGCATCCAGCGCCGCGATCATTGTCTTGAGATCCGCGTCGACTGCCATCATGGCCCGACCGGTGTCCGTCATCTTGCCCTCCAATATGTTCGCCTGATCTCGACCGCTACCAACCGCTCATCAATTGTTGACATTGACATTCTCCTGCCCTCACACAGGAGCACGTCGCGTGCCAGGTCAGACCTGCAGAGATCCGGCCGAAGCGCGCCACACTCTCGCCACGACGCAGCTTTTGCCAGAGGCGGCCCTGCGCTGATCGCAGAATCTGACAACAACACAGTGCTGACGACGACGATGCCATCGTCGAGGGAAATTGGCAATACCCTTTGGCCTGGCATACCCCCTGGCCTGGTGCTGGCTACGGTTGCGGCTTCCGCGCCACTATCAGCGAGTGCATGGCGAACCACTTCAGCGCGCCGAGCCGATCCAGTGCGGGGAACTCAATGGGGTGGCGTCCAGGCCACGGCACGTAGTGGCCGCGTGCGTCGACTGTGGTCGTGACCAGTCCCGCCGCGCGCACCCAGCCCAGCGTCCTGGGCAGGGTGGTGAAGCGGTTGATGGGCTGCCCTTCTTCGCGGAACGGACGGCCCATCATCCGCACATAGCCGCGGTACAGCCCCAAAGGCCCGAGATAATTCGGTGTGGTCAACAGCAGACGTCCACCGGGACGCAGCACACGAGCGAATTGTGCAATGGCCACTGCCGGTTGCGGAAGGTGTTCCACGGTTTCGCAGGAGATGACGGTGTCAAAAGACGCGTCCGGGTGGCACAGGGCCTGGGCATCCGCGACTTCCCACTGAATCGCCCCGGCGTGACTCGGGTCCGCCAAGGTTTTCCCCATGTGAACGGCTGTTGACGAAAAATCCGCCGCGACCAATTGTGGCGCCTGCGCCGCCAGGCGAACCAGCGTCATCGCAAACCCTCCACGGCCACAGGCGATCTCAAGCACACGTTTGTCGTTGAGGTCGTGCTCCACATCCAGATGCGCCAATACCAGTTGGTGCCACGGTGTCTGAGCATTGAGGTCCACGCCAAGTCGGCTGTGCCACCGGTCATAGGCGTCGCGATTGGAATCCTCCGTCACGCCTCCAACAATACGCGAAAAGGTGAACATCAGCGACCGCCCAGATACCGCAACGCACAGTGGGCACCATCGATGGCGGCGCTCATGATGCCGCCGGCACTGCCGGCCCCCTCTCCCATGGGATAGAGGTTTTCGAACCCATCTGCCACTGCGGTCTCGCGATCGCGCGGCAGGCGAAGGGGACCGGAGCTGCGCGACTCAAGGCCAACAAGCAGACCCTCTGCCGATTTGAAGCCAGGGATCTGCTGGTCATACTTGAGGAGTGCACGAGCGATGGCCTTGCGCGCGATCGGCGGCAGCAGCGTATCGATGCGGCCGGGCGTGGTGCCGAACGTGTAGCTGGAGTGGCGGGTCGCCGGTGTGGCCCTGCCAGCCACGAAATCATCGGCGCCTTGTGCGGGCGCGGTGTAGTCGGAGCCTCCGGCCTCGAAGAATTTTCGTTCCAGCGCTTCCTGAAACGCCACGCCGGCAAACGGGCCGGGGCCGTACTCGGCCGGACCAAACGTGGTGACCAACGCCGCGTTCGCCCACTGCGACGAGTGGGTCGAGTTGCTCATGCCGTTGGTGCAGAGCAATCCGGGGATATTGGTACTGGACACGATCGTGCCACCCGGACACATGCAGAACGAAAAACTCGCGGGCACGCCGCCGTCCGCCTTGTTGATCAAGTTGTAGGAGGCTGGTCCCAACATCGTGGCCTCACGCCCCGTACCGTAGCGGCCGCGTGTAATCAATTCCTGCGGGTGTTCAATGCGCACGCCAAGTTGAAACGGTTTCGCCTCCACCCGGACGCCTTGCGCGTGGAGCGCCTTGATGGTGTCTCGCGCGCTGTGGCCGACCGCGAGGAACACGGCGTCGCACGGGATCTCGCCTTCGGATGTGCGCACGGCACGCACGCGTTGGAACGTCCCGGCATCGAGGACCAGGCCATCCAGCCGAGTGTTCCAGTGAAAACGGACACCGAGCGCCTCCATGCGTCCCCGCAGCACGGGCAGGATCTTGTGGAGCCGGTCGGTCCCGATGTGGGCGCGCGAATCATAGAGGATGTCCGGCGGTGCGCCGCAGGCGACCAGCATCTCGAGGCACGGGACCTCCAGTGGATCGTCGACGCGTGTATATAGTTTGCCGTCGGAATAGGTGCCGGCCCCGCCCTCCCCAAACAACAGGTTGGACTCGGTGTTGGGCACGCGCGTGCGGTGAAACCGCACCACGTCCTTGCCACGCGTTTTCAGTTCCGCACCACGATCAATCAGGTCCACGGACACGCCGTTGTGAGCCAGCACGAGTGCGGCATATAGCCCGGCAGGGCCGGAGCCGACGACCACCGCGCGCGTGCCTGCGCGCGGCGATCCCGCGACGTCGAACGTGCCCGCGAGCGGTGCCTCGACGACCTTGCCGGAGCGGAGCGCGGCCTCGAATCGCTCCCCCCGGTACGTGTCGTCGATCACCAGGTCGGCGTGCACGATAAAGCGCAGGCGCCGCTCTTTGCCGTGTCGACGCGCGTCAACCGACCGCCGCGCAATGCGGCATCCGCGCACGCGTCCGGGATCGATGCCGGCCGCGCGAGCTGCCCGATCGCGCAACTGGCTCTCCGGTTCATCGAGGCGCATCTCAATATTGAGCACGCGCCATGTGCGAGCAGTCGATGTCATGACAACAGACGCAGATTATCACCTGCGCCGTTGGGCTTTGATCACAGCGAGACGTGGAGACTTGAAGGAGGGCGAGTCACCCACGCGCCAGGCCCGTTTGTCGAGTGGGCTGCATGTCTACACGTCTCCTTGTGAAAAAACAACCCGCGTAAAATGACAGCGTCACATGGTTTCGATCAGTCAACGCCTCGCCAACGAACTCGGCGTCCAACTCACCCAGGTCAACACCACCGTCGCACTGCTGAATGAAGGCGCCACGGTGCCCTTCATCGCCCGCTACCGCAAGGAAGCCACAGGCGGGCTTGACGATGCGCAGTTGCGGCTGCTGTCGGAACGCCTGACCTACCTCAGGGAGTTTGACGAACGCCGTGCGGCGATCATCAAAAGTATCGAAGACCAGGGCAAGATGACCGCCGAGCTCGCCACCGCGATTGCGGCGGCCGAGACCAAGGCCCGGCTTGAAGATCTGTATCTGCCCTACAAGGTCAAACGCCGGACCAAGGCGCAGATCGCGCGCGAAGCCGGCCTCGAACCCCTCGCCCAGGGCCTGCTCGACGATCCCACGCTGACGCCCGAGGTCTTTGCGGCCGGGTTTGTGGACGCCGAGAAGGGCGTCGCAGACGCGTCGGCGGCCCTGGAAGGCGCCCGTTGGATTTTAATGGAACGGTTTGCTGAAGACGCCGACCTGGTGGGCACCATCCGCGAACTCTTGTGGGCCCAGGGCCAGGTCGTTTCAACTGTGGTGGCAGGCAAGGAAGAAGAAGGCATCAAGTTTTCCGACTACTTCAACGCCTCCGAGGGCCTCAAGACCATGCCCTCGCACCGGGCGCTCGCGTTGTTTCGTGGACGCACGGAAGGTTTTCTGCGCCTGAGCGTGGTGCTGCCTGAACCCGAAGGCGCCACCGGTCACAACGAACCGGAACGTCGCATCGCCGGTCGCTTCAGAATCGAATCGCGAAGGCGTGCGGGCGACACGTGGATGGCTGATACCGTCCGCTGGACCTGGAAATTCAGAATCCACATCCACCTCGAACTCGACGCCGAGAGCAAACTTCGCGAACAAGCCGAAGCGGAAGCGATTCGGGTCTTCGGACGCAATGTGCGCGACCTGCTCCTGGCCGCCCCAGCGGGGGCTCGGGTGACGATGGGGCTGGACCCGGGAATTCGGACGGGCGTGAAGGTCGCCATCATCGATGCGACTGGCAAGGTGCTCGCAACCTCGACGGTCTACCCGTTCCAGCCGCGCAACGATCGCGAGGGCACACTCAAGACCCTGTCCGCATTGTGCGCGACGTACAAAGTGGAACTGATTTCGATCGGCAATGGCACCGCCTCGCGCGAAACCGATGCGCTGACGGCGGAGCTGATCACCCGGAACGCCGCGCTCCAGATGCACAAGGTCGTCGTCTCGGAAGCCGGAGCCTCGGTCTACTCGGCGTCCGAGCGGGCCTCGAAGGAGTTGCCCGACCTTGACGTCACCCTGCGTGGGGCCGTCTCGATCGCCAGGCGGCTGCAGGACCCGCTCGCCGAACTCGTGCGCATTGATCCACAGTCCATCGGCGTCGGTCAATACCAGCACGACGTCAGCCAGCACCAACTCGCGCGCACGCTTGATGCCGTTGTCGAAGACTGCGTCAATGCTGTTGGCGCCGACATCAACACCGCGTCGGCTCCGCTGCTCTCGCGCATATCCGGACTCTCGGAGTCGATCGCCCAGAACATCGTGGCCTACCGCGAAGCCCACGGCGCGTTTCAGGACCGACAGCAGTTGCTCGACGTGCCGCGCATCGGTGCACGTACGTTCCAACAAGCCGCCGGCTTCCTGCGCATCGCGGACGGCACCAACCCGCTCGACCGATCCGCCGTCCACCCCGAAGCCTACCCCGTCGTGGAGCGCATCGTCGCACAGACCGGCGTCTCGATGCGTGAGCTCATTGGCAAGACCGACGTGCTGCGCGCACTCAAGCCGACCGACTTCGCCGACGCGCAGTTTGGCGTGCCCACCGTGCGCGACATTTTACTGGAGCTGGAAAAGCCCGGCCGTGATCCGCGCCCCGTCTTCAAGGCCGCGAAGTTCAAGGAGGGTGTCGACGACATGTCCCAGCTCACACCAGGGATGCAGCTTGAAGGCGTGGTGACCAACGTCGCCAACTTCGGGGCGTTTGTCGACATCGGTGTTCATCAGGACGGCCTGGTGCACATCTCGCAGCTGGCGGACAAGTTCGTGAAAGACCCGCGAGAGGTGGTCAAAGCCGGCGACGTGGTCACCGTGCGTGTGGTCGAGGTCGACGCCAAACGCAAGCGCATCGCCCTGACGATGAAACGCGACGTGCCGGTGGGGATACCCGCGACGCCGGGACAGGGATCCGAGCGTCGGATGTCGGGTCCGCCCCAGAAGCCGATGCCCGCACCTGCCGCCGCGTCCACAGCCATGGCCGCGGCGTTCGGCAAACTCCGGTAGATGTAGATCAGGTCAAACGGGCGCGGCCCCGCAGCGCATCAAAGCGCGGATGGCCACGCAGGTTGTCGAGCGCGGGATCCACGTTGAGATAGATCACCCAGTACGACCGCTGGGTGATGGCGCGGTCGAGCCAGTCCAACGCCGGGTCCAGGTCACCCAACGCAGCGTAGATCGCCGCCAGGGCGTAGGGCGACACGAAGGTATCCTGCGAGCGCTCGTGCAGTTCCGCCATCGCGGCCTCGGCGTGGACGCGATCCCCTTTTAATGCATACACGAGTCCCAGCGCCGCGACCACGTCGCGGTCGTTCGACAGCCCCTTGGAGGTGTGGAGCGACGCCAGTGCGGCATCGAAGCGGCCCAGTTGCGCGAGGGTCAGTCCCAGCCGAAAGTGCGCCATCGAAAATCCGGGGTCGAGTTGCAGCACATGCCGGAACTGGCGGACCGCCCCATCGAAATTACGCGAGTAGTAGGCCGGGTACCCGGCAATCGTCGCGTGAATGCGCGACAGCGGATCCAACGTCTGCGCCCGGTCGAGGGCCGCCTGGGCTTCGTCGAACCGTCCCATAGCCGTCAGGTAGAGGCCATACCGCTGGTGCGCGTCGCCATAGTCGGGATTGCGCTCGAGGGCGCGGTGGAAAGCCCGTTCGGCCTCCGGCCAGTTCCACTCGTAAAACAGCTCAACGACCCCCAGTGAGGTGTGGGCCTCGGCCAACCCGGGATCCAGGCGCAGCGCCGTCATGGCGGCGGCCTTCGACTTGGGAAACACCTCGCCCGGCATGGACGCGCCATACAAGCTCAACAACGCATAGGCGTCCGCCAGTCCGACCCACGCCGGCGCATAGGTGGGGTCTTCGTCGGTGGACTGCAGAAAGAGCGAGATCGCGTCACGCAAGGTCTCGGTCAGGCGCTTGTTGAGGAAGTGGCGCCCTTTGAGGAAGAGCGTATACGCGCGTGTCGGCTCCGCACGGGACGTGGCCACCTCCCTCACCTCGGCGGCAAACCGGTACCCGCGCCCTGGCAGGGTCAGGATCGACCGATGGTCACGCGGCGCTTCGCCGAGCGCCCGCCGGATCACCGAGACGTTCTGCGCGAGGTTGGCCTCTTCAACAAACGTGCCGGGCCAGACGGCCGTCAGCAATTCGCTCTTGGTCACCACCCGATCGCGGTGCTCGATGAGATACAGCAGGAGTTCGAAGGCCTTCGGGGCAATCGCCACCGGCTCGGCCGACCGAAACAGCAGCCGCTTGGAAGGATCGAGCCTGAAATCGTGGAATTCAAACACCGCTTATATCTTCTTAGAACTCCTGAGGATCTGTGAAGGACTTTCGAGTGCGGCTGTTCTTATAGTCGTGCCATCAGATCCATCATTGGTGGCTCCCCCACCTCGCCATCCACTCCGGGCGTGTCCGCGAAGGATGAGACACCCCCTGTTCTCTCGGTGGCCTTCATTCCGAGTTGTGAATATCACGACGTCGCAACACGGGGTTGACCGCGCGATCACACTGGTCCCCTCCGAGACGTCGGTCTGGTCGGTCATCTACGACCACGTCAGCAACGTGCGGGTATCCATCGGGCAGACGGTGAGTGCAGGGGCCCAGTTGGGCACGGTGGGTGTGCTCAACAACGGTCGTGGGCGAACGGAGTTGCAGGTCAACCGCTTCGACCCCGCGCCGACCCTGTCCTACTGCCCCCAGACGTACGGCACGGGCACGGTCTGCACCACATCCACCATCAGACCGTAGGTAGAATCACGGCATGACAAACCGGCATGCCGTGGCCTCCCTGGTCGCGTTGGTCGCGACGATCGCGCTGTGCGTGGCGCAGCCCGCTGCGTCCCAGGACGACTTCACGCGACTCCTTCAGGAGGTCTCGTCGTTCCGGGGACGGGGCTTCACCCTCCCACTTCCCGAGGGCGTCCCGGCGCGGTATGCGCGGCGCATGGAGGATGTCTCGGAAACACGATTCCAGACTGAGGCCACGGCGCTGGCCGTCTTCGCCACCCGACTCGCGGCGCTCGACCGCACCACACTGTCCCCGGCTGTCCAGGTCGACGCCGAGATTCTGCAT
>CAYZLT010000062.1:6774-13637 GCA_964479175.1 uncultured Solibacteraceae bacterium | reverse complement strand
CCCCTGTCGCATCTCATTCATGAGTACGACCGTGCGCTGCAGCAACGTCACCTTCGACCCGAGGGCGTCAAACAGGCTCGAGCGTGCCGGCTGACTCTCGGGATTGCCGGTCAACGCCGCGCGACTCTCCGTGATGGCCGAGTCGATCGTCGTGAAGCTCCGTTGCAGCGTGGCGATGGCACTGGCCGAAATCGCCGGGTCACCACTCTTGAGAATCTGCTCGAGCTGCGCGATGGCCTTTTCGTATTCCGCCTCCGCGCGCCGCAACGTGTCTTCTACCGTTTCGACGGTGGGCGTCTGCGCAGCGTTGCCGTCCGCACTGGCGACGACCGAAGGTGACGCGGGCTGATCGGGTCGCGCGACGACATAAACGCCGGCCGTGACAATCAAGAGCGCTGCGGCCAGACCCAGCCACTGCCAGGTTTCGGACCGCGAGAGAATGGGTCGCCGCGCTGCGGTCACAGGGGGAGCCACCACGACGGGGCCTTCCAGCCGGATCCGTCCCGCGATTTCGAGCCAGAGATGCGCCGGTGGTGTGATGGCCCCCAGCGTCCGCGCGTTGCGGCGGATGGAATCCAGATCCGTCAGGAGCGCGCGACACGCCTCGCACCGATCCAGATGGGTCGCGACGCGCGCGCGCGTCTCCGCGTCGAGCGCACGATCCAGATAGTCACTCAGGGCGGCTGACGCCTCACGACACGTCATCGTCGGCCTCCACGCAGGGATTCACGCAGACGGCGACGCGCCTTGTGCAGTTGCGACTTGGATGTGCCGTCCGAAATTCCCAGCATGGCACCGACCTCACGGTGTTCAAACCCTTCCACATCGTACAAAACGAAAACCTCGCGGCAGCCGTCTGGCAACTCGGCCACCGCACGTTCCAGATCGAGCCGGTCGACCACGCCAAGGATGGGGCCACGGCCACCGCTCGGCAGCGTCGCATCCTCGGCATCGTAGGAGTCGGTGACCTGCGCCGAGCGGTTGGCCCGGCTCCGCAAAAAGTCCAGGCACAAATTCGTGGCCATACGAAACAGCCAGGTCCCCAGCGAGGATTCCCCTTTGTACAACCCCAACTTGCGGTGGGCCGTCAGGAAAATCTCCTGAAGCAGGTCTTCAGCATCCGTGCGACCGACCATCCGACTCGCCAAGCCAAACAGCCGGGGCGAGTGCGCGCGGTACAACTCTTCAAACGCGGTCGGATCGCCATTCCGGCACCGATCGGCCAGGGCCATGTCGGTATGGGGCGAAGCGTACACGTTCACAGGGTTAGACGGGGGCATGAGGTGGTCACGTTGCTTTCAGGTGACAAGACGGCCCTGCAGACCCGGGAGTTCACGGGGTCCAGCGCGTTTTGATGAAACCCACGACTCGCCCGCGTCGCACGGAGTGACCCTCAGCCGTGAGTAACTGGGCCTTGAGCTGAGGCGATCGGCCAAATCCGCCGAGCCGCCCCCCGGCGGCGACGACCCGGTGATACGGCAAGCCCGGCTCATCTGCGCGCCGCATGATCTGGCCCACGGCCCGGGCGGCGCCTGGCCGGCCCGCCAGCAGCGCCACGTCCCCGTACGTGGCGACGCGCCCTGGAGGAATCCGGCGCAACACGTGGAGCACTTTGCGCGTGAATGGCGTGGTGGCCATGCGCGATGATACCGCCATGGCCACGATCGTTCGTCTGCTCTCAGTTGAGGATTTGCCCGACGTCATTGATGTCATGGCGGATGCCTTTGCTGTCTATCCCCTGATGCGGTTTGTCCTGGGCTCCGATGGCGACGTCGCCGCGCGGACCCGTAGCCTCGTCGAGGTGTTTGTGACACGTCGCCAGCGCCGCGGCGGCGCGATGCTCGGCGCGTGTGACGACTCCGGTCGACTGGTCGGTGCGGCGGTCCTCACCTTGCCCGTCGAGCCCGAGCCTCCGGCGGATCTGGCGACATGGGTGGACGGGGTCTGGGCCGAGCTGGGTGAGGCGGCGTTTGATCGTTACACGCACTACGCCGCCACCTGGCCGGTGCTCGAGCCGACGCCGCATCACCACCTCAACATGCTCGGCGTGCGGCGTCAGTGGGCGGGGCAGGGGATGGCGCGGCCGCTGCTCATGGCGGTGGAGGCCATGGCCTCGGCCGATCCCGGATCGTCTGGCGTGTCCCTGACGACGGAAGTCGCGAGGAACGTGACGTTCTACGAACACTTCGGGTACACCACGCTTGCACACAAGCAGGTCGCGCCCGGCCTGGAAAGCTGGGGATTTTTTCTACCAGCGAAATCGTAGGCCGAGGCCGACGCGCAGGCCCCCCGCGTTGATGTCCACGGCCGTGTCCTGGTCCCCGGTGCCGACGTTGGCCACGGTGTAGCGCGCAAACACCGCGAGCCCGGCGCGCGTGCCCAACGACCGTGTCACATCCAGCATTCCGGTGACGCCGATGCCGGTGCCCGAGGCCGTTTCGGTTTGCAGTCCGCGGACCAGCACGGTGTCGTAGGGGAACGTGTCGGTCACGAGCACGCCGGTCACCACCTTCTGCGACACGCGAACCAATGACGGCCCGACGCCGGCCAGGATGGTCCAGCGTGTGCCCTTCTGCCAGAAGCCCGTAGCGATCAGGTCAACGATGACCTGTGATCCCGTCACGTCACCGGCGCCCTCCACATCCCTGGACTGATTGAAGTACAGCGGATGCGGCAGCGTGCCCCGCGCGGCGGCCGAGGCCTTGGCCGATCCGAAGGACACGTCGGCCAGCACGCCGAACCGGGTCGAGAGGCGTCGGGCGAGACCCAGCCCGCCCCCGATCGCCGTCGAGGGCGTATAGGTGACATCAATGGCCGCGCGTTCGAACGTGATCAGCGGATCGACGCGGTCGGTAAACTCCGGCGCGACGACACGGGCGTAGCCGTTGACCAGGAGCATGGTGCGCGGCGGTTCCGACTGCGCATGTGCGGTCGAGGGCCAGACGCCAAGGGCGAGCGCACAGGTGAGCAGTGAGGCAATCGTGGTGCGACGCATCATTGCACCCCCACGGCGGTCCAGGCCTGGGTGATCGCGCGCTCAGGCGCGCTGTTGGCCCCATAGAGATCACGTGCCGCCTGAATGGTGGCGACCCTGGCGTCGACGAAGTTCGACGAGGGCGTCAACATCTGCGTGAAGGCGCGATAAAAGACGTGTTCCATCTGTTCGAGGTTCGCAAAACCGACGCCTGTGGCCGGCAGGCCGGAGACACGGTTGGTGCCGCCCATCACGGCGAGATAAAACGCGTGATTGGCGATGGACGAGTTGATGTGCACGCCGCCGTTGTCGCCGGTCCCGGTGTAGCGCACCGTGTAATGGTCGGGGTGATTGCGCGACGTCGGTGTCACGAAGTTGCGAAACGGCGTCCCCGAGGGCGAGACGTCCTCGCCGGCATTCCACTCCGCCAGGCGCGGTCCGGTGCCCAGTTGCTGATTCGCGAACTCGACGCAGATGCCCATGATGTCGGAGAACGCTTCGTTGAGCGCGCCTGACTCGTTCTGGTAGATCAGCCGGGAGGAATAGCCGGTCACCCCGTGCGTCAGTTCGTGCGCGACGATGTCGAGCGCCGTGGCGAAGTTCCGACTCGTCGTCGTGCCGTTGGCGTTGATGGTGCCCACGCCGTACGCAATGTAGCCGGATCCGTAGTAGGCCGCATTGTTGAAGAAGAGTGGGTACTGGCCGCCGATCGTGGATTGCAACTCCGGCCGCGCGGGATTCACGATGCTGCGAATGGTGACGTTGGTGCCGCTCAGGCCCTGGCGTCCGAACTTCCGGAAGAAGTAGTCGTAGGTGAACCCGGCATAGACGTGCGCGTCTACGACGGCGCCGTTGTTGTCCCAGGTGTTGTCCGTGTCGGCGCCAAGGTCAGTCGTGTCGGAGACGGGTTGCTGACCGTTGAAGATCCGTGAGGTCCGCGCCGGATCGCCCAGCATGTCGTAGGTGCGATTGGAGCCCGGCCGATACAGATCCACCGTCGTGAAACGTCCCGTCTCCGCACGCGTAGAAACTTTTTTCTGGTCGCCAAACACACCCACGCCCAGGCCGATGCGCGCGGCACCCGGCAACTGCGTCCAGGTATCCATGTAACGATGGATCTCCACGCCCGTGCGCGCGTCAACAAAGACCCGGTAGATCAGGCCGTCGGACGGCGACATGGTGCGTCCCATCCAGGTCAGCGTGCCGGTGGCACCCGCGGTCGGGAGCACGACCAGTTCCACATCAAGTTCTTCACCCGGGCCAAGGTCCATCAGCGCGCCGCCGTCGGTGGCCGACAGGGCCTCGCGCGCCTGGGTGCGGCTCACCGCGGGCGCGGGGTCGACCGCCAGCTGGTCGTAGACCGTGCCGAACAACGACATCGTCTGACCGAACCCGTTGCGCTGGCGGGTGAGTTCACCGCCGAACACGCGCACCCCACGATGGCGCTGGGCCAGTCGCTCGTGCGTTCGCCCGGCGACCCGGGCGTCGTTCGTGATGTCGATGCGGGCGAGACTGCCGTCGCGCTCCATCGCCGTCACGTACTGATCCCATCCGCGCAGGGTGGCCAGCGCCGCCGCATCAGACTCTCGGGCGTTGGTGGAAAACTCGGTCGCTCGCAGCAGGCGTGCACCGTGGTCGGGCTGGTCCTGATCGGGCAGGCCGTGATTGGGTAGAACCCGCGCGGTCAGTTGGACCACAACAATCGCGGCGCACACCAGTGCTCCGGCAAGTAGAAAATAGACGCGTCTCACGGGTCCTCCTTCGGTGCTGGCCTACGACAGGGAGGATACCCCGGACTGGGCTGCCGCCTACTTCACAATCGGCTGAAGGACCTTGCCGTCCGTGTAGGCAAGTGTGATCCCCAGGATCTGCGCCAGCGTGGGCGCGATGTCCGTCGGTGATGCCGGGGTCATGTGTCGACCTGGCGTGATGCCGGCGCCGGCAAACAGGACCGGTACGCGCCGGTCGTAGCCGTACGGTGCGCCGTGGGTGGTGCCGGTCGCCTGGGCGATCCAGTACGGCTCTGACATGACCAACAGGTCCCCACTGCGTCCGGCCGAATAACTGTGGCGCGCCGCCTGCAGGAGCGTATCGGTGGTGGCCACCGTGGAGGTGAGTTGGTCCGCCCAGTACACCAGTCCCGGTCCGGGAATGTTCCTGATGGCCGCCGTGACCGCGTCACGCGCGCCCGGCGTCCGCATCACCGTCTCCAGTGTGCCCGGCGTCAGATAGACGTTTGCGCCTGAGATCGTCGTCACATGCGGGCCCCCGCCCAGCATGGGCGTGAGCGTGTCTTCAATCGCATTGCGCACCAACGTGGACGCGAATCGGCCCGCGCTGGGCAGCGCCTGCGCGGCCTGCTCCGGCATCGGCGCCACACCGTGATCGGCCGAGAGCGCCACCACGTAGTGGTCGCGGCCGACGACGGCGTCCAGGGTGTCGAGCAGCGCGCCGATGCTGACGTCGAGCCGCGCGAGGGTGTCCTGCACCTCGTGGCTGCGCGGACCAAACGCGTGGCCCACCAGGTCGAGCGCGGAAAAACTCACGCCGAGGTAGTCCGTACCGGTGGGCGACTGGCCCATCTTCAGCTCGCGAACCATGTTCTGCGCGAGACTCGACAGTGCGGCATCACTCAGCGGTGAGCGCTCCCACAAATTCACAAACTCGTTGTCCGGCTGACTGGTCTTGCTGACCAGCCGATGGGGGAAAAGGTGATTGGCCGGTTCCCCCGGCTGCGCATCGTCAAACAAGTACGCAGAAGGAGGAAGCAGGCGCTCCCACGTCTGGCCGTACGCCGCGCGCACGGAATTGGCGTTGGCCCACGCGTCAATGACCGGCGATGCCGTACGTGTGTAGGCTGTGGACGTGGCCCACGTACCGTCGTCTTCCTCCCAGACGGCGTAGGTGGTCGGGCTGGCGTGGCCCGCGAGTGTAATTGCCGAGCGTGCCTTGAGCGACAACCCGACGACGGTCGGCGGGCGCGTGGACTGGAGGCGCATTTCGTCCGACAGGGTGGTGGTGCGCAGATATTTCGTCCCGTGTGTTTCCACGCCCGTGCGACCGCCAAACGGGACGGAGGCGGCCGTCGCGTCTTCGGTGCAGGTCACGTTTTTCCGAAGCTCACGGTCGTGCCACCCGTTGCCAATCATCCCGTGGGTGGCCGGCTCGGTGCCCGTACTGATCGTCGCGTGTCCCGCACAGGTGACCGTCACCGCATAGGCATACTCCGCAAGCGGAAATGACGCGCCCGTGTCCAGCAGCCGACGGAGCCCCTTGGTCCAGTGGTGGCCGTACATCTGGATGTAGTCGGTACGCATTTGATCGACGACGAGGATGACCACCAGGCGCGGCGGCGTCGGCTGTGCCGCCAGCGGAGCCGAGACAAGGATGAGAGCCACGGCCGCCACGAATCTGCTGAACATTGGTGAATCCTTCTGCTTACTTCCGACTGCTGACCGAGCATAGGGTCGCGATGTAAAAGTCGTATGTCATCTGGCCCAGCCACAGCCACGCGGGCGCCAGGTCGGGGGCCAGCCAGCCCGGACGATGGGCGAACGCCATCGCAGCGTGAAGGCCGAACGCAAAGGAGGCAAGTTGCAGTGCCTGCACGGGTTCACATCGCAGCACAAGGATGGCCGCGATGACGGGCACGAGGCCGATCGCCATTTCCAGCGAGGCACCGGGAGCCCCCTCACTGCTGATGGCCAGCCCCATGCTGATCGCGCCCTGCACGGCGAGGATCAGTGCGGCCCATTGCGACAGATGGAGCTGCGCGACCAGGCGGTCGGGCGCCCCAGCGGCCGTGCGGGTGAGTCGCCACGTCAATCCAGTCAGCGCGGCGGCCGACAGGATCACGGCGGTGAGCAGGACGCGGGCTGTCTCGGTCACG
>CAYZLT010000062.1:0-6764 GCA_964479175.1 uncultured Solibacteraceae bacterium | reverse complement strand
TCACGGACTCCAATATACTTGGCGCGACATGCGTGCGCTCGACATCATCCGCACAAAACGGGACGGCCAGGTGTTGACGCGCGAGGCCATCGACGCCTTTGTGACCGGCGTCACTGACGGGACCTGGCCCGACTACCAGGTGTCGGCGCTCCTGATGGCCATCTTTCTCAAGGGCATGACCCTCGACGAAGCCACCGATTTGACCCAGGCGATGGTCCATTCCGGCCTGGCGCTCGACTGGTCCGAGCTGACGGCGGCGCGTGGCACGGTCGCCGTGGACAAACATTCCACGGGCGGCGTCGGCGACAAGACGTCGCTGGTGCTGGCACCGCTGGCGGCCGCGTGCGGCGCGATTGTGCCCATGATGTCCGGACGCGGCCTGGGCCACACGGGGGGAACGCTCGACAAACTGGCCGCCATCCCCGGATTTCGGACCGATCTCACACTTGCCGCGATGCGCACGGCGCTGGTCCAGACCGGCTGCGTGCTGATCCGCCAGACGGCCGATGTGGCGCCGGCCGATCGCAAGCTGTACGCCCTGCGGGACGCGACATCGACGGTCGAGAGCAAACCCCTGATCGCCTCGTCGATCCTGTCGAAGAAGGTGACCGAAGGGATCGGGGCGCTCGTGATGGACGTCAAGGTGGGCTCCGGCGGATTCATGACGGACATCAACGACGCGCGCGAGCTGGCGCGATGGCTTGTGGGCATCGCCGCGCGCAGCGGCGTGCGGACCGAAGCGTTCCTCACCCGCATGGACACGCCCCTGGGGTTGCGGGTGGGCAACTCCAACGAGGTCCTCGAGGCCATCGCGACGCTCAAGGGCGAAGGGCCGGCCGACGTGGAGGCGTTGTCTGTCCATCTGGCGGCGCGCATGCTCGTGATGTCTGGTGTCGCCTCGGCGGACGAGGCGGAATCGCAGGTGCGTGCCGCACTCACGAGCGGGCGCGGACTTGAAAAGTTTGCCGCCATCATCACCGCGCAGGGCGGCGACGCGCGTGTCATCGACGATCCCTCGTTGATGCCGATGGCCGACCGCGAAATCCTCATCCGCGCGCCACGCAGCGGGTTTGTCTCGAGAATCCATGCCGGCATGGTCGGGCATGCCGCGGTGGTCCTGGGTGCGGGTCGTGATCACGTCGAGGCGGTCATCGACCACGGCGTGGGGATCGATGTCCTGGCCCCCGAGGGCACGGCGGTGCGCGAAGGCGACCCCGTCCTGCGTGTCATCTATCGCGACACGGACCGGCTCGAAACCGCGCGTGCACGGCTGACCGCTGCAGTGGAGGTCGCTGACGTGGCCCCGACTCCGGCACCACTCATTCTCGAAACCATTCACGCGATTGATGCGATTCACGCGCAGGAGACCTCCCGATGACGACAGTCAGCACCCCCGCTCTCCCGGACGCTTCCGACCGGCGACTTCGTCTGATGGTTGCCGCGGCGGCCGTGGTGCTCGGGACCGCAGTCGTGCTCCTGGCCCACATGTTGTCCACCACCGTCCGCGGCGCACTCGGCATCGGCGTGTTCCTGTTGGTCATCGCTGCGTGTTCCACCAACCTGCGCGCGGTGAACTGGCGGACGGTCGGGTGGGGCCTGGTCCTGCAGTGGACCTTCGCGTTGTTCATTCTCAAATTTGAAATTGGCGGCTGGCGCCCCGGCTACGAACTGTTTGCGTGGGTCTCGGGTGTCGTCAAACGCTTTCTCGAGTTCACCAACGCCGGCTCACAGTTTGTCTTCGGCGGACTCGCCGATCCCGTCGCCATGGAGAAGATATTTCCCGGAGGCTTCGTCTTTGCCTTTGTGGCGTTGCCCACGATCATTTTTGTCTCGTCGTTTTTCACCGTGCTCTACTACTTCGGGGTCCTCCAGTTCATCGTGCGCCTGATGGCGAAGGCGATGATGTATCTGATGCGCACGAGCGGTGCCGAGACGCTCTCAGCCACCGCCAATGTCTTCATGGGCCAGACCGAGGCCCCCATCATCGTCAAACCCTACGTCCCGAAGATGACGCAGTCGGAGTTGCTGGCCATGATGATCGGTGGCATGGCGACCATCTCGGGCGGTGTCATGGCGGTCTACATCTCGCTCGGCGCAGACCCTGTCGCGATTCTGACCACGAGCGTGATGGCGGCGCCGTGCGGGTTGTACCTCGCCAAGATCCTGCTGCCCGAAACCGAAGTACCCGAGACACTCGGTACGGTCCGCACCGAGGTGGAGAAGACACACGTGAACGTCGTGGACGCGGCCGCCGCCGGGGCCTCCGACGGCACCATGCTCGCGATCAACGTGGCGGCGATGCTCATCGCCTTCCTCGCGTTCATTGCGATGTTCGACTATGCGTTGTCCGCGATGTGGTCCGGGCTCACACTCTCGGCCGTGTTTGCGAAGGTCTTTGCGCCGGCGGCCATTTTGATGGGCGTGCCGATGGCCGACGTGCCCTACATCGCCGACCTGCTCGGCACAAAACTGGTGGCCAACGAGTTTGTCGCCTACGTCAAACTCACCACGCAGTATCAGGGCGTGCTGAGCGCGGAAGGGTACACCCTCGCAACCTACGCGTTGACCGGGTTTGCGAACTTTGCGTCGATCGGCATTCTGCTTGGCGGCATCGGGGCGATGGCGCCCACGCGCCGGGGCGACATCGCACGGTTGGGCGGGCGCGCCCTGCTGGGCGGATTCCTGGCCACGATGATCAATGCGGCCATTGCGTCGATGTTGATGTGAGGATGTCCGCATGACGATCTTTGAAAAGAGTGCGGAGGCCGCGGCGTTCCTGCGGGGCCGGATGTCTGTCGTGCCGGACGTGGCGGTCATCCTTGGATCAGGTCTGGGGGACTTTGCCGACAGCCTGACCGATCCCGTCACGGTGCCGTACGACGCCATTCCGCATTGGCCCGCGGCGACGGTGGTGGGGCACGCCGGCACACTCGTCGCAGGCGCCGTCGGTGGACGGCCGGTACTGGCGCTGGCCGGGCGCGCACATTTCTACGAGGGGCACCCGATGTCGGTCGTGACATTTGCAGCGCGTGTGCTCGGACAGCTCGGCGTGAAGTCTCTCATCGTCACCAATGCCGCTGGTGGGATCAATCGCCGGTTCTCGACCGGAGCCCTCATGGTCATCGATGACCACATCAACATGATGGGCACCAATCCGCTGGTCGGCGCCAACGACGACCGGTTCGGCGCCCGGTTTCCCGACATGTCGGAGGTGTACTCGTCGCGGCTCCGGTCGATTGCCGATGAGGCCGCCGGTGTGATGGGACTGGCACTGGAACACGGCGTGTATATCGCGGTCCACGGACCGAGTTACGAAACACCGGCCGAGATTCGGGCCTTCCGGACGCTCGGCGCGGATGCCGTCGGCATGTCGACGGCACCGGAGGCGATCGTCGCCAGGCACATGGGGATGGAAGTCCTGGGCATTTCGTGTATCACCAACGCCGCGGCGGGCGTCCTGCCGCAGCCGCTGGTGCACGACGAGGTGATGGAAACGGCTCGCCGCGTACGCGGTGGGTTCATCGCGCTGCTGGAGGGAATCATTGGCCGGCTCTGATACCACCGCGACCCTGGTGATCGCGGCGCGAGAGGCCCGACTGCGCGCCATCGCACCGTATTCCCACTTTCTGGTGGGGGCGGCCCTCGAGACGGCCGACGGGGTCGTCATCACCGGCTGCAACATCGAAAACGCCTCGTACGGGCTGACGACCTGCGCGGAACGCGTCGCGTTGCTCAAGGCCCTCTCGGATGGGCACCGCACCTTCACCCGCATCGTTGTGGCCGCCGACACCCTGGCCCCCACGCCGCCGTGTGGCCCGTGCCGCCAGCTGCTCTGGGAATATTGCGGCGACATTCCGGTGATCATGGCGAATCTCACCGACGTCACGGCCACGCACCAACTGTCCACGCTGTTCCCGATGCCCTTCGACCAGCGAAGCCTGTAAGGTCTGTCGATGTTGCCAACCGTCGCCTGGGACAACGATGTGATTGTCATGATCGACCAGCGGAAGCTGCCAGGTCAGGAGGTCTACGTCCACTGCAAGACTGCCAAAGACGTCGCCAGGGCGATCACCACAATGGTGATTCGAGGGGCGCCCGCGATTGGCGTGTCGGCGGCCATGGGCATCGCCCTGGGCATGCACCGCAGCAAGTCGACTGGGACCCGGCAGTTCGCCGTCGAGTTTAATCAGGTGTGTGACCTGATGGCCGGCACCCGACCGACCGCCGTCAATCTGTTCTGGGCCATCGACCGCATGAAGCGATCGTTTGGGGCCGGGGCGCTGGCCGGAGCGTCGTGTGACGAGTTGCGCGTGCGACTGCGCCGTGAAGCGGATGCCATTCATGACGAGGACGTGGCGTCGTGTATGGCGATGGGGCGGTTCGGCGCGGAGGTTGTGCCCAATGGTGCGCGCATTCTGACGCACTGCAATGCCGGCGCACTGGCCACGGCAGGCTACGGCACCGCACTTGGTGTGATCCGCGCAGCCGCAGCACAGGGCAAGGTCGCGCAGGTATTTGCCGACGAAACACGTCCGTTCCTGCAGGGAGCCAGGCTCACCGCGTGGGAGCTGGTCAAGGATGGCATTCCGACCACCGTCATTACTGAGAGCATGGCCGGACCGCTCATGCGCCAGGGCGGCCTCGACTTCATCGTGGTCGGCGCAGACCGCATCGCCGCCAACGGCGATGTGGCCAACAAGATTGGCACCTACACCGTCGCGATGATGGCGCACGCGCACGGCGTGCCGTTCTACGTGGCCGCGCCCTTGTCGACGATCGATCTGAACACGCCCGATGGCAGCGGCATTCCGATAGAGGAGCGCAACGCGAAGGAGATGACGCATCTCGGCGCGATGCAGTTGACGCCCGAGGGGGCCACGGTCTGGAATCCCGCGTTCGACGTGACACCCCACCACCTCATTGCGGGCATCATCACCGAAAAAGGGATCGCCAGGGCGCCGTACGACAGCAGCCTGCGAGAGCTCTTCGCATGAAGATTCTCGGCATCGAAACGTCGTGTGATGAGACGGCGGCTGCGGTGGTCGTCACTACTGACGACGCGGCGAAGCCATGGGTGGTGCAGTCGAACATCATCGCGTCGCAGACCGATATCCATCGGGAGTGGGGTGGGGTCGTGCCGGAACTGGCCTCGCGCCAACACCTGCGCGACATCTGTGGCGTGGTGGATCGTGCATTGGAGACTGCGCACTGCACGTGGGCCGACATTGACGGGTTGGCGGTGACACAGGGCCCGGGTCTGGTCGGCGCGTTGCTTGTGGGCGTGTCGTACGCCAAGGCCGCCGCACTCTCGCTCGGCAAACCCATCGTGCCCGTGCATCACCTCGCCGGGCATATCGAATCGATCTGGCTCGAGCACGGGCCCATTCCACTGCCGGCCGTGGTGTTGGTGGTCTCGGGCGGCCACACGAGCCTGTATGAGGTCCCAGCGCCTGGTGTGTATCGGCTTGTGGGTCGCACGCGAGACGATGCGGCGGGTGAGGCGTTTGACAAGGTCGCGCGCTTGCTCGGCCTCGGATATCCGGGCGGGCCGGTTGTTGATCGCCGCGCAAAACTCGGCAACGACCAAGCGGTCGCGTTGCCGCGTCCGCGATTTACGGGACCGTCGCGATCCAAGCCCCATCTGGAGGGCATGACCGAGTTCAGCTTCTCGGGCCTCAAGAGTGCCGCCGTGCGGCTGCTGCAGACGCGCCAGGCCGACGGGCCCCTGTCGGAGCAGGAGACCAACGACTTCTGCGCGAGTTTTCAGCGTGTGGTGGTCGAGACGCTCGTGGACCGGACCTTTGCCGCGGCCGCCGCGCTGGGCGCGCGCAGTGTCGGGATTTCCGGTGGCGTCTCGGCCAACAGTCGTCTGCGCGCCGACGCGCTCACGCGTGGCCAGGCCGAGGGCCTGCCGGTGTTTGTGCCACCGCTGTCACTCTCCACCGACAACGCCGCCATGATCGCGGCAGCCGGACTGCGCCGCTTCGAACTTGGCGCGGCGTCGTCACTGACGTTCAACGCCGACCCGGCGCTCATGATGCCGTAGGGTTTTGTTTGGTTGCGTTACCGCGCAAAAGTATCGCACGCGTCGACACGGCCCGTCGAGAGTCCGCGTCGAAACCACTCGACCCGCTGCGCGGATGATCCGTGCGTGAACGACTCTGGCGAGACGCGTCCGCCCGACTGGCGCTGGAGGCGGTCGTCGCCAATCGCGGCGGCCGCGTCGAGCCCTTCCTGCACATCCACTTCTTCGACCACGCCGCGCTTGGACGCAAAGTGGCCCCAGACGCCTGCGTAACAGTCGGCCTGCAGTTCGACCCGCACCGAACCAGCATTGCCGCTTGAACCTCGTTGTTCCAGGGAACCCGTCAGGTTCTGAATGTGGTGGCCCACCTCATGCGCCACAACATACGCCTGCGCAAAGTCGCCGGGGGCGCCGAACCGTGTGTCGAGTTCGGCGAAAAAGGAGAGATCCAGGTACACACTACGATCGGTGGGGCAGTAGAAGGGCCCCATCGCCGACTGACCGACACCGCAGGCTGACTCAGTCGCGTCGCGGAACATTACCAACTTTGGCTGCGCGTACCGTTGTCCCTGGTCGCGGAAGATCTGCGTCCAGGTGTCTTCGGTGTCGGCGAGCAGCACCCGCATGAACCGGCTCATCTCATCGTCGGCCGGAGGGGCGGCGTCCGCGCTGGACGAGGGGGGCGGCTGGTCCATGCTGGAAATCAGGTCGCCCGGGTTCGTCCCCGTCAGAAACGACA
>CAYZLT010000061.1:7559-13878 GCA_964479175.1 uncultured Solibacteraceae bacterium | reverse complement strand
ATCCATCGGACTCTTCACACCAAGCCCGCCTCGATTGAGCACATGCGTATAGATCATCGTCGTCGACACGTCCGAATGTCCGAGAAGTTCCTGAACGGTCCGGATGTCATACCCGGAAACAGGCCGCTCAACGCCTGGTTCTGGGTCGAGGCTGACACGTGCGCCTTCACCGCCAAGTCCGTCAGAAACGCCGTCGGCTGGGACGCAAGCGACGCTCGCAACAGGCGGGGCGGGGAACGACAGTGCGCCCTATGTGGTGGGACTATTTGGGCTGAGGGCTCAGCGCTTGACCGCGACCCCCTGCACCTCAAACCGCGCACTAAACAGCAGCGGTCCTCCAACGCCGTAAAACACCCGGGCCGGGAACTCCTTGGTGAAGGATCTGAGTCTCATGTCAGTTCCCCTTCTCCCCATTTCCTTATCTCCTCATTTCCGAGGGCGCCAGTACTGAAACTCTGGCTCGTGACAGGAGCCCTCAAGATCCACGACGCGTGTCTCGAAGTACTTCTGCGAGTCAAAGATGGCCTTGTTGTAAATCGTCGGACCGATGTCCTGATCGAGATGTTCGGCGACATAACGCTTGATCGACTCGCGCATGGCCTGTGCGGTCTCCGGCTTGAGCGTGATCGCCATCAGCGCGTGATCACCTTGCCCGGCAGCGCCCACGTCGGCTTGGATGCCTCCACAACCGCCACACCGTTGACGAAGACGTACTCGACCCCTTCTGAATATTGATGGGGTTCAAAAAACGTTGCCTTGTCGCGAATGGTCGAGAGATCAAAGATCACCAGGTCGGCGGCCATGCCCTCGCGGATGATGCCGCGATCCTTCAACCCCATGATGAGCGCCGGCAACGACGTGGACGACCGGATCGCCGACTCAATCGTGATCGCTCCGCGGTCAATCGCATAGTGCCGGATCTTGCGCGGGAAGCTGCCGTAAAACCGCGCGTGTGTTGACGGCGGCCCATCCAGCAGCGCGATCCCGGCATCGGTCGACGTCGCGACCCACGGCTGCTTCGCAAACGCCTCTATATCCTTCTCATCCATCGAGAAACCACGCATCCGTGCGCCGCCAGCACGAGTGGGCAGCCCCTCCAATTGAATCTGAATCGCGGCCTCCACCGGATCCACCCGCCAGAGCTTTGAAATTTCCGCGAGCGTCTTGCCGTACAACGACTTGTCGGTGTATTCGTAGACGACGACGTTGTCGGCGCCTCCACGACGCGCGATCTCATGCGCGATATCCGATCGCACCGTGGCCGATTTCGACGCGTCCATCAACGTCTGTCGCAACACATCGGCCCGTCCACCAGACGCCTGCGCCGCACCGGTCGCACTGGTCGCCCACGCGGGAATAAGTACCGTGGACCCATCCGTGCCACTTGTCGGATACGGATACTGATCCGCCCACACGTCCACACCGCGATCCCGCGCGCGTTCGATCAAACTGATCGCGGCCGCACTCGATCCCCAGTAGTTCGCACCCTTGGCCTTGATGTGCGACGCCACGACGCGCGCGCCACTCTTTTCGCCAATCTCGATCGTCTCGCGCACGGCATCGAGCAACGTCGGCGGTCCGGGCCCGTCCTGACTGGGCACATACCAGAGGGGGTCGCTCCCTTCACTACGCTCGTGCGAGATATACACACCCTCAAACGCCGGCAATTCCTTCGCGAGTTCCACCACCTCGGACGTCATACTCCATCGGCCCGGCTCATACTCAAGACCGGCCGACATGCCGACCGCACCCTCGGTGAGCGCCTGCTTCACCAGCGCGCGCATCTTCACGACTTCATCAGCCGTTGCGGGCCGGCGCGTGTCGCGCCCCATCACCTGTGACCGCACCGCGCCATGCCCGACCAGCAACATGGTGTTGGGACCAATCTGGTTCTGCTCGATGAGCGCCCGCTGAGTCGCGATCGGCCAGGGCGACCGACCGTCCTGGTTCACCACCACCGTGGTGATGCCCTGCATCACGAGATTTGGCGCTGCGCGAATCTGCGCATTTTGATCCCGGAACCCTCCAGTGGGACGAGCGCCATCATCGGCGTGGGAATGAATGTCGATAAACCCTGGCGACACGTATTTGCCGGTCGCATCGATGACCCGCGTTGATTGGGCCTTCGTCAGCGTTCCCACGGCCGCGATCCGACCGTCCCGCACGCCGATGTCTGCAGGAAACCATGGGTTGCCCGTGCCGTCGAATACCCGGGCGTTCAGAATGACGAGATCAAATGGCCGAACGGGCACCTGCTCGATCTGAGCCGTCAAGACGGCCGCCGAGGCCGTAGCGGCCGCCAATCCCGCCAGAAGTCTGCTTTTCATGAACCAGAGACTAACCCAACTGGGCACGGGGTATCATGCGCGCGGGAGAATCCTCATGAACCGCTACCCTCGCGCCGTTGTTGTTGCGCTCGCCGTGTCCTTCGCCGCCTCCGGACCACTCGCCGCCACCCAGCCCCAGGCCCGGCTGATGACGGTGCGGGACACTCAGAACTTCACGAACGTCGGCAGCCCGGCCATCTCTCCCGACGGCCAATGGGTGCTCTACACCCAGGCGGTCCGCGACTGGGACGATGCGCAGTTGAGGACGAAGACACATATCTGGCGCGTCAAGATTGACGGGACTGATCGACGACAACTCACCTTCGGCGCCGCGAACACCACCGCACCGACGTGGTTCCCAGACGGCAAGCGGATCGCATTCCTGTCATCACGCACCGTCGCCACACCAGCACCCGCGGCAAGCGCTGCCGCAGCCAGTGACGCCGGCGGCAATCAGGTCTACGTCATGTACACCGATGGTGGCGAAGCCTGGCAGGCCACCAAACACGACGGCGGCGTCGGCAGTTTCTCCATCTCCCCCAACGGCGCGCTCCTGCTCCTCACCGCACAAGAACCCCTCACCGCCGCCGACCGTCGTCGTCAACGCGACAGAGATGACGCGGAGGTGGTGGATGAGACGTTTCGCTGGAGCCACTTGTGGTCGGTTGACGTGGAGTCCGGCACATCGACGCGGTTGACCACAGGCGAATTTGTCGTGAGCGACGCGCAGTGGTCACCCGACGGCAAGACCGTGGCCTTTGTGACGCGTCCCACAACGAAGGTTGATGATGGGGCGTGGTCGGACGTCTGGGTGACGGACCTGACCGGCAAGACGCGCAAGTTCTTCGAGAACCGGGGACCCGATTCATCACCGCGCTGGTCACCCGATGGCAAGACGCTCGCGATCGTGTCGCACGAGCAGCCGGGCAACACGCAGTGGTACAGCAAGCTCTATCTCTTCCCTGCCGAAGGCGGCACGCCCAAAGTTCTTCTCAAGGACTTCGACCTCGACTTTGGCGCGCCGATCTGGGCGCCCGACGGCCGAATCGTGTACTGGTCAACGGGTCAAGGCACCAAGGTCGCGTTGTTCGGCGTCGACGTCGCGACCGGCGAGTTGACGACGACGCGGGCACCGATGGCGGGCACCAACGGTGCGTGGCAATTGTCACAGGATGGGTCGACCTGGGTCTTCACTCACAACACCGGCACGTTGTCCGCCGATCTCTGGGCCGCCCGTCGTCAGGGCGACGCGTACGCCACGCCGGTGAAATTGACGACCTCGAATCCATGGCTGGATTCGGAACGTGTGCAGCTCGGCGGCGTGGAGACCATCCGCTGGAGGAACACCGAAGGCGGCACGATCGAGGGCGTGCTCACTCGCCCTGTGGGCTACAAGGCCGGCGTGCGGTATCCACTCATCGTGAATCCCCATGGCGGTCCGAGCAGCGCAAATCTCGAGTCGTTTTCGTCGTTCAACCAGGTGCTGGCCTCGAACGGATTCCTTGTCCTGCAAGTCAATTTCCGCGGCAGCACGGGATACGGCCAGAAACACGTCAACGCCAACCAGAACAACTGGGGCGTCGGCGACTACGACGACATCATGACGGGCGTCGATCACGTCATCGCGCAAGGCTGGGCGGATCCCAATCGAATGGTGGCGTACGGCTGGAGCTACGGTGGGTACATGACGTTCTGGATGTCTACACAGACTGACCGCTTCAAGCTGATCTCGCCGGGCGCCGGACTCACCAACCTGTATTCGATGTACTCCACCACCGACATTCCGGCGTACCTCGGATGGTTCTTCGGTACACCGTGGGACAATCCGGCCATCTACGACAAACTCTCGCCGATCCGCCACATCAAGAACGTGAAGTCAAAGATTCTGATCATGCACGGCGCCAATGACGCGCGTGTGCCGCCGACACAGGCCGACGAGTTCTACCGGGCGTTGAAGGATCTGGGCAAGGATGTGAGTTATGTGCGGTATCCGCGCCAGGGCCACGGCATCACCGAGACGCGTCTCGCCACAGATCGCAACCGGCGCTACGTCTGCGCGTTCACCGACGCGGTGGGCCTTGCCTCGACGACGGAGAAGTGTGAGAAGGGTGTGCCTGTTCCCGACGCCGGCGAGCCGGCCGCGCGGTCAGGTGGCGGACTGGTCGAGGTCACGTTGCCCTGGAGCGGACTCGCGTCGACCACGTTCGGTGTCGAACCAACCGCGGCGCAGTTCTTCGGCGGGCACATTCGATAAGTACGGTTTGACGTCGAGGATGGGCGTGCCGTCCAGCATGTCGAGTCCCGACACGATCAAGCGGCGCCCCTCTCGACGCAGCAACCGCACCACCGTCAGGCCGATCGGGTTTGGCCGGTACGGCGACCGCGACGCGAAGACGCCGTGCGGCCGATCGTCATGGGGTGAGACGCCGACCAGCTCGCTGCCCTCGGACCGGTGAAATTCCCAGATGACATAGAGGTGCGAGAACCCTTCGATGTCGGTCAGCCCCTCTTCGAGCGCTGCGCGGATCTCGAGCACACCTTCGGCCGCGTGCTCGGTGCCGGGCCCTCTCGGAATCTGGTCCACCTCGCTGTACGGACTCGAGATCACGCCGATGGGTGTGTAAGACGAGGCCGGTTCCACGCTGCCGATGATGCGGACGAGCCACCATCGTTCATTGGCATCCCGGCGATACATCCAGAGGTAGTGCCCCTCTTGACGTTCGGCCGGTCCGCCATCACGCGGCGTCACCACCTGGGCAAATCGCCCACGGTCAAACGCCAGGTTGCCCGACACGACGACCTCGGCGCTGTCGCACGTCACCTCACGCACGTACATCGCGTGCATGGTTCGCAGCACTTCACGCATGAATTCGAGACACGCCTCGCGCCCATCAATCGGCGGGAATCCAGGCGCCAGAATCACGGCGTCCTGGGACAACAACTCCTCGAAGACGGCCGGGTTTCCGGTCTGTTCAGCGTCCACGATGCGCGCGCGAAAGTCGTCAAAACCAGCCATACGGCGAGCGTAACACTACATTCACCGATCCCTGAGGTACCGCTGGCACTTGGACGCCACGCGCTGTTTGCCGTCCCGCTTTGCCTCGTACAACGCGGCATCGGCGCGGTCGTACAGACTCTGCGCGTTGTCACCGGCTGAGAACTCGGATAGGCCGCAGCTCACACCGTGCAGCGCCACGCCGATCTCGCTTACAAGAGTCGCGAACCGGCACTCCGCCTGCCCCAGGGCCAGGCCGGCGACGATCACGGCAAATTCATCGCCGCCCAGACGTGCCACGAGATCGCCAGGCCGCATCGACTGCATCAGCATCCCTGCAATCGCGGAGAGGAGGCGGTCTCCCTCTGGATGACCCTTGGTATCGTTGACACTCTTAAAGTCGTCCACATCGAACAGGGCCAGGACGACCCGGTGATGTGACGACCGGAGTCGATGCGCCAGTTCGCGATCAAACGCGCGACGATTGGCCAACCCGGTCAGCCCGTCCGTCGCCGCCTCCTCGCGCGTGGTGCGCAACTGCACCTCAAGCGCGGTCACCCGTTCGGCATACGCCCGCTGTGTCACATCCCAGCGCTGGCGGCGATCCACCACGACCTGTTTGAGGGCGCGGACTTCATCCAATACCTGCGTACGAAGTACCGCCGGGTCCGGCTGAGACACGATGGTGCCAAACCGTACGGCTGAGGACTGCACATCGCCCTGCCAGGAGGCCATCTCCGCACCGAGGGCCACCAAGGCTTCGTGAAGCGCGCCCACCACCGACGCGAGGTCCTCCACGCGATGTTGTTCGAGCTGTTGGGTGCGACGCATCAGTTCAGGGCAGGAGGACTGGCAGGCACCGCTTGTCGTCGCGCGGGGCTCAGCAGGTGCAGGCGGTACGACGGGGCCGCGCAGATCAAGCTCGATCAGGTTCGGATGGTGCACACACGCCTCCCAATTCCGTAATCGGCATCGGGAGGCATGCCTTCAGTGTGCG
>CAYZLT010000061.1:5727-7459 GCA_964479175.1 uncultured Solibacteraceae bacterium | reverse complement strand
TGCGTGGATTCATGACGTTGGTTGGCTGCCAGAAAAAGGGCGACGTCACCACGCCTGAATACCCCACGTAGTTGGCGCGGTTGAGCAGGTTCTGGCCCGAGAGGTACACCTCGATCCGGATTGCGCGCGAGCTCCTGGTTGGGACGTCGCCAGTGGTCCGCTGGTTTTGGTTAAGTGGGAGCAAAGAGATTGTTAAGGACGTAAATGGCTCTATTTAAACAACTTACAGAGACATGCGTTTTGATGGCACGTGGTAAACTGCCGTGCATGCGGGCCACTCGGCTCTCCCTTCGGTTGTTGCTGCCTGCGGCACTGATCCTGCTCGTCGTGTTGCTGGGCGCATTCCAGTACCGCTGGCTGGGTCAGGTCAGTGAGGCTGAACGTGCGCAGATGCAACGCACGCTCGCACAACGCGCGAATGAGTTTGCGGCGGAGTTTGACCGCGAGATCTCGGTGGCCTCCAGCGTCCTGCTGATCGAGGGCGACGCGCTCGGCGGTGACCGCTGGGCCGCGGTGTCTGCAAAGTACGACGCGTGGCGAACTCGGGCCATGTTCCCCGGGCTCGTGCGCTCGGTGTACATCGCGACCGCTGCGCCCGCAGGCCACACGCTGGCCAAATGGAACCCCGAGGCACGCACGGGCGAGGCTGTGGAATGGCCCGCGCACTTTGCGGCCGTCCTGCACAACATCCGTTCATCGATTCCCCGCTCAACCACACAGACAACGGCAGCGCCGGCGTCGGTGATACCCCGGGGCGTGGGAACCATGTTCGCCCTGTCCGTGTCGCCCGTCGTCGACTCGGTCCCGGCACTCGTACTGCCGATCGCCACTCGTGCACGCCAGATGACCAACGGCGACAACGTCCTGGTGTCCGTCCGGATGGCGAGCACGGATTTTGTTGTGATCGAGCTCGACCGGAGCGTCATCACCGACTCTCTGATTCCGGCGCTGGTTGAACGGTTCTTTCCGATCGAAGATTCGAATCACTACCGGGTGGCCGTGGCCGATCGCCGCAACGATCGCATTTTTGGTCGCGGTCTGGCCCCCACAGACACCATCGACGATTTGCACATCGACGCGATGGCCCTGTTTTTTACCGGCGCCCGATCGGAATTCACCGCGCGCATGCTGACCGAGAGCCGCGTGCTCGACTGGCAGATGGAATCGCCACGACGGAGCACCGCGACCATTACCGCGTCTTCTGCCGCAGCCTCTATACCCGCAACTGCCGGCAGCCTGTCGGTGTTTGTACAGGAGCGCAGCGGATCCGTGCCATTCACGACGGAGGGACAACCGTTGCGCATGGCGCTGCCGGGGTGGCGCATCATCCTGCAGCATGGCGCGGGTTCTCTCGATGAGGCGGTGGCCCAGGCGCGACGCCGCAACCTGACCACAAGCTTCGGCATTCTCGGCGTCTTGATTGCCGGCGTGGGCCTGATCGTGATCAACGCGCGCAAGTCGGAAAAACTCGCCGCCCAGCAGATGGAATTTGTCGCGACCGTCTCACACGAACTCCGGACGCCGCTCGCGGTCATTCGTTCAGCCGCACAGAATCTGTCCGCCGGCGTGGTCGAGGATCCCGCTCAGGCCAAACGGTATGGCGAATTGATCGAGAACGAAGGCCGTCGCCTGACCGACATGGTCGAGGAAGTGCTGGAGTTTGCCGGGCTCAGCGGCAATCGCCGGGCGCTCGCCCTCCGGCCCGTGGATCTCGCGTGGCTGGCGCAGGATG
>CAYZLT010000061.1:0-5717 GCA_964479175.1 uncultured Solibacteraceae bacterium | reverse complement strand
TTTATGTGATCGAGTCACACGCCGCCACGCTGACAGCGCTCGGGATCACCACAGAAGTCACCGCACCACCCGATCTGCCGCTGGTGATGGCCGACGAAGAAGCCCTCCGTCGTGCGCTCAACAATCTGGTCGGCAACGCGATCAAATACGCCGCTGACGGACGCTCACTCGCAATTGACCTGTCGCGTCGGCACGATGGTGGAAAAGACGATGTGGCGATCGCGGTGAGTGATCGTGGTCAGGGCATTGCGGCGGACGATCTGCCTCACATCTTTGAACCGTTTTACCGGGGCCGCGACGTGGTCAGCCGGCAGTTGCACGGCAACGGCCTCGGGCTGAGTCTGGTGTCGCGCATCGCCGAGGCACATCGGGGATCGGTCACCGTGCGTACCACGCCTGGCGAGGGGGCCACCTTTTCCCTGCGGATCCCGGCGGGCGTCGACATGGCGACCGAATCATGACGGCATCCCACCGAGTACGCCGTGTCCTGCTCATCGAGGATGAACCCGGTCTGGTCCTGACACTGACCGATCGCCTCAAGAGTGAAGGCTACGAGGTCGGGGCCGCTTCGGATGGTCCTGCCGGACTCGAACGCGCCACCCGCGAACCCTGGGACGTGATCCTGCTTGATGTGATGTTGCCGGGGGCCAGTGGCTTCGACGTCTGTCGCGACCTCCGCCAGCGCGGCATCACCACCCCGATCATCATGCTGACCGCCCGAGGACAAGTGGTGGACAAGGTGCTCGGCCTCAAACTCGGCGCCGACGACTACCTCACCAAACCGTTCGACATGCTTGAACTGACCGCGCGCGTCGAGGTGCAGCTTCGTCGTGCGACCGCAGCGACATCAGGGCAGACTACCGCACACTTCGGCAACATCGTCGTCGACTTCCGCAAGGCGACGGTCACCAGGGACGGCAAGGTCATTGAACTCTCGGCGCGCGAATTCCTGCTGCTCAAATATTTCATCGAACATCGGGAAGCCACGCTGACGCGTGATGAACTGCTGAATGAAGTCTGGGGGTACCACTCGATGCCCTCGACGCGCACCGTCGACGTTCACGTCGCGTGGCTGCGGCAGAAGATCGAACCCCATCCCCGCAGCCCCCAGTACGTGCTGACCATCCACGGTCTGGGCTACAAGTTCGTCGGCTGAGCTACCGGGTCAGATAGAGGTTCTCGCGCCTTGCGGTGACGAGTCTGGCCGCCACCGACAGCAGCGGCACCACGATTGCGCAGACCACGGCGGCCCAGACGAGTGTGGCGAGCAGTGTGGCCGCATCGCTGAATCGGGGCCCCACCAACACAATCAGGCCCGGGGGCACGGCCGCCACCAACACCAGGACCATCCCGACCAGCATCGCGGCCCCATGGGGGTTGCCCCCTGATCCGGTCTTGCTCAAATCGGCGGCCACGGGAAACGTCGCGGACATCGCGGCCGCCACCGGCGTCATGGTGACGAACGTGGTGCCGGCGGCAACGATCACCGAGATCCAGAGCAGCAGGGACCCGCTGCCGGTGGAGATGCCGGTCACGAGCAACGACAACAGACCCGCAGCTGCGAACAGCCCGAACGTGCCGACCGCTTTTCCCCAGACAAGGTCCGTGGCACCGATCGGCATCAACAACTGCAGGGTCAATCCCGCGCGGTCCGACGCAAACTGATTCATGGAGAACGGCTGTATCGCGTAGATCGCAAAAATCAGGCTCGCGCCAAACACCAGATGGCCGTAGTTGGGAATGGCCGCGATCCACGGCGCCTCTTCAGGGGCACGCGCGAGCACAAGCGCGAGCACGGCCATCATGGGCCCGGGCAGCAGAACCGCGACCCGTCCACGCACGGATTTGAGTCCGGTCCGGAATTGCGCCACCGCGACGGCCGACGCCGCCGAGCTCAGCAGCGGCACACGCGGCAATGTCACCAGGGTCGCATCCGCCCTGCGGCGCGCCTGACCTTCTCCCACATCCAACATCCGCCTGTGCACCACGCCGGACAGCAGGTAGAGGATCGCGGCCTGCACCCAGATGCCAATCGTCCACAGCAGCGCCTCCCCCGGGGCCTGACGAATCGCTGCCGCTGATAGCAGCCGCCCGTACATCTCGGATGGGACGACGCGCGTCCAGATCGGCAACGCGGATTCCACGCGAGCCACACTCATCGCGGGCCGTGTTCGACCGGCCTCCTTGTCGTCGCGGCTGCGTTGCGCCAGGTCCGTCCCAAACATGTGCGGCAACAGGCCCGCCATCGAGATGCCAAAGACAAAGACCAGCGTCATGAGCTCGGCACGGCGACGGTCGCGCATCACCCAGCCGGCCAGAAAACTGACGAGCGCGCCAACGGACAACAACAACGCGACCAGACCAGCGCTGGCGACCATCACGACCATCGCCGCCACAAAGGCGCCGCCGGTCGCCAGCCCGACCGCCAGCAACACGAGGCCTGGCACAACGACAAAGATCCACGGATCTGACACGCCCGAGAGGACCTCGACCAGATGCAGCACGCGCCGATGAATCGGCAACAGCAGCAACCGCGTGTACTTCGCGGCAGATTGTGTGCCGATGCCCAGCGGCATGAACACCACGATCATCAACTGCACCAGGAGCACGACACGTGTCACCATCACCAGGCCGATGCCGCTTTCGGCCCCGGTTGCGAGGGCAAGGCCCGCGAAAAATCCGCCAATGCTGAGGGCCACAATGGACCCGAGCGAAAACACGACGACCGCCACCGGAGCGAGCAGTGCGAGCACCCGCGAGATCTGCTCCAGGGTGTCGCGCCGCTTGGCGCCGCGCACACCATTCATGAGCAGCCGCCAGCGCAGCCAGCCGAATGCGCGCAGTTGACGGATCATCCTGCGAGCCAGTCCATCACCGGCGCGGCCGCGCGTTCCGCGCCGACCAGATCCAGAAAAATCTCTTCCAGTGTTTTTCCCACACCCACGCCCGAGCGCAACTCGCTCATCGGGCCCTGCGCGACCAATCGTCCACGCTGGATCACGCCGATGTGGTCACACAGCCGCTCGACAATCTCGAGAATGTGGGACGTGAGAAACACGGTGCCGCCGCCGCGCACAAAATGCGAGAGCAGCTCCTTGATCTGTCGCGACGCGACGGCATCGATGCCCTCGAACGGTTCATCCAGAAACAGCAGCCGCGGTGCCGGCAGCAACGCCGCCGACAGTGCGAGCTTTTTGCGCATCCCGTGGGAGTAGTCCGCCACCATGTCGCCGGCGGCGCCGGTCAGGTCCATCAGCGTCAGCAGTTCCTGCGACCGTGTGCGGATATTGGTCGCGTCCAGGCCGTGCACTTGTCCGACAAACGACAACGTCTCCGCCCCGCTCAGGCGATCAAACAGCGCCAGGTCTTCCGGGACCACCCCGATGCGGCGTTTGACGGCCACCGGGTCGGTCAGCGGATCAAGGCCAAGGATGCGGAACTCACCGGAAGTGGGTTTGAGCAGCCCGGTCAGACACTTGATGGTCGTGGACTTGCCGGCACCGTTGGGACCAAGAAACCCGTAGAAGCTGCCTTTGGGGACCACAAGGTCAATACCGTCGACCGCCTGGAGATCGCCGAACGACTTTTTGAGGCCGTGGGTTTCAAGGGCGAGCGCTGCTCCCGTCGTCATGGAAGGAGATTACAGCAATCATCAGCGCGACCAGCCAATACGCCACGGCCACCGGCAGACGCAGCCCGGGATCGAGATTCGACGGCAGCAGTCGCCAGACCATCCCCGCCGACACCAGCGCGGCGGTGGTCAAGCCGGCGGCCACGGCGAGGCCGTCGCCCGGAGGACGCCGCTGCGTCACCAGCCACCCGGCAATCACGCTCAACACGCCGGCCACGAGGCGGGCGACGATGGCGGCCACGCTCAGGGAATCGCGCACGGCCAGTGAACTCAGCAGGGTGGTGAACCACAGCGCCGTGGCCAGGCCGTCGACCATGAGTACCACTCCAATCACCCTGCGCATGCGTGTAGTATGACTGTCACCGGATGGTTGGCGCCCTCCTCAAAGACTGGATCGTCGGACTTGCCGTTCTGCTCTGGCTCGGATCGCTCGCACTCTACGCAATTCCCGGAGTTCCCGAGTCCTGGCTGGTGGCGTTTGGCTCCCGCTACTACGCACTTCCGTCGCTCGTGTCGATCGTCTGCGCGGCGTGGATTGGTGTGTCCAGGCTTCCAGACGCCAGCGAGCGCCGCTTCTGGGTGGTGCTCGGCTGCGGGTTCGCCGCCTGGCTGATCGTCTCCCTCCCCTACGCCTTCGTCAACGCCGCCGACTGGACCCACGAACTCGATTTGCTGCTGGAGTTCGGATATCTGGTCTACTACGTGCTCTTCATCCTGGCGATCGAGATGCGACCACACGAGGTCCACACCGGATCGCTGGCGGAGAGAGAGAACCTGCTCCGTACCGCCGGACTCACGGTGCTGGGGTTTTACCTGCTCTGGTACTTCGCGCTGGTACCTGCGTCGTTTTCACCGGAGCAGTACGAAACGGCCATCCCGTCCTTTCTGCTGTATCTGCTGCTCGACGTGGTGATCATCAGTCGACTGCTGTGGATGCGGCGCGAGACGTGGTCCGTGCGATGGAGTCGCCTCTACGCCTGGCTGGCGACGGCGGCGGCAGTGGTGATGGCAGGCGATGTGTTTGAAGGGTTTGCCTACCTCACCAAACAGACTTTGATCGTCCCGGGAGGGTGGCAGGATCACATCTGGACCGTGCCAGGCGTCATCTTCACCATCGCGATTCGGGCACGGCATGTGCCGTTTCCGGCCGAGCAACGTGTCCTGAATGAACCGGCGCCGCACCAGCGCACACTGCGGGCCGGTCACATCCTGCTGATCTCCGCCCTTCTTCTGCCCTTCCTGCACTACGCCCTGTACGCCGCGGATGTCTTCACCGGCACCGTCAGCCGCCCCATCCGCGAGGTCATCTCAATTCTCAGCATGGTCTCGCTCGGAGGGTTTGCGCTCGCTGCCTATCGGACGCTTGAGCGGGAGCGCGAGCAGATGGAGGCCACCGAACTCCGCCTCATGACCGAACTGGGCGTCGCGAGAAAAATGGACGCCGTGGCGCGTCTGGCCGGCTCAGTGGCCCACGACTTCAACAATCTCGTGCAGGTGGTGCGCGGACGAGCGGAGATCATCAGTCAACAGATCGGCGACGACAGCCCACTCAACGAGGACGTCCGCCAGATCCGGGCCGCCGCCGCCAGGGCCGCCGACCTGGCGTCGCAGTTGATGACGTTTGGTCGCAGACAACACACGACACTGCAGGCCGTCAGTCTGCACGAGACGTTGCGTCGAACAGAAAAGCTCATCGCGCCACTCCTGGATGACCGCCGGCGCCTGGTGCTCCAACTCAAGGCCTCCGCAGATGTGGTCCGCATTGATCCGCTTCAGTTCGAGCGCATCATTCTCAACCTCGCCACCAACGCCAGGGACGCCATGCCGAATGGCGGCACCATCACCATCGCCACGTTCAGCCAGGACACCGGCGGCTACGGACTCACGCCGGTCATCAACCGCATCGCGTTGCGCGTCAGTGATACGGGCACTGGCATGGACGCCGAAACGGTGAATCACATCTTCGAGCCCTTTTTCACCACCAAACAGGAACGGGGCGCCGGTCTCGGGCTCGCCATCGTCCACGGTCTCGTCCAGCAGTTTGGCGGCACAATTGCGGTGGAGAGCGTGGTCGGGCGCGGCACCA
>CAYZLT010000060.1:535-13894 GCA_964479175.1 uncultured Solibacteraceae bacterium | reverse complement strand
CCATCAGACGAGCCATCTCTTCAGGCTGGGCCGCCGACACGGAGACCGTACCCCCTGGGGTGCTCACAGTCAACCGGTCACCCACCACGCGCAACTGCAGTTCGTCTCGCCGCGTCGTAATCGTGACGTGTGACGCGTTCCCCGCGAGTTCTTTGCGAATCGTCACATCCGCATCGGAGACCTCAATGAGCGCCCGCCCCCCGGCGAGCCGGCTCACGGAGACCTTCGGCTCGATGCCCGTCGCCTGCGCGAGCGCATCTCCTGGCAGCAGACCACTCAGGACCACGGCGCCAACCAGCACGGTCGTCGCAACACTTCCACGGAATGTTCGTGTGTCTGTCATCTCATCCTCCTCAATACATGCACGAAAGAAAATCAATCATCGCGTTGCCCGCGGCCTCAAAAAAGCCGTGGAAACACGCCAACCTCGCCGCGGCGTCAGTGGCGGTGCTCAGACAGTGGGCGTACGCCTCCACGGCCTCCTGGGCATCGATCAGCCAATACACCTCGCACCACACCGCATTCACAAACATGAGCCACAACATTTTTGTCTCCCCTCTCCGGTTCGTCGCGCCCCTACGGACCTCCCTCGAGCGGTAACCCTGCACCTGTGAGGGCATGCGCGTCGCCAACGGGGGCGCCTGCGCCATGCCGCAAAAGTGATCGGAGCGTGTGATAGCTGATATCCAACTCCTCACACGCCCGTCGCCTGTTCCCCGCGCAGCGATCCAGCACCAGCCGCGCGTAGCGGCTGCTCCACGCCCGCAGGGTGTAAGCATTGGGCGAACGGTTCGTCGCCAACACGCTGTACCTCGCGATGATGTCCGGCGGCAGATCGCTGACCTCGATGCGCTGCTCAGGCGCCAACGCAACCGCCCGCTCGAGGACGCGCTCAAGCTGACGCACGTTTCCCGGCCAGTCAAAGGCGCACAACGCCTCAATCACCGCGTCCGTCGTCACCAGGCGCCGCAAGCGGTGATGCCGCCCGAGCAGATGGTCCACCAGCAGCGGGATGTCTTCCCTGCGGTGGCGCAAGGGTGGGACCGTCAGTTCCACGCCAGAAAGCCGATAGAACAGATCCGCGCGAAATCCTCCGCTCTCCACATGCCGCATCAGACTCCGGTTGGTGGCGGCAATCACCCTGGTGTCCACGGGACGGGACCGCGCCCCGCCGACACGCTCGACCGACAGGTCCTGCAGCACGCGGAGCAACTTCGCCTGCGCGGCCGGCGATAAATCGCCGACCTCGTCGAGGAACAACGTGCCCCCTTCCGCCAGTTCGAATTTGCCCTGCCGCCCCTTCACGCCGGTCGCGGTCCGATCTTCAATACCAAACAGTTCCGCCTCCAGCAACGTCTCGACCAACGCCGCGCAGTTGACCGCGATGAACGGTCCCCGGTGCCTCGCGCTCCCGGTATGAAGACCGCGCGCGACGAGTTCCTTGCCGGTGCCACTTTCGCCCGTGACGAGCACGGTGAAATGTGTCGCACTCAGTCGCGTGATCTGCGCCCGAAGCTCCTGCATGACAGCGCTGCGTCCAACAAGCATGTGGCCCCCCAGCAACTCACGTATCAAGAGCAATGCCAGATCAATTCACACGCTGGTGTTGTGCAAATGAACGAACAGCCGCCGAGTGTGTTCTCTCACTACCCAACGGGCTCAACCCACCGACATCGTCCCGCGTAGACGGTGCCCTCCTGACCCAACCGCGACACCATCCACGTCACCACTGTGGCCGACCTCGAGCCCTCGCCTACCACCACGACCACCATCCCCGGTCGCAGGCGCACGGCACCTTCAAGCCAGACCTCGTCCATCGTCTCAGACACGATGCCCACGTCTCGTCCGACCACACAACGCCTCGTCACCACTCCTGCCATCGACGTGTCTCCGGCAGGAACCGCCACAGACGAACACGGCCGGTCACGCCGGCCACACGGATCGCAAAGTGGCGACCTCCTCTGGTCATGATCGTCACCGAGCCCGATGACGCCGTGCCGAGCGGCGAGAAGCTGGCCATGCGTGCGGTGCCAAATGCCACGATGGCGCCGTCGGTGTTGCCGGACAAATCAGGCACCGCAGAGGCCCGATGGATGGACGCGCGTGAAAACCATGACGCCAGCGGTTGAGGAGCCGCCTGGCAGCGGTCCACGCCTGTGGCGATGTCCGATCGCAGGACGCCATCACCGTCCTCGTCCACACACACGGAGAACTGCCAGGCGTCCGCGATCAGATCGAACACGATCGCAGTGTGACGTCCGGTCAGCACCGCGTGCTGGCGCGCGAGTCGCAACTGACCGGCGAGAAACATCGCAGCCTGCCGCCCCTCGTTGTCATCCCTGGCGTGGACCACGAGTGGTGCGCCCAGTCCCGTCACCGTGGCGACCAGCGCCACGGTGACGACCAACTCGAAGAGGGAGGCCCCGGCCTCCCCCGTCCGTGTCACAGCGACAGTCCTTTGGGTGGAGCCACGGTGATGAGCGGTTTGAGGGACAGGAACGTTTTTTCACCGATCCCTCGCACGTTCATCAGATCCTCCACCTTCTTGAAGGCTCCATTCTTCTGTCGGTACTCAACGATGCGTGCGGCGGTCGACGGGCCCACGCCGGGCAGTTTCTCCAACTCGGTGGCGCTCGCGGAATTGAGATTCACCACGACCGGTTCCGCAGGTGCGGGCTTGGGCGCCTGACGGACGGTGGCGTCCTGCGCCGGATGTGCGACGAGGGAAGATGTGGTGACGACGAGCGTGAATACAACAAGAGCAGCGGCCGAAAGTGTACGCAACATGGACAATCTCCTGACGTGACCGGGTGTCCCATACACCACGGTTCTGAACCGGGCCGGCACAGCCGCTCGCTTCCTGACTGCAGGGTCGAGGAGGCCGCAGGTGATGTGCGGGACGGCTGGCCGGTTCCCAGTCAGGTCAGATTGCAGGAGCCACGCCAGGTATGCGAGACACCGGCGTGTACGGGGATGGTGTTGTGGAAGCAGCGGTTAGCGCTGATGTACCAGGGCGGCGGCGCCGCCCCAGCGGCTCCAGCGGAAACTGCCGGAGACCCCTCGTGCGATCGCGACCGTGTCGTGACTACTGGCGTTGCGCCTTGAACCAGTCGACGGTCAGGCGCAGGCCCTCTTCAAACGGCACCGTGGGTTCGTACCCAAGCATCTTGCGGGCCTTGAAGATGTCGGCCTGGGAATCCTTGACGTCACCATCACGGGCCGGCCCCAGCGTCGGCGCCAGATTGGAGCCGGTAATCAGTTGCAGCGCGCGGGCCAGTTCCAGGAGGGACACACGTCCACCGGTCGCCACGTTGATGTATTCGCCAGACACGCCCTCGGCCGTGGCCGCACGCAGCACACCGTCCACCACGTTACTGACGTACGTAAAGTCGCGCGTCTGCCGCCCGTCGCCATGAATGAGCGGCGCCTGCCCGTTCAGAAACGCCTTGATGAACAGGGAGATGACCCCTGAATACGGCGAGTCCGGTGCCTGGCGCGGGCCAAACACATTGAAGTACCGGACCGAGACGGTTTCAAGACCGTAGAGCGACGAAAACATCGTGCAGTACTGCTCCCCCGTCCACTTCTGCAGGGCGTAGGGCGTGATCGGCGCCGGACGCATGTCCTCGCGCTTGGGCAAGACCTGCGAATTCCCGTATTCGGACGAGGAGCCGGCGAAGACCAGTCGCTTGACGCCGGCATCCCGCGCGGCGACCAGCACCTGCACCGTGGCATCTACATTGGCGCGATTGGTCCCGACCGGATCGTTGACCGACCGCGGCACCGAGGGCACCGCCGCCTGGTGCAACACGTAGTCGCAGCCAGCCACCGCCCTCGCCGCCACGCCATCGTCAGCCAGGTCGCCGTCGACAAGATCGATATCAGAGGGAAGGTTGGCGCGTTTGCCGCTGGAGAAATTGTCGGCGACGCGCACGGTGTCGCCCCGCTTGAGGAGGGCGTCAACGAGATGGGAACCAATAAACCCGGCGCCGCCGGTCACGAGATACAAGGACATTCGGGATCAATTCTAAGGGAACGGGAACGTCAAAAGGAAAAGGCCCCTGGAAGGTCAAAGGGGAAAGGCCAAAGGGGAAAGGTACGGACGTACGTCCGTACCTATGCCCTTCGGCCTTCTGACCTTCAACCTTCTATTTCGGCCAGCCCGTTTGCGGCAGACCGGGCGTCACGCGCAACGCGTTCTTGTAGTACAGCTTCTTGAGCACCTCGTCGGGCAGTCCGATGCCGTAGAGCTTCCAGAACGCGTGGTAATCGCGGTAGTAGTCGAAGTACTCGTCATTGGTCTCGAATACGCGCCAGTAATACGGGAACTCTTCCGGGTAGTACGCATCCTTGCCGAAGAGCACGCGGTCCTGGTATTTGATGAAGAACTCACGCGACGCGCGCGGCTGCCGGGCGAAGTCGTAGAGCACTGCACCGACTTCGAGCACCGCGTTGGGGGCCTTGTCGAGCAACTCGGCGGCCTTCTTCAGATTGTTGCCGTAATACGCGAAGTGCGCGCCGATGAACGTGGTCTTCGGATTGGTGATGAACAGTTCGTCGCGTTCGCGCTGCAGGTCCGCAAACGTCGGACGACCGGGCATGTAGTTCCGGCGATCCTCAAACAGGGACAGCTCAAGCCAGCGTTCGTTCTGCATGTCGAGCGGCGAGAAAAATTCCTCGGGCTCGGCCGTGTGAATGATGACCGGGATGTTCAGGCGCGCGCACGCCTCCCAGATCGGCTTGAGCAGCGGGTCATTGACCTTCACGAGCGTGCCATCGGTCTTGGTGTTCTGCAAGCCGAGGCCCTTGGAGATCTTGAGGCCCACCGCGCCGTTTGTGACCGCCGCTTCCAGGTCCGCCACGGCCTTGGCCGCCCAGCCCGGTGCATCCGGCTGATTCCAGTTCACGTTGGCGAACACCGCAAAGCGGTTCGCATACTTCGTGCTCTTGAGGTAGTCCACACGGCCTTTGACCTGACCGGGGTCGGACCCGCCGCTCAGATTCACCAGGATGCCGAGATTGAGCTCGTCCATCTCCTTGATGGTCTGCTCGATGTTGAGCTCCGACACGCCGAGGTGGCTGTGGATGTCGATGACGGGGTACTTGGCGCGCGGCACCAGGTGCTCTTCGACCACCAGGGTGGTGCGCGGGCGATAGTCCAGAATGGACGGCGCCGAAAATTCCGGGAACATGCAGCTGCCGGGACGCTGCAATGTTGTGCCCGACGGGCATTTGCCGTCGACGGGAGGAACGGTGCGCGAGCACTGCTCGGGAGAAATCATGGCCGTGCCTGCCGGGCACTTGCCATCAACCGGCGTAATCACGGCGCCACGACCGCGGCCACCGCCACGGCCCTGCGGCTGTTCGGCTGTTACCAATGGCCCCGCCCACGCGACGGCCCCAACGACGATTGCGGAGATCCACAGCATTCGCTTGACGTTCTTCATGAAATCCACCCTCCAGAGGGGCTTACTTTACCTTTGTTCGCGGCGTTTACAAAGTTCCATCGTGGCGGGCGGTAAGCCGAATCTTGTCCCCTTCGAGTCGGCCTTGCGGCCTTCCCTCAGGATGACGATCATTCCTCTAGGCCGGTCATTGCTGACCGGCTCAAGCAGCCTACCCGGAAGCGACAGACGGGCCGTCCGTTTCAAGTCCGCACGCGCCGTGAGACGCGTCGGTGCTCAAGTGCTTCCCTATTTGGCCTTGCTCCGTGCGGGGTTTTGCCTGCCATCTGCCTTACAGCAGACGCGGTGCGCTCTTACCGCACCTTTTCACCCTTACCCTCCTACACTCGCCTTTGCACCTTGCGGCGCTCCGGCGAAGCTTCGGCGGGCGGTATATTTTCTGTGCCACTAGTCCTTCGAGTTGCCCCGACCGGGAATTACCCGGCGCACTGCCCTGCGGAGTTCGGACTTTCCTCCCTTCGACTCGCCTCTTCGAGGCTCGCTCAGGGCAGGCCCTTCGCCTCGCCGCGTCCCGGAGCTATTCCGGTTGGCGACGTGTCACACGGCTTGCCCTGAGCGAGCCCCGAAGGGGCGAGTCGAACGGCGATCGTCTCGCCCACCACGATGGAACGACCATTGTCGTCTATCGGTCGGTCTCCTGGGAAATCCGGTACTGCTCCAGCTTCTTGTAGAGATTGCTGCGGGGGGTGTCGATCACCTCGGCAGTCCGGGAGATGTTCCAGGCGTTCTCGCGGAGTTTGTCCACGAGCCACGCGCGTTCGGTCGTCTCCTTGAACTCGCGCAACGTGCCGGCAGACGCGGAGGGGGGCTGGGCGGGCGTTCCTCCCACAGGGGCGCTTCCGCGCGTCAGGGCGCCCGATGCCGCGCGGGGCTCGGCACCGTCGGCGGTCCGCACGACCGCGCGCACGTCCGCGCCCTCAATGACGTCGCGCTCGCTCATGATGAGGAGCCGCTCCACCACGTTTTTCAGCTCACGGACGTTGCCGCGCCAGCGGGCCTGCTTCAGCGCCTCGAGGGCCTGCGTCGAGAACCGGGCGGGTCGCCGATTGTTCTCGCGGCTGAACTGCCCGGAGAAGTGGGCCACCAGGGATGGAATGTCCTCAAGCCGATCGCGCAGCGGCGGCGCGTGGATCGGAATCACGCTGAGGCGGAAATACAGATCCTCGCGGAACCGCCCGTCGGCGATCTCCTGCTCAAGGTCCTTGTTGGTCGCGGCGATGACTCGCACGTCCACCTTGATCGTCTTGGCCGACCCCAGGCGCTCGACCTCGCCTTCCTGCAGCACACGCAGCACTTTCGCCTGCGTCTTCGGACTCATGTCGCCCACTTCATCGAGGAAAATTGTGCCGCGGTCCGCCTGCTCGAACTTGCCGGTCTGTTTTTCAGTCGCCCCGGTGAACGCTCCGCGCTCGTGACCAAACAACTCCGACTCAATGAGTTCCTCAGGAATCGCGGCGCAGTTCACCTGAATGAAGCGCTCTTTGACCCGCAGGCTGTTGCGGTGAATCGCGCGGGCGATCAGTTCCTTGCCGGCGCCACTCTCGCCAAGAATCAGGACCGTCGCGTTGGTGGGCGCCGCCTTGCGCACCTGGTCCATGACGCGTTTCAGGCCGGTCGCATCACCGACCACCTGATGGCGCGTGTCAAGCGCGGATCGGAGTTGCCGATTCTCGCGACGCAGACTGCCCAGCTCCAGTCCTTCGCGCACCGCATCCAGGACGTAATCATTTGACAGCTGCTTCTCGATGAAGCGGAAAGCGCCCAGGCGTCCCGCTACCAGTGCGGTCGTGGTGGTTCCGTGCGCAGAGACGATCACGACCGGCAGTGCGTCGTTGAGTCCGCGAATGCGACTGAGGACTTCAAGGCCGTCCATACCAGGCATCTTCACATCGAGGAATACCAGATCCGGATTGTCGCGCTCGACGATGGCGAGGCCCTCGTGGCCCGACCCGGCGACGAGCACCTCGTACCCGTCATATTCAAGCAACATCCGCATCGTGTCGCGGATCGCCGATTCGTCATCAACTACCAGCAGGCGAGCTTTCATGCAGGGTCCAACGTGACGGAGTAAAGGGCCCGCTCGTCGGTGAGCGGGTCGAAGACGTAGACGGCGACGACGGCGCCGGGCGTGAGGGCCGCCACCAGCCGCTGGAAGTCGATCAGCGACGCCACCTTCTGCCGGTTGATCTCAAGCACGATGTGTCCGCGCCGCAGGCGTGCCTGTCGCGAGGGACCGGCGGTATCCACATCGATGATCTGCACGCCCTTCAACGTGTCGGGCAAGGCAAACCGTTTCATCGTGGCGGCGTCGAGGTCACGGACCGTGATGCCCAGCGGCCCTTGTTCCGGACTCAGCACGGGACGCACGCCGCCCGGCACCGCTGCGGGGCGCACGGTCGGCGGTAGCGGACGTTCGGTCAATTTCAGCGACACACTGCGCTGCTGGCCGTCCCGCCACACATCAAACCGCGCCATCGTGCCTGGCAGCCGCGCGGCGATTTCCCGGATGAGCGTCTGGTCATCGCTGACGGGCCGGCCATCGATGGCCGTGATCACGTCGTAGGGCCGGAGCCCGGCGCGCGCCGCCGGCGTGCCATCAGGAACTTCCTGGATGAGGGCGCCGCGGTCCGTCCCTAAATTCAGCGCCTTCTGCAGACCTGGTGTCGCGGTGGTCAACATGATCCCGGCATAGCCTCGGGCCACATAACCGCGATCTCTCAGCTGCGGGAGGATGGCCAGCACCTGGTTGATGGGAATGGCAAACCCGATGCTGGACGCCTGCGAACTGATCGCGGTGGTCATGCCAATCACCTGCCCCGCGCTATTGATCAACGGGCCACCGCTGTTGCCGAAGCTGATGGCCGCATCGGTCTGGATGAACGCGTCGAGGCTTTGATCAAACAACTTGCGCCCAAGAAAACTCACGACGCCGACCGTGACCGAGTGCACGTAGCCGAGCGGATTGCCGATGGCACACACCCACTCCCCCACCTTGATCGACGACGAGTCGCCCAGCGGCGCGGTCGGCAACGGGCCGTGTGTGGTGACCTGCAGCAATGCCACGTCGATGGCGGGGTCAATGCCGACCACGGTCGCGCGCAGGGCCCGGCCGTCGTTGAGCGTCACCGTCACGCGGTCGGCGCCCTCGACGACGTGATGGTTGGTGAGGATGTAGCCGGCGGCGTCGATGATGAAGCCGCTGCCGGATCCTTCGCGCGGCGTCCCGCCTTCGTCGGACATGTCCCGCTGAAAACGTCGTGGCGTCTGGCCACTGCGGTCCTCGCGCGACACCGCGTCGACGTTGACCACCGCGCCGTTGAGTCGGGCGGCGACGTCGGCGAAGTCCACTGCCGCGCCAGCCGATCGCACGGACGGGGCCATCGAAATCGACAGGGGGTGCGGTTCGAGCGCGGCCGGCGCGAGCACGCCCCGACGCACGCCACTCGGGGTGCCGCCGGCGGCGACAAGTCCGAGCAGGAAGCTCACAACGGCGGCGAGACCAACAGCGGTCCAGGCAAGGGGTTTCATGGCGTGCTCCCCGCCATTATAAGAGCCTGAAACTGCTCCTCGGTCAGCACCGGCACTCCCAGTGCCTGCGCCTTGTCGAGCTTTGAGCCGGCCTCGGTTCCGGCCACGACATACGTGGTTTTTTTGCTGACCGAGGAGGACACCTTGCCGCCCAGTGTCTCAATCCGCTCAGCCGCCTGTTCCCGCGTCATTGTGGCGAGTGTCCCGGTAATCACAAACGTCTTTCCGGTCAACACACGAAGCGTGTCGGCATCGCCCCCGTGGGCGTCCTCCATGCGCACCCCGAGCGTGGCCATTTGATCAAGCACGATCTGGTTGCGCGGGTCGTCAAGGAAGGCGCGCACCGACCGGGCGACCACCGTGCCCACGTCGGGCACGGCCTCGATTTGCTCCACGGATGCCGCTCGCAGCGTCCTCATGGATCCGAACGCGCGTCCCAGCGCTTTTGCCACACCTTCCCCGACATGGCGGATGCCCACGCCGTGCAACACGCGCCACAGTTCTGCGGACCGACTCTTGTCGATCTCGGCCACGAGGTTCGCGGCCGATTTGCCGCCCATCCGCTCGAGGCCCGCCAGCGTCTGCGCGGTCAGGCGGTAGACGTCTGCGACTGAGTGGACGAGATCCTGGGTGACCAGCTGGTTGACCAGCGCCTCTCCGAGGCCTTCGATGTTCATCGCTCGTCGTCCGGCAAAGTGCTGCAGGCCGCGACGAATGCGCGCGGGGCACGACACGTTTTCGCAGCGCCAGACCACTTCCTCCTCAGGTTTGGTCAGGGGCGCGTCACACGACGGGCACACCCGCGGCATCACCCACGGCACGCTGCCGGCCGGGCGCGCCTCGATCACTGGGCCCAACACTTTCGGGATGATGTCGCCACCCTTCTCCACGAGCACGAGGTCACCTTCGCGGATGTCCCTGCGCGCGATCTCCTGTTCGTTGTGCAGTGTGGCCATCTGCACGGTGGTGCCGCCGAGCCTCACGGGCTCAAGCACGGCGTACGGGGTCACCGCACCCGTGCGGCCAACGTTGACGGCAATTGTGAGCAGGCGCGTCCGCGCCTGCTCGGCCGGAAATTTGAAGGCCACCGCCCATCGGGGACACTTGGCCGTCGCTCCGACTGTCGCGCGCGCCGCCAGGTCATTCAGCTTGATGACGACGCCGTCGGTTTCAAACGAAAGCGCATGCCTGGCGTCACGCCACTCCTCGCAGAAGGCGACGACCGCGTCCATGTCGGGACAGAGGCGACGATGGGACTCCACCGGCAGGCCCCAGGTGCGCAACTGGTCGAGTGTGTCCGCATGGGTCTGCGCGACCGGATCGACCTCCGGAGGCAATACGACCTGATAGAGATAGGCACGCAACCCACGTTTGCTGACGGTGGCGCTGTCGAGTGTGCGCAACGTGCCGGCGGCGGCATTCCGAGGGTTGGCGAACACCGGATCGCCGGCCGCTTCCCGCGCCTCGTTGACGCGTTGAAATTCGGCGCGTGGGAAATACACCTCGCCACGCACCTCCATCAGCGACGGCACGGGGCCGCTCAGGCGCAGCGGGATCGCGCGCAGCGTCCGCACGTTGGGCGTCACGTCTTCGCCAAGCACGCCGTCGCCGCGTGTGACGCCGCGCACGAGGCGCCCGTCCTGATAGGTCAACGCGATGCTGAGTCCGTCGATCTTGAGCTCTGCCACGTACGGCAACGCAGACGTCTCAGGCAGCGTGAGGGCGCGGCACAGACGCGCGTGAAACTCCCGCAGTTCGTCCGCGCTGTACGCGTTTTCCAGGCTGAGCATCGGCTCCAGGTGGGCGACGGTCGGGAAGCCCTGGGCAGGTTGTCCCCCGACACGTTGGGTCGGCGAGTCCGCATCGACCAAATCCGGGTGCGCCGTTTCGAGCCTCATCAGCTCGCGCATCAACGTGTCGAACTCGGCGTCGGAGATCTCCGGCGCGTCGTACACGTAGTACCGCTCCTCGTGGTACCGCAGGAGTCGTCGGAGTTCGTGGATGCGGGTGGGGGCGTCCACCGGAGTGTCTGCCGGTGTTATCGGTCGCGCTGGAGGACGTAGTCCACCAGCGAGACCAGGCCGTCGCGCTCAACCGACACCGGGAAGGCGTTGAGCAGGTGCGCGCGCGCCGTCTGGCCGTAGGTCAGGGCCTTTTCATACGCGGCCTCGGTGGCGCCGTGGGTGGCGAGCATGCTCTTGATCGAGAGCCAGGCCTCGGGCGTCACCTGACGGTCGGTGACGACCTGCTGAATCAGCGCGGCCACGTCCGGGCCCGTCCGCTGCTGCAGCAGGATGATTGGCAGCGTGACCTTGCCTTCACGCAAGTCCCCGCCGATAGGCTTGCCGAGGATCTTTTCATCCGACGTGTAATCGAGTACATCGTCGACAATCTGGAACGCGATGCCGAGATTGAAGCCGTATTCGCGCAGCGCCGTACGTTGTTCGTCGGTGCAGTTGCCGAGCACGCCGCCGATTTCGGCACAGCCCGAGAAGAGGAACGCCGTCTTGCGACGGATGATTTCGAGGTGTTCTTCTTCGGTGATGGCGGCGTCACCCATTTTAGTGAGCTGATACAACTCGCCTTCGATCATGCGGAGGGTGACTTCACAGAGCAGTCGCACGACCTCGAGCGAGTCCTGCGTGAGGGCCATCGCCATCGAGCGGATGTAGAGGTAGTCGCCCAGCAGGACTGTGACGTCGTTGCCCCACCGCGAGTGTGCGGCCAGACGGCCCCGCCGCGTTTCAGCCTCGTCGATGATGTCGTCGTGGACCAGCGTCGCGGTGTGGATGAACTCGACCACCGCCGCGTTGAGCACATCGCGGTCGCCGGTATAGCCACACATTCGGGCGGCCAGCAGCAACACGGCCGGGCGCACCCGCTTGCCCCCGCTCATCTGGATGTACTTCCCCATCTGCGGGATCAGCTCAACCTTCGACTCGAGGTGCTTGGCAAATTCCTGTTCGACGCGACTGAGCGCGTCGCGCACCGGTTCAAAGATCCGGCCGAGATCCGGGACGGACGTGGCAGCTGTGTTCACTGGTCGTGTATCTCGCCTAGGGCTTGGACAAATCGCGTGTGCCTGAAGAATCAGACCACAGCCTGTTCAGGGGTGTCAACGCGACGCGCACCCAAAAACCCGTGGTAGTTCTCGCAGAGGCGGTGGGCCATTTCCTCGACGGGCACGTCGCGCAGCGCCGCAAGGGCGATCACTGTCTCGCGCAGGAAGGCCGGCTCGTTCCGTTTGCCCCGGTGCGGCACCGGTGCCAGGTACGGTGCATCCGTTTCCACCAGCAAGCGGTCCATCGGCAACGCCCGGACCACGTCTCGCAGGTCGCCGGCTTTCGGGAAGGTCATGATGCCGGGAATCGACAGGTAAAAACCCAGGTCCAGGGCCTTGTCGGCTTCCTCTTTCGAGCCGGTAAAACAATGCATCACGCCGCGGACGCGCCCCTGCCCGGCACTGCGCAGGATGGCATGGGTGTCGTCGGTGGCCTGCCGCGTGTGAATCGCGACCGGCAGGTTCAACTCGACCGCCAGCGCGACCTGTGCGGCAAACACCTCGTGCTGGACGCCCTTGGGCGCATAGTCGTAGTGGTATTCGAGTCCCATCTCCCCGAGCGCGACGGCTGACACCTGTGCGACCGCCGCAGTGACGACGGTGGTCACGTCCGCGATGCGTCCGGCATACGCGCCCGCCCGATGGGGATGGATCGCCGTGGCAAACTGCACGGCCGGCCACGCGGCCAGCACGGCAGGCACCCGGGCAAACTCCTCGGGCGTGTCCGACGAGAGAATGCAGAGCACACGCTCCACCCCGGCCGACTGCGCGCGAGTCACCACCCCGTCGAGATCGGCCTCAAACGCCGCGTCGGCAAGGTGGCAATGGCTGTCGATCAACATCGAAAATCTGAACGCTGAAAACGGTAGTCGCCTGATTGGCAAATGGTCATTGGCAATCGGGGACTTCAATCGGCGAACTGCAATCGAACAGACACTCGCACTACTTGATCCGTGTGCCCGGGGCCGGCGTCTCTTCAAACGCCACCAGGGTCGCCTTGCCGCCGTCGGCGCTCGCGGCGAGGATCATGCCGTTTGATTCAATGCCCATCAGTTTCGCGGGCTTGAGATTGGCGACGATGGCCACCGTGCGGCCGACCAACTGCTCCGCTTCATACGATTCCGCGATGCCGGCCACCAGCGTGCGCTGCTCCGAGCCGAGGTCGATTTTCAGCTTCATCAGCTTCTTCGAGTTCGGCACCTTTTCGGCTTCGAGCACCTTGGCGACGCGCAGGTCGATCTTCAAAAAGTCTTCGATCGAGATGCGCGATTCGAGCGGCCACTGCGAGGCCGGTGCGGAGGTGGC
>CAYZLT010000060.1:0-525 GCA_964479175.1 uncultured Solibacteraceae bacterium | reverse complement strand
GGCAGCGACGGGCGCTTCGGGGGGCGTGACCGGTGAGGCAGGCGGCGTGGGTGGCGTCGGTTCGGACACGGAAGTCTCCTTGGGTTCAAGTCGGGGCCAGAGGGCGTCCTTCACGGTGACGGTGCGGTCACCAGAGGTGCGCCAGTCACGCGCAGAGGCCCAGGTCAGCGACGTCGAGGCGACGCCGAGTCGGTCGAGAATTTCTGCAGCGGACGCCGGGATCACCGGGGTCAGGAGCACGGCTGCGAGGCGCAGTCCCTCGGAGGCGGTCCACAACACACGATCAAGCGCGGCCTGGTCGCCGGCTTTGGCCAGGTGCCAGGGCGTAGACGTCGCGATGTATTCGTTCAGCCGATCGATCCACTTGAAGACCGTCGCACACGCGTCGTCGAGCGCCAGACGGCCAAACGCCTCGCGCCACTCGGTTTCGACCGTGACAAACGCCTCCACCATGGCGGCGTCAGGCGTCACGCCCGACAACTGCCCCTGCCGATACCGCGCGACCATCGACGTGAGGCGGCTCAC
>CAYZLT010000059.1:11477-13908 GCA_964479175.1 uncultured Solibacteraceae bacterium | reverse complement strand
ATTTTTTTCCAATCCTCTCCTGGGCGCCTTGTCGGACCGATGGGGGCGCAAGCCGATTCTGCTGGCAAGTTTTTTTGGATCCGCGTTGACGTACCTCGCCTTTGGATGGGCACCCGCGTTGTGGGTCCTGTTTGCCGGTCGGCTGGTGGATGGCGTGACGGGGGCCAGCATCGGCACGTCCCAGGCGTACGTGGCCGACATCACCACACCCCAGCAACGGTCGCGCGTCATGGGCCTGGCTGGTGCCGCACTCGGGCTCGGGTTTGCCGTTGGGCCACTGGCAGGATATCTGTTGGCGCGTGCCGGGTTCCCGCCATCAGTGCCGGTGTACCTCGCAGCGGGCCTGGCCCTCTTCAGCGTGGTCCTGGCGTGGCAGGGGTTGCCGGAATCGCTCGCGGCCGATCGGCGGGTCATGGCCCGCATCCGGCTGTCGGACCTCAACCCGTTCTCCCCACTGCGGCTTGCGGTCGCACGCGGTCCCTTGCGGGCCCTGGTCATCGCCGCTTTCCTCACCAATTTTGCGATGGCGGGACTCCGCTCCCATTTTGCGTTTTTTGCCGGCGTGCACCTCGGCTTCAACACGAGCCAGGTCTACGGCGTGACGGGTTTTCTGGGCGTGATGATGGTGGTCGCGCAAGGGGGCCTGGTCCGACGCGCGGTGGACCGGTGGGGGGATTTCGGGACGCTGCTGACGGGAATGAGCCTGTCCGCCGTCGGGTTTTTCGGGTTGTCGGTCGTCACCGGGACGGCGCTGGTCTACCTGATGGTTGCCATCCTCGCGTTGGGGGTGGGGCTGGCCACCCCCACGATGGCGTCGCTGGTGTCGCAGCGGTCGGCCTCGGACAAACAGGGCGCGATGCTGGGGTCGGCGCAGGCGGCCGGTGCGCTGGGACAGGTCATCGGCCCGGCCTGGGCCGGCCTGATGTTTGTGCATGTCGGGCCGGGGTCACCGTTCAGCACAGGCGCCGCGATGGTCCTGGCGGCGGTCATGGTTGTCGTCTTTAGCAAGAGTCGGCGCGGCTGACGCGTTATCCTGTCCCCGGTGACTGCCCCGCTTTGGCTCGTGTCGTTTGACGTTGCACTGCTGGCGGCGACCGCCGTCTTCAGCCTCTGGCTCGCGATCGTCGGCGCGACGCGCCGGCGTGTGAGCGGCGCCGGCACCTTTACCTTGCTGATGTTGGCGCTCGTCGTGTGGACCGGACTGAGCGCCGTGCACCGGTTACCGCTGTCGCTGGACGCCAGGCTGCTGATCGCACAGTTCCAGGTGCCGGGGATCGTCGCGGTGGCGCCGCTCTGGTTCCTGTTCGGGCTCCGCTATGCACGCACACCCAGATATTCGCCGGTCTGGGAAGCGGCCGTGTGGATCGTCCCCCTCATCGTCGTCATCGCCGTGTTCGTGCAGGGCGCAAACGGATGGTACTGGACGGACCTTCGGCAACTGACGGACGACCCGGCCGACGGTGTCGAATATTCCTATGGACCGCTCTTCTGGGTGTCGGTGGTGTCCTCCTATGGGCTCATCCTCACCGGGACGTTGCTGGTGTTGCGTTCCCTGCGGGACAGTCCTTCGCTCTATCGCGGGCAGGTGTTGGCGATGGCCGTCGCGTCGGTCATCCCGCTGGCGGCCAATGCGTCGTACCTGGCTCGACTGACACCCGACTACACGCCGATGGCGTTTGCCTTGTCCGGCGGCATCTTCGCCTGGAGTTTGTTCCGCCGGTATCTGCTCAACCCCATGCCCGTGGCTCGCGGGATGCTCTTTGATCGGTTTGTGGATCCGGCGTTTGTGCTCGACGCGGACTACCGCGTGCTGGACTACAACGCATCGGCGCGAGAGATGGTCGGCACGATTGCGCCCGGCGGACAGGTCGCTGAGGCGTTGCCGTGGTGGACCCGCCTGGTCGGCGGCGACACACGGCAGGCGGATGGGCCCTCGGTGATCCGTGATGGTGACCGCGTGATGGACGTGGCGGTCACCCCCATCAACGATCACGATGGCCAGTTGGCGGGATGGCTGGTCGTGGTCCGCGACATCACCGACCGTCTGCGCGCCGAAGAAGAACGCCTGGCGCTCGACCGTCGCCTGCAGGAGCAACAGCATGTCGAGAGTCTGACGCTGCTGGCCGGCGGGCTCGCACACGACTTCAACAACCTGCTGGCCGGCATCATGGGCAACGCGGACATGCTCGCGATGAAGTTGCCGCCCGACGCACGCGAACTGCGCACCATGGCGCACTCCATCACCGTGGGTGCGGAACGGGCGGCCGATCTGGTTGCCAAAATGCTGGCCTATGCCGGCGAAGGTGCGGGCCCGGCTGAGCCGGTCGACATCGAGAACGTCTCGCGCGAGATGGTCGACCTGCTGCGGGCCTCCGCGGCCCGCCACTGCCATCTGGTGCTGGAATAGCCAGCGGCCGGTTCCAGGTGGTGA
>CAYZLT010000059.1:0-11467 GCA_964479175.1 uncultured Solibacteraceae bacterium | reverse complement strand
GGGCGATGCCACGCAGATTCGCCAAATTCTCCTCAACTTGATCGTCAACGCGTCGGAAGCCATCGATGACACACCCGGAGGCGCCGGCCCCACCGGGCAGGTGACGTTGCGCACGGGCGTGGCACAGATGCCGCTGCCGCTGGGCGCGTCTTCCGCGCCCTCCAGCCCGCTGCCGGCAGGCCGGTATGTGTTCATCGAGGTGGCGGACACCGGGGCGGGGATGCCGCCGGAAACCGTCGCGCGGATGTTTGATCCCTTCTTCACGACCAAGACGACGGGGCGCGGCCTGGGGCTCGCGTCGGTGCAGGGCATCGTGCGCCAGCATCACGGCGCGCTTGCCGTGCACAGCGTTGAGGGACAGGGCACCACCATCAGGGTCTGGCTGCGGGTGGCCTGACATGCGACGGGACCTGCCATGGCGCGGGCTGGCTGATCAGGCATTGAGCCGCACCGCAGGCGCCCCGCTCATTCCGGGCAACACCGTGCGCGTGCTGCGGGACGCGGAAGAAAATTATCCGGCCTGGGAAGAGGCCATTCGCGAGGCGCGCACGACGGTGCACCTTGAGATGTACATCATCCACCACGACCGCGTGGGGCGCCGGTTCATCGACCTGCTCGCGGCCAAAGCACGCAGCGGCGTGGCGGTACGCGTGGTCTATGACTGGTTTGGCTGCGGGTTCGCCCCCATGCGCGGACTGTTCCGGCCGCTCGAGCTGGCCGGAGCCGAAGTCCGCGTGTTTAATCCGCCCTCGATCAAGGCGATGTTCGGCTGGGTCCGTCGCGATCACCGCAAGCTGCTGATCGTGGATGGCGCGGTCGCCTTCATCGGCGGCTTGTGCATCGGCGAGGCGTGGGAGGGCTTTCCAAACAAGGGGCTGGCTCCCTGGCGTGATACCGCAGTGCAGATCCGTGGGCCCGCTGTGAGGTCTGCGGAGGAGGCGTTTGCCGACATCTGGCAGCGGACCGGTGGGGCTGCGTTCTCCTCCGGCAGCACGACACACGCGGCGGACGCCGGGACCGTCAGCCTTCGCATCATTGCCACCGAGCCGTTCATGGCGAGCCTGTTCCGGGTGGACCTGTTTGTCGCGGCGGTGGCGCGCGAACGTCTGTGGATCACCGATGCCTATTTCATGGGGCACGGTCCGTTTGCGAGTGCGCTCAGACGTGCGGCCCGTGATGGCGTGGACGTGCGCCTGCTGCTGCCGCACGGCAGTGACGTCGGCTGGACGGTGCCGGTGTCGCGCACATTGTACCGGTCGCTGCTGGAGGCGGGGGTGAAAGTGTACGAATGGACCGGCTCGATGATTCACGCCAAGACGGCCGTGGCCGACGGGCGCTGGGCGCGTGTCGGATCCACCAACCTCAATGTCAACAGCTGGCTCGGCAACTGGGAGCTCGACGTCGCGATCGAAGACACCGAGGTCGCCGCCACGATGGAGGCACAGTTTCTTGACGACATCTCCCGGTCGACCGGGATCACCATTGGGACCGATGGTCGACTGATGGCCGCGGTCCCACCGCGTCGACATGGGCGCACGAAACGATCCGCGCGCCGGGTCGTTCGCGAGGTCACCGGCGTCGCGCGAAGCCTTGGGGCCGCTGTCACCGGCAGCCGGCCTTTGGAAGACTTCGAAACCGGCCCCCTGCTGGTGCTCGGGTCCACCTTGTGCGCCCTGGCCGCGCTCTTCGTCTACGAACCCCGCGTGGTGGCCTGGCCGGCACTGGTCATCGCCCTGTGGGCCGGGATCACGTTGTTGGTGGATGGCTGGAGAGTGCGCTCACGGAGACCTCCCGAATGACCCGCCCCATCGCCGTGCGCAGCCTCGTACGATTTCATGCGCACAGCGGAGCCCCCACGCCCGACCAGGATCTGGTCGCCGTCGAGTCCCCGCTGACCGTCCATGTGCAGCCACCCGACAGTCCGTCGTTGTCGCTGGGCCTGCTCATGCGGACGCCTGGCCACGATGAGGACCTCGTCCTTGGAGCGCTCTTTGCCGAAGGCGTCATTGACTCGATGGCCGCCGTGCGCGCCGTCCATGCCCGGAGCGTGGACGAGGCGGAGGAAGTCACCGTGGACGTGACCGCCGCCGCGCAGATCGCGGCCATGGTCGGCCGCGGGAGTACGTCGACCAGTGCCTGTGGACTGTGCGGGCGGCTGGAAGTCATCGCGCTGGCGACCGCACCGGCACTTGTGCAGAGCACGGACACACCCAGTGTGACCGCCGCCACGTTGCATGCCCTGCCCGATCGACTGCGAGCGTCGCAGGCGGCCTTTGCCGAGACGGGCGGGCTGCACGCGGCAGGTGTCTTCACGCGTGATGGGATCCTGCAAGTCCTGCGTGAGGATGTCGGACGCCACAATGCCGTCGACAAAGTGGTCGGCGCACTGCTGCGCGCGGGGGCGATCCCGGCCGCTGAGGCTGTCCTGGTGGTGAGCGGGCGCGTGGCGTACGAGATTGTGCAGAAGGCGACGCGCGCCGGCATTCCCCTGATTCTTGCGGTCGGCGCGCCAACCGACCTCGCCGTGGATGCCGCCCGTGCGGCAGGGATCACCCTCGCCGGATTTGCCCGGGACGACCGATTCAACGTCTACACCTGGCCCGGCCGGATTGGGGACTATTCCCCATAGACTGGGCGTTCGTTCCCGGTCCGAACGATTCGGCGGTTTCCCTTCCCTTTGTCGCCACCCGCACGGTATCGGCAAGGATCCTGCAGTAGGCTCTGCAGCGACTCGTCCATGACCCTGCGTCCCCTCTCCCTCATCGTCGTTGTCTTCATTGCGTGGGTGGCCAGCCTTGGGGTGGTGCCGGCGCTGGCGTCCCGATCAGCGGTTGCACCTGCTCCGCTGCCGATCACTGACGTCGCGTTGCAACCCCCTGACGCCCCCGTCGAGGTCACCAACGACGATTGCCTGATGTGTCACGGTGACGCGGAGGCCAAGGGTGAAGACGGGCGAAGCATCGCCGTGGATGGGTCGCGTTTTGCCACGTCCGTGCACGGGGAGCTGGGGCTGAGCTGCACGACGTGCCACGCGGACCTCGAAGGCAAGGAACTGCCGCACGAGGCCAAGCTGGCCAAGGTTGACTGCGCCATGTGCCACGAGGACGTGGTGAAGGAATACGAGACCAGCGTCCATGCCGTGGCGCGACGGGCCGATGCCACGAGCGTCGCCGCCACCTGCGTCAACTGCCACACCGCACACCAGACACAGCCGATTGCCACCGGTGAGTGGCGCATCAACCTGGTGGCCGAGTGCGGCACGTGTCACCTGGACCGCATCAAGACCTATCGCGACACCTTCCACGGGCAGATCACCTCGTTGGGTTTTGAGCGCGTGGCGAAGTGCTCCGACTGCCATGCCGCCCACGCCATCCATCCGAAAGAGGACCCCCGGTCACTGGTCTCGAGCGGGAAGGTCCTGACGACGTGCCAGCAGTGCCACGCCGACGCGACGCCCGGGTTTGCGCAATACGATCCCCATGCCGACAAGGACAATGTCGAGCGCAACCCCGAGCTCTACTACGCCTCGCGGTTCATGCACTGGTTGCTCATCGGCGTCTTCGGATTTTTCGGGGTGCATGCGCTATTGTGGCTGCCGCGGAGCGCGATGGAGCGCCGACGCCGCCACGCCGGCCCCTCCAAGGATGACGAACAGCCATGACATCTGAGACGGGACGTTTTGTCCGGCGTTTTGACGCCGTCGACCGCACACTGCACGGCTGTTTGATGATCGCGTTTCTTGGCCTGGCGGCGACCGGGCTGCCGCTGGTCTTCCACGATGCCGATTGGGCCCGCTGGTTGGTGCGTGTGTTCGGGTCGTTTGAAACCGCCGGGCTGATTCACCGCGCCTGCGCCACCCTGCTCATCGCTGTCTTTGCCGTTCACCTCTGGCGTGTGGGACGCCGCATTGTGGTCGACAAGGAGTGGGGCGTCCTGTGGGGGCCCCACTCGATGGTGCCGCAGCCGCGTGACGTCACAGACTTTGTGGGCCACGTGAAGTGGTTTGTCGGCCGCGGGCCACGCCCGGCGTTTGACCGCTTCACCTACTGGGAGAAGTTCGACTACTGGGCGGTGTTCTGGGGCATGGGGATCATCGGCGCGTCGGGTCTGCTGCTCTGGTTTCCGCTCTTTTTCTCGCAGTATGTGCCTGGATGGGTCTTTAACGTCGCCTTGTTGATTCACGGCGAAGAAGCGTTGCTCGCGGTGGGCTTCATCTTCACGATGCACTTTTTTAACGGCCACCTGCGCCCGGAGAAGTTCCCGATGGATCGGGTCATCTTCACTGGCGTGGTGTCGGAACACGAACTGCAGGAGGAGCGACCCGCCGAATACGCCCGCCTGCAAGCGAGTGGGTCATTGGGCGCCCTGCGCACGGAGGCTCCACCCCGATGGCTCCTCTGGCTCGGCACGGCCATCGGCACCACCGCTGTCGTGATTGGACTCACCCTTGTGACGCTCATTCTGTATGCTGTCCTGACGTGAGCGTCAGCCCGCCACTCCACACAATATGACTCGATTCCCTTTCCTGCGTCACCCGATCTCGTTTGCCGGCGCGCTCATCACCACGATGAGCGGGATCCTGTTCATCGTGTTCTTCGCCGCCGAGTCGATGGGGATGCACACCAATCCGTACATGGGCATGGTGTTTTTCCTGATCCTGCCGATGTTTTTCATCGTCGGCCTGCTGCTGATCCCGGTTGGGGTGTGGCGGCAGCGGAAACGTATCGAGGCGGGCAAGGGCGACATGGTGTGGCCCACGCTGAATCTCAACTCGCCACGGCACCGGCAGGTCACGGCGACGGTGCTGGTGCTCACGTTCATCAACGTGATCATCGTGTCCCTGGCGGCGTATTCGGGGCTGCACTACATGGACTCGACGGAATTCTGCGGCACGGTCTGCCATGAAGTCATGGAGCCGCAGCACAGCGCGTTTCAGGCCAGTGCCCATGCACGGGTCGGCTGTGTGCAGTGCCACATCGGTCCGGGCGCCTCGTGGTTTGTCCAGTCGAAGTTGTCCGGCACCCGCCAGATTTTTGCGGTGAACCTGAATACGTTCCCGCGTCCGATTCCGTCACCGGTCCACAATCTGCGCCCCGCGCGTGACACGTGTGAACAGTGTCACTGGCCGGAGAAGTTCCACGGCGACAAGGTCATCACCAAACGGGACTATGCCGACGATGAAACCAACACGGTCAGCGAGACGGTCCTGCAGTTGCATGTGGGCGGCGGGGCCGACAGCGTGCGCAAAGCCACAGGCATTCACTGGCACACCAGTGCGTCGAGCACGATTGAATACATCGCCACTGATGCCAAACGCGAGCAGATTCCCTGGGTGAAGGTCACCGATCGGGACGGCACCGTGCGTGAGTACCTCGCCGAAGGTACACCGGCCGAAGATTTGGAACAAGGCGAACGGCGCCAGATGGACTGCGTCGACTGCCACAACAGGACCGGGCATCCATTTGCCAACACGGCCCAGCGGGCTGTCGACGGCGCCCTGGCGACCGGCGCGATGCCGGCCGACCTGCCCTTCGCGCGACGTCAGAGTGTGGCGGCGCTGAGTGAAACCTACGACTCGAAGACCGCCGCGCTGGACGCCATCGCCGCGAGCCTGCGCGACTACTACCGCACCGAACAAGCGGGCGTCTATATGAGCCGACGTCAGGATGTGGAACGGGCTGTGGCGGCGACGCAGGACCTCTACGCGCGCAACATCTTTCCGACGATGAAGGTGGGGTTTGGGACCTACTCAAACAACCTGGGTCACATGGACTTTCCGGGCTGCTTCAGGTGCCACGACGACAATCACAAGACGAAGGAAGGCCGAGTGATCAGCCAGTCCTGCGATTTGTGTCACACCATTCGATAGTGCGCAGTGCGGCGTGCGCAGTGCCTTCGCACGCCGCACGCCGCACTATTTCTTGAGTGAGCCCATATACGCGACGAGCGCGTCGAGATCGGCCGGCGCGAGCTTGTAGGCCTTCATCTTGATCTTCGGCTTGGTGGTCAGCTTGGCTTCCATCGTGGCCGGTTCGGTGATCCACATCTTGATCTCCTCGGCCTTGAGCTTGGTGCCCACCCCGTCGAGCACGGACATCTTGGAGCCCTTGCCGGCAACCATGTGGCACATGCTGCACTTTTGGGCGTCATACACCTTCTTGCCCGCCTCGATTTTGGCCGCATCCTGCGCCACCGGAGCCATCGGGACACCCGCCGCCGAAACCGCCCAACCCGACACCACCAAGACACCCGCAAACGCTGCAACTATTGCTCTCATGAACATATACCTCGCCTTGGCTATTGCACGTTACGTGCCACGTCCCCCGAAGGGGCCCCGAAACTATTGTGCGACTTTCTAGCCCGGTCAATCGCCGTACGGTAAACTTTCGGGGACGGTTCGGCAGTATTTCCCAGTCATGAGCCTTATGACGATTCCGGCCACGCTCCTCGGTCCGCTTGAATGGCGGGTGCTAGACGCCCTGTGGCGCCGGGCCGCCCCCGGCACCGTGCGGGACCTCCGACCTGAGTTTCCCGAGATCGCCTACACCACGTTGATGACGACGCTGGACCGGCTGTACCGCAAGGATGTCCTGAACCGCACCAAGGAAGGCCGGGCGTTTGTGTACACGCCCCAAAAGAGTCGCGCGGCGTTTGACTCGCACCGGGCCACCCGCGCCCTGCTCACGGCGGTGGCACGGGGCGGCGGCGCACGCCCCGTCCTCTCCTGCTTTGTTGAGGCCATCGGCAATCACGACGAGGCGCTCCTGGCCGAACTCGAGACCCTGGTGCGCGAACGTCGCGCGGAGCGCGACGCTCAGACCTGATGGACGTCCTGCTGCGCTGCGTCGTGTTGTCGCTCGCGGCATTTGGCATCACCCATCTGCTCGCCTCGATGGCCGTGTCGTCGCGCGTCTCCACCCGACGCAGGGACGAGCACCCTGCCCTGCGTGCCGACCGTCTGCTCCGCTGGCAACTGCTGCCCTCCGCCGCAGCCGCGGCCGTCCTTGTGTTTGCGGCCATTGGCCTCTTCAGATTTGAATCGCGTGAGGGCGATGAGGTCGTGGGACGCACCTTCTGGACCGCAGGCGTGTTTGGTGGGGCCTTGGTCCTGCTGATCGTCGTACGTCTGATCCGCATGCGCCGGCAGACCCGCCAACTCCTCCGATCCTGGCTGTCGAGCGCGACCCCCGTGGCCCTGCGTGATGTCGCGATCCCGGCCTTTGCCATCAACACCGGCTTCCCCATCGTCGCCGTGATTGGCGTTCTGCGTCCGCAGTTGGTGATTGACGCGCAAGTGCTTCGTGCGTGTACCACCGATGAACTGGCGGCCATCCTCGCGCATGAGCGCGGGCATGTTCGCCGCTGGGACAACCTGCGCCGTGCCGCGTTTGCCGCGGTGCCGGGCCCGTGGTTCTCGCCGGACCTGCGGGAGGCGTGGCGCGACGCCACTGAAGAAGCCGCTGATGATCTGGCAGCGGCCACCAACCGCGACACACGGTTCCACCTCGCCACCGCGTTGTTGCGGGTCTCCCGCCTCGCGCCGCCCCGTGAAGCGGCCAGCGGTTGGCAGGCGCAGTTGCCGGCCAGTGCCCTGTACCGGGGCGAGAACATCGAGGGCCGGGTGCGGCGACTCGTGGACCCGCCGACCGGGCCCGATCACGGAGGCCGCCCGTCGACGACGGCCCTGGCCGCCGGATTGGTCGGGTTGGTCGGATTGGTCGGATTAATTGTGCAGCGCGAACTCCATGACGCGATGGAGTACATCGTCGCCTTCCTGCCTTGAGCAAGGTGTCCGAAACGGTTTCTGGTAGTAGCCCAATAGCGGCTCTAGACTGGCGTGATGCCTAGTCCGCGCTTGGTACTGTTGTGCCTCGCCGTCCTGTTCCCCTCCTTGGCCTTTGCATTTGAAGGCCGCCTGGTGAACAAGAGGACCGGCCAGCCCGTGGCCGGCGCGGAGGTCATGATCATCGGTCTGACAGGCTCGGTGAAGACCGATGCGGATGGCCGGTTCTCGTGGAATCCAAACCCCTCCGCTCCATTCGAAGTGCTGGTGATTCTGCCCGGCGGACGCGTCAGCAAACCCACGATGGTCACCACCCACGACCGGTCGGCCCTGCTGACGATCGAGGTCACGTCGTTGTTGACGGAAGAAGTCACGGTCACGGCCGGAGTCGCCCCGAGCATTGATGCGGCGGCCGGGGCGGGCATGACGATGTTGTCGGCGCGGGATCTCGCGTTGCGGGGACCCGCCAATCTCAATCAGGCGCTCGAGAATGTCCCCGGCGTCAGTCAGGTGTCGGAGGGACAGGCCGCGGTGCCGGCTGTGCGTGGTCTGGCCCGTGGCCGGACGCTGATTCTCATTGACGGCGCGCGTGTGACATCCGAGCGCAGAGTCGGTCCCAGCGCAACGTTTCTGGATCCCATCTCGGTGGATCACATCGATATTGCGCGTGGCCCCGGGTCGGTGGCGTACGGGTCTGATGCGTTCGGTGGCGTCATTTCCGTCCGCACACGCCGCCCGGCGATGAACAGCCCATGGGCAGGCAAGGCCACAGGCACGTTCGGGGCCGGTGTGCCTGACCGACGTGGCGGATTCGAACTGTCGAAGGGGTACGGCAGGGGTGCGATCCTGCTGCAGGCGCACGCCCGCGACGTCAAGGACTACGAGGGGCCCGAGGCGACTGTGCTCAATTCCGGATGGTCGGACCACGGCTTCCTCGCGCGAGTCGATCATCAGGTGGCGGCTGGTGTCCTCTCGGTCGGGCTGCAGAGCGACTTTGGTCGCGACGTCGAGCGCCCGCGCAACAACTCGGCCGCGACACGGTTTTATTATCCATTTGAAAATTCTCACAGGTTTACCGCCGGGTACGAAATCGGACGCGTCGGTGCACTGGATCAGCTGAAGGTCCAGGGGTTTGTCGGCACGTTTGACCAGCGCACCGACCAGGATCGGCATCAGACGTCGTCGGTCACGCGACGGATCGAACGCGCGGACATTTCGGCGAAGGACTTCTCGTTGCGCGCCAGCGCGGAGAAGGCGACTGGCCGGGCGCGCTTCCAGTTCGGTGTGGACATCAACGGGCGCTTCGGCCTCGAGGCGCACGACATTCTCATCAGCTTCAACGCCGCCGGCGAACAGACATCGCTCACCGACAATCTCTCGACCGACTCCGCGCGTCGCGTGGATACCGGGCTGTTCGTGCAAGCGGACGTGCAGGTCGCGCGGAAGCTGCTGGCCGCCGGTGGCGCGCGCGTGGACTTCGTGCAGACCAAGAACGTGGGGGGCTACTTCGGCGACAAATCGGTCTCCCATCAGGCGCTGGCCGGATTCGGATCGCTGGTGGTCGGTCCGTTTGACGGCCTGTCCTTCACCGCGCAGGCGTCCAGAGGTTTCCGCGATCCGACCATCTCGGATCGGTTTTATCGTGGACCGACCGGCCGCGGCTTCATTACGGGCAACCCCGATCTTGCGCCCGAGACCAGTCTTCAATTCGATCTTGGTGCCCGCTACACGTCGGGCCGTGTGCGCCTGGCCCTGTATGGCTACCACTACCGCATCACGGATTTGATTGAGCGCTACTCGACCGCCACCGACCTCTTCTTCTTCCGCAATCAGGGCCGGGCGGAGATTCGCGGTCTCGAACTCGAAGGACAGGCGGATCTGGGAGCCGGCGTCACGCTGGAGCTCTCGGGCCAGGTGGCGCGTGGCACGGCTCCGGAGGCGGCGTCTGCCATCGGCAACGCCGAGGCGTGGCTCGATGACATCGCGACCGACATGGTGATGGCGACCCTGCGCAAGCGCATCCTCGACAAGGGCTCTGTGCACGTGCGCGTGGCGCGTTACCAGTCTGACGTGCGGAATGGGCCGAGTGAAGTGGACGCGCCCGGCTCCACACTGCTCGACGCCGGTGCCAGTTGGTTGGTCACGCCGCATCTTGAATTGCGCGCGATGGGTCGCAACCTGCTCAACCAGTCCTACTTCGCCAGCCCGGACCCACGCTGGGTGCCCGCCCCGGGCCGACACGCCAGTCTTACGGCGGTGATCCAGTTCTGAGGTCCGCACTCGCCGGTCGGCTCATCGCGAATCGGCCATAATGGCCGACGGCATGGCCGTACTCCTCGGATCCGACATCCTCGCCGATCGGGCGCTGCTTCGCGGCCGCACCATCGGCCTCGTCTGCAACCCCGCCTCCATCGACTCCCAGTTCAGGCACGTGATCGATCGCCTGGAAGCCGAAGGCGTGCGGGTGGGGGCCATCTTTGGCCCGCAGCACGGGTTCCGGTCCGACCTGCAGGAAAACATGATCGAATCGCCGCACGGCGAGGATGCGTCGCGCGGGGTGCGCGTGTATTCGCTTTACAGCGAAACCCGCATGCCGACCGCCGAGATGCTGGCGGGACTCGATGCGCTGGTGATCGACCTTCAGGATGTCGGCACACGCATCTACACCTACATCTACACGATGGCCAACTGCATGATGGCGGCCGCGAAGGTCGGACTGCCGGTCATTGTGTGTGACCGTCCCAATCCTATCGGCGGCCATCTGGTCGAGGGGCCGATGTTGTACGAGGGCTTCACCTCATTTGTCGGGCAGTACCCGATCCCCATGCGGCACGGCATGACCATCGGGGAACTCGCGAAGATGTTCAACGAACGTTTCGGGATTGGCGCCAAGCTCGAAGTGGTCGCCATGCAGGGCTGGTCGCGCACGACATGGTGGGACCAGACGGGATTGTCGTGGGTGCTGCCGTCGCCGAACATTCCGACATTTGAAAGTGCGATCGTGTACCCGGGCACGGTCCTGTTCGAGGGCACCAACGTCTCGGAAGCACGCGGGACCACCAAGCCGTTTGAGTTGTGTGGTGCCCCGTGGGTCAAGAACCCGGAGCGGTTTGCCGCCGACCTCAATGCCCGTCAGCTGCCTGGCGTCGTGTTTCGACCGCATGCCTTTGAACCGGTCTTCCACAAACACGCGGGCGTGTTGTGTGGAGGCTGCCAGATTCACATCACCGACCGTGAGGCGTTCCGCGCGGTTGAAACCGGGGTCGCGTTGATTGACGCGTTCAGGGCCGAGTCCCCCGAACAGTTCGCCTGGCGCGAACCGCCGTACGAATACGAATACACGATTCCGCCGATCGACATTCTGTTTGGATCGGCCCAACTGCGCGAGGGATTGGCGCTCGGGCAGGTCACGGCTGACCTCGCGCAGGCCTGGCTCGCGGACACCGACACCTTCTGTCGGGTCCGCGAGCCGTTCCTGCTCTACTGAACTACTTACCCTCGGGCAGCGGCACCACGTAGAACGACTGAGGCGCACCGACGGCGGTAAACGTGCCGCCGATGACCTTGCGGATGGAGGCAGTGAAACGCCCCTGTTCAACAGGCGCGGCTGTAGTCGTCGAGCACGTAGAAGCTGCGCCCAGTGCGCGCCACCATCCACGGTGAAGAACAATCCGTATTCGGTGC
>CAYZLT010000058.1:0-13936 GCA_964479175.1 uncultured Solibacteraceae bacterium | reverse complement strand
ACCCTGGCCTGGCGTAGCTCATCGATGATCGCCGCCACGGTGGTGGCCTGAGACAGCACCGCACCGGTCAGCGGATAACATCCGAGCGTCCGAAACCTGACGACCCGCTCTTTGACCTGTTCGCCATCTCTCAACGGCATCCGCTCATCGTCAACCATCAGCAACACACCGTCGCGTTCGACCATAGGCCGCGCCTTGGCAAAATACAGTGGGACGATGGGGATCGACTCGTGCTCGATGTACGACCAGACGTCGAGCTCTGTCCAGTTCGAGAGGGGAAATACCCGAACGGATTCCCCCGGGCGCACCTGCGTGTTGTAAAGGTTCCAGATTTCGGGACGCTGTCGTTTGGGATCCCAGCGGTGATGCGCATCGCGCACGGACACCACACGCTCCTTTGCCCGGGACTTCTCCTCGTCGCGACGAGCGCCCCCGAACGCCGCGTCACACCGGTAGGCAGACAGCGCCTGTTTCAGCGCCTCGGTCTTCATGACGTCGGTGTAGGTGGTCGACCCGTGGGTAAACGGGGTGATCCCCTGGGCCGCCGCCGCCGTGTTTGTATGCACGATGAGATCGAGCCCCCACTCCCTGCGCACGACCTGTTCGCGAAACTCGATCATCTCGCGGAACTTCCAGGTCGTGTCGATATGCAGGAGTGGGAACGGCAGGGCCGCCGGCGCAAAGGCCTTGCGCGCCAGATGGAGGAGCACGGCCGAATCTTTGCCGATTGAATACAGCAGCAGGGGGCGCTCACGTTCGGCCGCGACTTCTCGGATGACGTGAATGGCCTCGGCTTCGAGGGAGTGCAGGTGTGGGTTCACAGGCGTCCGAGTAACGCGGTGGTTGAATGATCCTTCGGATCGCCGACGATGGCGATGCGGCCTCCGTAGGCGCGCACGTTCTCGCGTTCGGGCACGGTCTCGATGGTGTAGTCGGTGCCTTTGCAATGGACGTCTGGTCTGAGCAGCGTGAGGAGGCGATCCACCGTGGCGTCACTGAAAATGGTGACGTAGTCGACGCATCGGAGTGCCGCGACCAGTTCTGCCCGAGCGGATTCGTCAAGCACGGGCCTGCCCTCCCCTTTCGCCTCGCGCACGGACGCGTCGCTGTTGATGGCCACGACCAGCACATCCGCCTCGCGCTTGGCCGCCTCAAGGTACCGGACATGCCCGACGTGCAGGAGGTCGAAGCCGCCGTTGGCAAACGCGATCGTGCGACCGGCCGCGCGGTCCGCGTTGAGATGCGTGAGCAGTTCGTTGTCCAACCAAATTCGCGCCATAGTGTCCATTTCCGCAAAACCTTTCGGGTGCCTTTTAAAAAGGCACCCGACGTCATTTATTTTCGGCGCCTCCTATGGCGGCCAGGAGTTCGGCGGCGGTGATGGTCGCGGTGCCGCGTTTCATCACCACCAAGCCGCCGGCGTGATTGGCGAGGCGGGCAGCTTCCCCAAACGTCGCGCCGCAGGCCAGCGCCAGCGAAAACGTCGCGATCACCGTGTCGCCGGCACCGGTGACGTCGGCGATCTGATCGGATCCGACGATGGGGATGTGATCGGTCGGGCAGCCGGGCTCAAACAGCGCCATGCCCTTGCTGCCCCGGGTGATGAGGACGGCGCGCGCCTGCAGTTTACGCAGCAACGTGCGGCCGGCCTTCTCGAGCACATCGAGATCGTCGCCGATGGTGACGCCAAGCAGTGCTTCCACCTCGGACTCGTTGGGTGTGCACGCCGTCACGCCCTTGAACCCGGCGAGTCCGTACCGCGAGTCGATCAGAATCATCGGGACACGGCCAACGTAGGTGGCCTCCATCTTCTGCCGCGAGTCGCGTCGCCTCGATGAGCGTCCCGCCGCGCGCGCTTCGGCACGTTGCAGCATCTCGGGCGCATATATTCCACTGCCGTAGTCGGACACGATCACGGCATCGGCATCCGACAGCGCAGTCGACAACGCCATCTCGATCTTCTTTGACAAGGCCGAGGACTGCCGTGGCGTGAGTATCGGCCCGACTCGGTCGATGCGTACCACCTGCTGCTTCGCGGAGTGGACACCGCCGGCCAGCACACGCGTCTTGACCGGCGTCACATACCCGGCCGCGCGCACCACGCCGCGCGTCTCCGCACGGCGCGGCATCGCGGCGAGTAGCCGCCTGCCGGCATCGTCACGTCCCACCACACCGACCACCTTGACCCGCGCGCCGAGCGACGCGACGTTGCTGGCAGCATTGCCGGCGCCGCCGGGCAACATCTCGGTGGTGTCGTACTTGAGAATCAGGACCGGGGCTTCGCGCGACACCCGCTCGACCTGCCCGTAGATGAATTCGTCGGCGATTAGATCACCGGCCACCACCATGTGCGCCTGTTTGAATCGGCCGACAATTTCCGCATAGCGTGCATTCATCGCGTCAACACCTCGGCCCACCGACGCGCAGCCGCGGCGGGCACCCCATTATGTCGCGAGGTGCTAGGATCGGCGCGAGCCCGACACATGACCTCCGGCCTGAAGCACAAGCTCGACTACGACGACCTGCAGGCGATCCCGCCCGACCGCCTTCGGTACGAGCTCGCGGAAGGAGCGCTGCACGTGACACCAGCGCCAAGTCCCCAGCACCAGTGGACCAGCAAACCATTGCAGCGGCAGTTGGAAGCCTACTTCGAAGCCCATGCCCTCGGCCGCGTCTATAACGCCCCCATCGACGTCGTTCTGGCTCACCAGGATGTATTTGAGCCGGACATTGTGGTGGTCACGGACCCGTCCCTCGTCACGCTACGCGCACTTTGGCATCGACCACTTCTGGATCGTCGATATTGAGAACAGCACACTCGAGTGTTATCGACGCAACACCGATGGACGTTACGACATTCTCGTGCGGCTCGAAGATGACACTGTCTGGGAACACCCCGATTTTCCAGGGTTGACGATTTCCACCGCGCCGCTCTGGACAAAGGTTTAGCAGGGATTGTTCACAGGGAGGCACGGGGACACGGAGCAGTGTCTTCCTGTAAAAGGTTCTTCGTTAAGTTAGCGCGTCAAGACGTTGGCCACTGCCTCTGACAGATCCCTCGCCACGAGCGTGCCTTCCGGCAACGCGCGGCCCTGCTGCGCCAGATCGCGTGCGCCATGTCCGGTCGTCACCAGAATGCCGCGCGCACCCACGGCGGCGGCCATCTGGACGTCCACATCACGGTCACCAATCACCCACGACTGCGCGAGGTCGATGTTGTGCTCGCGGCACGCGGCGTCGATCATCGCACGACCGGGCTTGCGACAGTCACACGGGCCCCTGAGCTCGGGGGTCACCGCTCTCGGATGATGCGGACAGTAATACCAGCCGTCAATCGCGCCACCACTCGCAACAATCTCCGCCTCCATCGACGCGTGCACCGATTGCACGAACGCGTCATCGAACAAGCCGAGTCCAATCCCGCCCTGATTGGTCACGACACACACCAGATAGCCGGCGCGCTTCAGGAGACGAATGGCGTCCTTGGTGCCGGGGAACCACTTCACCTGATCGAGGCTGCTCAAATAGCCGGCCTCCTCAATCATCGTCCCGTCGCGGTCTAAAAAGACTGCGGGACGGAGGCCTGAGGAGTCCAGGGGTCCACTGGGGTCCGAGGGTTCTGCGGGGTCCATCATCGAAACGTTCCTCCGGGAGAGAATGCGAGGTGCCTTGAGACGGCGGCGAACACCATGTCCACGGTGATGCGTTTCATACAGCGGTGATCGATCGGGCAGTCGCGCAGATGGCAGGGGCGGCAGAACACATCCGCCGTCAACACATCGCCACGGCCGAGCGGCCGCGTGACACGTTCGTCGGTCGGACCAAACATCGCGATCACCGGACGACCGGTCGCGGCGGCGACATGCATCACGCCGGAGTCGTTGGTCACACACACACGACTGAGCGACGTGAGTGCGACCAATGTGCCGAGGTCGGTTTGGCCCACCATGTTCTTGACTCGTGGCAACGTTTCCGGGGCGTGTGCGCGGAGCCAGGATTCAATCGTGCGGCCTGCGTCGCGATCGTGCGCGGCCCCCACGAGCACACAGACAACATCACGCTCACGGATGAGTCGCGCGACGAGCTCAGCCACTCGTGTGGGTGGCCACTGCTTCGCCTGACCGTACGCGGCGCCTGGGGCGAGCGTGATAATCCGCGCTGTATCGAGAGAGTCGAGCCCGACCTGCTTCTCGGCCTGCCGAAGCGCGTCCGGTGATGCGCTGACACTCGGGGTCTCGTCGTCACACGGAATGCCGAGCCCGCGCACAAGGTTCTTGTAGAAATCGACATGGTGCTGGGGGGATCGGTGCGACGTGCGAGGTGCGGGGTGCGGGGTGCGCACGGCCTTCCGCGTCAACATCCAGCCACGGGGGAGGTTCGAATAGCCCCAACGCTGCGGCACACCGGCGCGCCTGAGCTGCCAGGCGGAGTGGAACGAGTTCGGAAAGAGAATACCGAGCTCAAATCGTCCATCTCGGATGGCGCGCACGGCATCACGCTCGGACTTCTGCAAGACGATGACATCGTCTTGTCCGACTCCAGTGTCTTCGCGAAAGAGCGCTGCGACTGCGTTCGTCGCAGCAACGGTGATCGATGCACTCGCGAAGTGACGACGCAGCGCGACCATCGCGGGCAGCGCGAGCACCGCGTCGCCGAGCCAGTTTGGTGGACGAATGACAATGCGGGACACGACGGTGTGGTCCGGGGGAATCACTCGGCGTCTTCTCCTTCGGGTCCATCGGGTCCGCCATCGGGTTCCGCCGTCTCATCCGCGCCGGTGGGATACATGCCGCCCACGGCATCGCCCCCGTTTCCATCGTCACGCCATCGTCGATGCATCCAGAGCCACAACTCGGGATTCCGGCGCACATACATCTCCAGCACGTCGGTGCACCGCTGCGTCAACTCCGTGATGGGATTGCCCGCGCCGGCCAACGGCGGCTCGATCGGATGTTCGTACACCATGCGATAGCGACCATCGGGCAGTGGAAGGCCGAAGACGGGAATCACCGGCGCGCCGGTGCGCAAGGCGAGCGCAGCCACGGCGGACGTTGTGGCGGCGGGACGCCCAAAAAACGTCACCGTCACCGCATCCTTCGGTTGAATGTACTGGTCGATCAAAATCGCCACGGCTTCATTCTGCTGCAACGCGCGCAGGACCCGACGCACCGCACCCTGACGATAGATCACCCGATTGCCGGTCGCGGTGCGCATGCCCTCCAGCAGATCATGCAACCGCGGATTGTCCAGACGACGGGCCAGAACGGAGATGGGCGGAAGCGCGAGCGCCGTGGCGAGGCCTTGCAGTTCCCAGAAACCGAAGTGGCCAGTCACCAGGATCGCGCCCTTGCCGCCATGCAGGGCCTGTCGCACACGATCATCCCCGTCGAAGACCACACGCGCCCGGATTTGATCGGGCGTCAGCGTGCTGAATTTCAACAGCGTGGTGAGGGACCGTCCAAAATGCGCGAACGTGCGACGCGTGATTTGACGACACTCTTTCGGCGTCTTGCTCGGAAACGCGGCCCGCAACTGCCGGAATGCCAGACGACGATGCCCGGCGTCGACGGCCCAGAACGTCCAGCCTATGGCGGTGCCGGTCGCGCGGACGAGCGCGTCCGGGCACAGGCCGATGACTGTTCGCACGGCGAGGACGAGGCGGTATTCGAGGAGATGGCGGGTGCGTTTACTCACTTGGGCGCACTCTTCTCGGTCCAAGGTCCGACAGGGTCCACGGTCCAGGGTGCCTCTCGGTCCGCGGGGTCGCGGGGGACGCGGGGTCCCGTGGCCCGGTGCGCGCTGACGCGCGCCCCGAGCCACGCGGCGAAGCTCGGCCCGTCGTCTGTGGGTTCCAGCGTCACGGAGTGGCCGAGCACGTGGACGCCGAACGGCAGCGGCCGGAACGGCCGCAGCCGTTCGGCGTCCTTCGCCGTCGTCAGCAGCGCGACGTCGTCGCCGAGCGCGCGCAGGTCGCGCACATCGCTCAACGCGCGCAGGTCCCGCGCGATGCGCGCGACATCCGCGCGCGTGTAGCGACGGTGGTCGCCAGGCGACCACGCGCCGACGACGACGAAGCCGGCGTCGGCGGCCGCGCGCGCCACGCGCGCGGGGCCGGCGATGCCGGCCAGGACAAACACCCGCGCGCCGGCCCGCAGGGCCGGCGCGTGGGTGTGGCGCCGCAGCCGGAAATGACGTCGGGTGTCTTTTTCGTCGAAAAAGACACCCGACGTCATTTCCGGGACCTCGCCGTCCACCACCACCACGTCCGCCCGCGCGAGCGCCGCAGGCGACTCGCGCAGGCGCCCCAGCGGCGCCCGACGACCGCCCAGGTCGTCGGGCGTCACGATCACCAGATCCACGTCACGGCGCATCTCCCGATGCTGAAATCCATCGTCCAACACCAGCGCCGTGGCGCCCAGGACGTGCTGCGCCAGCGCGCCGGCCACGGCGCGCTGATCACAAACCACCACGGAAATACCGGGCAATTCGCGCGCAAGCATCAGCGGCTCGTCACCCGCCCGGTCCAGGTCCGCCAGCAGGTGGACGCCGTCGCTCACGATGACGACGCCGTCCTCGACGATGCGGCGGCCATACCCCCGGGAGAGGATGGCGACGCGCTCCCCCATGTCCCGAAGGGTGCGGGCCACCAGCGCCACCGTTGGGGTCTTGCCCCGCCCCCCAAACGCGATGTTGCCGACACTGACAGAAAAGGTTTCGGGTGCCTTTTTTAAAGGCACCCGAAACCTTTGTTCGAAAGCGGTCACCGGGCCCTCACCAGACGCGGGCCCACGGGCGGCACCGGCGGCAACAACGCGGCCACCGCCGCAAGCGTTCGCGGCGTCGCGCCGCGGTTGGACTCCACAAGCGCCCGCGCCGCCGCGCCCAGCCGGGCGCGCGCCGGCGCGTCGCCCACCAGCCGCACCCACACCGCCGCCAACTCGCCCGCATCGGCCACCTGAATCGCGGCGCGTGCCTCCAGAAACGCCGCAGCGATTTCAGCGAAATTCGACATGTGCGGCCCAAACACAATCGGTTTGCCGTGCACCGCCGGCTCCAGAATGTTGTGCCCGCCGTGGTCCATCAGACTGCCCCCGACAAACACGGCCGTCGCCACCTGAAAGAGATGGGCCAACTCCCCGATCGTGTCGAGAATCACCACGTCGGCCTGCGGCGCGCCATCCACGGACAATTCAGTCCGCCGCACCACGCGCAACCCCTCGGCGCGCGCGAGCCCTTCCGCCTCACCAAACCGTTCGGGTTTGCGCGGCGCAATGATGAGCAGCGCCGAAGGGTGCATGCGGCGCACCGCCGCAAACGCCGACAACACCGCCGCCTCCTCCCCCTTCAACGTGCTCGCCGCAAGCAACACTGGTCGCCCATCGGGCACACGGAAAAATCGCAGCACCCGGCCGGCCCCACGCCCCGCAGCGGCCGCCGGCGACTCCAGGGACTCGAACTTCAGACTGCCGGTCACACTCACGCGCGCCGGATCCGCGCCTATGTCTATGATGCGGCGCGCCGACTCGTCACTCTGCATGCAGAACCGGTCTACATTCCCGAGCACCGTTCGAAAAAACGCGCGCACCAGCCGGTACCGCGGATACGACCGCGCCGAAATCCGCCCGTTCACCATCAACGTCCTGACGCCCTCCCGGCGACAGGCCCGCAACAGGTTCGGCCAGATCTCGGTCTCCATCATGATGAACAACCGCGGCCGCACCAGCCGCAGCGTCCGGTTCACAAAAAAGGGCAGGTCAAACGGAAAATAAAATACGGCGTCCACCTCGGTCAGCCGCTCGCGGGCGATCTGCTGCCCCGTCATCGTGGTCGTGGATAGAAAAATTTTCAGATCGGGATACTGCTTGCGCAGGTCCGGCAACAGGGACCGAACGGTCAGGGCCTCACCCACCGACACCGCATGGATCCAAATAGACGGGTCCCCATCCAGGTTGAACGACACCGGCAACACGCCCATCCGCTGCCCGACACTCCCGACGTATTTGCGGTAGCGCAGGGCCTGGTAGACAAACCAGGGCGACAAGACCACCGCGATTACCACGATGGCTAGCGAATACAGGACGTACACGACAAGGAGAATATAAGTAAAATGCCCAGCTATGGCGATCAAGGTCGGCATCAACGGGTTTGGACGAATCGGCCGCAACATCATGCGTGCGGCCATGGCATACGACGACATCGACATCGTCGCAGTGAATGACTTGACGGATGCGGCCACCCTGGCGCACCTGCTCAAATACGACTCACTGCTCGGGAACCTGAAGGCGGAGATCACCGCCACTGGGGACACGATTTCGGTCGACGGGGACTCGTTCAAAGTCCTGGCGCAAAAGGACCCCGGGCAACTGCCCTGGAAGGACCTGAGCGTGGACGTCGTGTTTGAGGGCACCGGCCACTTCACCAAACGTGATGACGCAGCCAAACACATTGCGGCGGGCGCCAAACGGGTGATCATCACAGCTCCGGCGACCAAGCCGGATGTCATGGTCGTCATGGGCGTCAACCACGAGTCGTACGACCCGGCCAAGCACCAGATTATTTCCAACGCGTCGTGTACGACCAACTGCCTGGCGCCGGTCGCCAAGGTGCTGCACGAGTCGTTCGGCATCAAGAGCGCCTGGATGACCACCGTCCACGCGTACACCAACGACCAGAACCTGCTGGACCTGCCGCATAAAGATTTGCGGCGAGCCAGGGCCGCCGCGTTGTCGATCATCCCGACGACCACCGGTGCGGCCACCGCCGTCGGCGAAGTGCTTCCCGCCCTCAAAGGCCGGCTCGACGGCATCGCGATGCGCGTCCCGACGCCGAACGTCTCGGTCGTGGACCTGAACGCGATTCTCGAGAAAAATGCGACCGCCGAGGAGATCAACGCGGCGTTCAAGGTCGCCGCGGATGGCCCGCTCAAGGGCATCCTTGAATACGTGACCGCGCCGCTGGTGTCGATCGACTTCCGCGGCAACCCGCATTCGGCGATGCTCGACGTGGCCTACACCAAGGTGCAGGACGGCAACTTCGCCAAGGTCATGGCCTGGTACGACAACGAGTGGGGTTACTCGAGCCGCTGCGTCGACCTGCTGCGGTTCATGGCGTCGAAGGGCCTGTAAAAAAGGCCATGAAGACGCTCCGGGATCTCACGCTGAAGGGCCAACGCGTGTTCATGCGCGTGGACTTCAACGTGCCGCTCAACGACGGCACGATCACTGACGATACCCGGATCACGTCGGCCGTCCCCACGATCAATGCCGCGCTTGAGGCCGGTGCGACAGTCATCCTCGCCTCGCACCTCGGGCGTCCCAAGGGCAAGCCGAACCCTGAGTTCACGCTCAAGCCGATCGCGACACATCTGGCCACGCTGCTTGGACGTCCCGTGGCGTTTGCGCCAGACTGCATCGGTCCTGCTGCGGCTGACGTGATCGCCGCGAACCCCGGCGGAGTCATCCTGCTGGAGAACCTGCGCTTCCATAAAGAAGAAGAAGCCAATGACGCGGTGTTTGCCAAGTCACTCGCCGATCTCGCCGACGTGTACGTGAACGACGCGTTCGGCGCGGCACATCGCGCACACGCCTCGACCGAGGGCATCACCCATCACATGACGCACAAGGCCGCGGGACTGCTGATGGATGCCGAGGTCACCTCTCTCGGCAAGGCACTCAACCATCCCGACCGCCCGTTTGTCGCCATTCTCGGCGGCGCAAAGGTCTCGGACAAACTCGCAGTCATCGAGAACCTGCTTGGGAAGGTGGACGCGCTCCTGATTGGCGGCGCGATGGCCTACACGTTCCTCAAGGCGCGTGGCATCGACACCGGCACGTCACTGGTTGAAGCCGACCTGGTCGACACGGCATTTGCCCTCGACGCACGCGCCAAAGAGATGGGCGTCCGCCTCGAACTCCCGATCGATCACGTCGTCGCACCACAATTGGCGGAAGACGCGCCGACGCGCACGCTCGATATCGATCCGCCGTCAATTCACACCAACGGATCGATTGGTCAGGACATGGGTCTCGATATCGGCCCCAAGACGATTGCGCACTATTGCGAAATTATTGCCGCCGCAAAAACCGTCGTCTGGAACGGCCCGATGGGTGTGTTCGAGATGACGCCGTTTGCGGCAGGCACCATGGGGGTCGCTGCGGCCGTCGCTGACGTCGATGGCACCACGATCATTGGTGGTGGTGACTCCGTCGCCGCCGTGACCATGGCGGGTGTCACCGACCGCATGACACACATCTCGACGGGCGGCGGAGCCTCGCTGGAATTTCTGGGTGGCCAGGTGCTGCCCGGCGTCGCCGCACTCGCATAACGGCCGGAGGAAATCATGGCCCGCATTCCCGTCTTCGCAGCCAACTGGAAGATGCACAAGACGGTGCTCGAAACCGTCGCGTGGATCCGTGAATTTGCGGCCCTCTCCAAACAACTGAAGGCCTCCCAGGTCGAGATCATCGTCGCGCCCCCCTTCACCGCGATTGCTGCGGCTGCGGAAACCGCGCGCGTGACGACCGTCGACATCGCCGGACAGGATCTCTACTTCGAACGGCAGGGCGCCTTCACCGGCGAGATCAGCGGCGCGATGCTCAAGGACGCCGGCGCCGAGTACGTGATCATCGGGCACTCGGAACGTCGCAAGATTTTTGCGGAGTCCGACGACTGGGTCAACCGCAAGCTCAACGCGGCACGTCAGGCGGAACTCATCCCCATCGTGTGCATCGGCGAAACACTTGACGAGCGCGAGCGCGGCGAGACGCTGGCGGTACTCGACCGTCAGCTCAAGGCCGGGCTCGACGGGTCTTCTGGGGATCAGATTGCGGCGATGATCCTCGCCTACGAACCCGTCTGGGCCATTGGCACGGGCAAAAATGCGACGACGGCCGAGGCTGGCGAGGCCCACACCCACATCCGGAAGCGCCTCCGGGAGTGGTTCGGGGGCGCCCACGCAGACAAGACCCGCATCCTCTACGGGGGGTCGGTCAAACCCGAAAATATCCGCGAACTCATTGGACTGGAAGACGTTGACGGCGCGCTGGTCGGCGGCGCGTCCCTTGAAGCCCGGTCGTTCGCGGCCATCGTGCAAAACGGGCTATAATCGCTTTCTTATGGTCTTCTACGCATTCCTGACCTTCTACATCGTCGTGTGTCTCCTGTTGCTGGTGGTGGTCCTCCTGCAGCAGGGCAAAGGCGGCGACATCGCAGCAGCCTTCGGCGGCTCCAGCAGCCAGGCGGCGTTTGGTGCACGCGCGGGTGCCTCAGTGCTCACGCGCGCAACGACAATTCTCGGCGTGTTGTTCATGCTCGGGTCGCTGGCTCTGGCGGTCATGGGCAACTCCGGTGGATTCGGCAGCTCGGTTGTTGGCGGCATCGGCGCACCGCCTGCGGCCGCGGTTCCTGGGACGCCCGTGGCGCCAACCGATTCGCTGCCGCTCGCACCAGCCGGCAATCCGACGGTGACGCCTCCCGCAACGCCTCCCGCAACGCCACCGACGGGCGGACGTACGGGTGGGGGCGGAGGACAGTAACTCCGACACGGTCCACGGCCCACGGTCCCGCGGGAATCTTGAAGGGGAGCACCAACCCGGTGCTCTCCTTTTTTTATGCGTGCAGGCAGAGCGCCTGGAATCGCGAATAAATGGGCGCCGCCGGACATCGAAGCGGACATTTACGTGCCAATTGTTCCAGTTGCATCACTTGTAAATCACTGATATACAGTGGTTTATGGCAGAAGTACCAAAGGACATTAAAGAGGACATTAAGGCGGTTACTGACCGGCTTGAAGACCTGCAGTCCATGGAGCCTCTCGTCCTCTCTGAAGGGTCACTGCATCGGGGCCGCCTCAGTGATCTCGCCGTTGAGCTGGCAAGTGCGTCGGCGGGATTCCGGCGCAGCCTGCCGCCAGGCGTCATTGCCCCGCTGGCAGACCTTGTGCGGGCAATGAACTGCTACTACTCCAACCTCATCGAAGGTCACGCAACCCATCCGGTCGACATCGAGAAGGCCCTCGCGGGAGAGTACAGCCAGGACCAGAAGAAGCGCGAGCTTCAGCATGAGGCCAAGGCGCATATTACCGTGCAGCGCTGGATTGACGACGGCCATCTACGGGGACGGGCGGCGACCGAGGCCGGCATCAAGGAATTGCATCTGCGCTTCAGTGAATTGCTTCCCGATGAACTCCTCACCGTGTCAGACCCAATCACCGGCCGCACTGTGAAGGTCGTTGCCGGGGAACTCAGGCGCGACGACGTCAAGGTAGGAAGACATATCCCTGTCAGCGCTGGGGCTGTGCCGCGGTTTCTCAGGCGTTTTGAGAGCATCTACGTTGCACTTGGACGGTCGGAGGCCATTCTCGCCGCCGCTGCCGCGCACCATCGTCTTCTCTGGATTCACCCTTTCGTTGACGGCAACGGCCGCGTGGCGCGCCTGATGTCCCACGCCGTGCTGCTCGAGACCCTCGACACCGGTGCCGTCTGGTCGGTGGCGCGAGGTCTTGCTCGCAATGTCGATAAGTACAAGCAGCACCTGATGAGCTGCGACAGCTCTCGGCGCAACGATCTCGACGGCCGCGGCGCGTTGAGCGAGGAAGCGCTTGCGGAGTTCGCGGCTTTCTTTCTGCAGACATGCCTCGACCAGATCCGTTTCATGGAAGAACTCGTGCAGCCGGACCGGCTGCGCCTGCGGATCATGGCGTGGGCGGATGAGGAAGTGCGCAGGGACGCACTGCCTCTGAAGTCCGGTCACGTCCTAGAAGCCGTATTGTTCCGCGGTGAACTTCCCCGGGGGGATGTCGCTGCCCTGCTTGGCGTGACCGATCGACATGCGCGGAGGATTGTTGCCTCGTTGCTTGACCGCGGCGTGCTTGTCTCGAACGGACCTCGGGATCATCTGTTCATCAGTTTTCCAGCGGCTCTGGCGCATCGCTGGATGCCGGGTCTTTTCCCCGAACCTGCTCCGGAGCCTTCCGTGCCGACGCCCAAGCCGCTGCCCGAGATGGCGCTCCGCAGAGAACTCGTCCGCGTATTCGAGCTGAAAGACACAGTAAGCACGCCGTCGCACCCCGATGCGTACTTTCAGGACTTCGAGCAGAGTCTGCAGGAGAACGGCCAGAAGCTGGAGGCGTTCCGCAAAATCGAGACGGTCTTCTCCATCCTCGACGCGAAAGCTTGGGATGCGGTGACGGCGGCGGCGTCCGTCCAACTGAGCCGCCCGAGCCACAACACAGGCCGCGGCTGGCAGGCGCTGTTTGACACGCTGAGCGAGGCACGCGGATACGCATATCTGCACGGCATCGGCTGCACGGACATTCGTTTCATCGAACGCGGCGCGAGCCCCACGCCCGATCTTGAGGCGACCCACGACGGCCGGCGCGTATTGTGTGAAGTGAAGACCATTCACATGTCAGCCGACGAAGCAGGGCGTCGTCGGCGGGTCTATTCGGGCACGCCAGTGGCCAGCCGCACGCCGACGGAGCTTGGAGCGGCCTACCTGTCGAAGCTCGGCAAGACGCTTGCGAACGCAGTGCGCCAGCTTGACGCGGCCGATCCCCCATGCATCGCGCGGCGTATCGTCTTCGTGGTCCTTAATTTCGACGACTGGGTGGGAGATTACTACCCGGCCTTCTTCCGTGAGATCGACGCGCACCTGCTGGTGAATCCGATTGAAGGAGCAGAACTAGTCTTTTGTCTGCCGAACAACCTGTTTGACCGCAAGTTCGAGATGCAAGCCGCCACCGTCGTCACCGGGTAGGTCCACAGGCCATGAGGTCTGGTAAGTCCCAGGTGCCACTCGGCTTTGCGCGAACTTGGCCTATACTTGGTGGCTCAGCCTCTGCGTGAGGACGCCACCGGGCGCCCTCATGGCAGCAGACCCCACGCGGAAGTGGCGGAATTGGCAGACGCACCAGCTTGAGGGGCTGGCGGTAGCAATA
>CAYZLT010000057.1:0-13995 GCA_964479175.1 uncultured Solibacteraceae bacterium | reverse complement strand
GGCCCGCGGCCCGCTTCATGACGCTTTCGAGGATCAGGTTGAAGTCGATGTTGTTGAACCCGCTGAACGTGATTGGGGAGCCCATATCTCACCGGCCTCTTGCAGTATTTGTGCCGCCGCTGGTTCCCCCGGGCCGGACATACGCCGGCGCCGGAGGAACCCCTGGTCGGTGTGTTTACCGAAGCAGCGACAGGACCGACTGACCCTGCTGGTTGGCCTGGGCCAAGGCGGCGATGCCGCTCTGGGTCAGGATGTTGTAACGCGCCATGTTCGCCGACTCTTCGGCGATGTTCGCGTCACGGATGCGGCTCTCGGCGGCCTTCGCGTTGACGTTCTGCGACTGCGCGAGCGAGGTCGCAAACTGCAGGCGGTTCTGCAAGGTGCCGATGGTGCTCTGTGACGAGCCCAGCGTGCTGACCGCCGACGCGATGGTCGCGACAGCCGTCTGTGCGTCGGCCGCCGTCGCGACCGTGGACCCCGTCAGGCCCAGCGCGTTGACACTGGCCTCGAGGATCGTGCCACCGACCAGGCCGTCCGCCCCGTCGTTGCTCACGAACACTTCGAACGCGACGTCCGCGTCGAGTCCGACCACGGCCACTTCACGGTCGATTTCCGTGAGGACGTCCTGGAACTCGTCGTTGAGGGCCGAGCGGTCGACGGTGGCGCTCTCCGACGCCGCCTGTGTGGCCAGCGTCGAGAGACGGTCGAGCAGCGTGGAGACGTTGCTCAACGCGCCGTCCTGGATCTGCAGGGCCGACAGCCCGTCGTTGGCGTTGCGGATGCCCTGGGAGAGCACCGCCTGTTGGGACCGGTACGTGTTGGCGACGGCCAGACCAGCCGCGTCATCGCCCGACTGGTTGATGCGGTAGCCGCTCGACAACCGGGTGATGGCCTTCTGGAGCCCGATGCTGGTCGCGCCGAGGTTGGCCTGGGCGTTGGATGCGGAGATGTTGCTGACGACTGAGAACGATGCCATGACTGATTCCTCCCTGATGTGCCAGACCGGCATCCTTGCCGGCCGTGTCGAGCAACACCATGTTGCCCGTCGAGGATGTAATCGGACGGCTCGCCCGGATGTTTAACCCTTCGACTCGCGGCGCTCGCTCAGGGCTGGCAAGAGATTCGCAGTTGAGTCGGGCCGGAGGCAGGGTGGAGTCGATCTTCTGGGAATCATTCAGCAACGGCGGCGTGAAGGTGACCGCAGGTGACGGCCGGGCGACCGCCGGTGTCGGTGGAGCGGCCGATCACCCGATCATCAATCGGAGATGCAGATGAGTCGCGTCGGCAAGTTGATCATGTGGTCGGCCGGGGTTGCCGCAATTGGGTGGACCTATGTGCGTCTGGGCGGCAGCGTCGAGGGCGCCGGGCAGTTCATCCAGTGGCCCGCGCTCGTCATTGTCGGCGGCGGCACCGCGCTCGCGCTGCTGGTCAGTTATCCGGTGCGCCTGCTGTGGCAGTCCGCGCGCGCGGTCCACTACGCCTTTAGCGAACCACCCGAGGCCCCCGATGATTTGGTCCCGGTGTTTGCCGAGTGGGCATCACGGGCGAAGCGGTCCGGCATCATGGCGGTTGAGCGCGAGGTGCGCCGCGTCGAGGATCCGTTTTTGTCTCGTGCCCTGGCCCTCACCGTCTCCGGCGTTGACGCCATCGTGTTGCGACAGACCCTGGAAGTGGACCACCATGTGTCGGTCGAGCGTGACGAGGAACACGCGCAAGTGCTGGAATCGGCCGGCGGGTATGCGCCGACGCTCGGCATCATCGCTGCCGTGTTGGGCTTGATGCGCGCGATGCAGGACTTGTCGTCGCCCACACAGGTCGGCGCGGGCATCGCGGCCGCGTTTGTCGCGACCATCTATGGACTGGGCGCCGCGAACCTGGTGTTTCTGCCGCTGGCGACCCGCCTGCGCACGTATGCGCGACAACACGCCCTCCGCCGCGAGTTCACGATTGATGGCGTGCTTGCGCTGCACGGCGGACTGCATCCTCGCCTGATGGAAGAACGCCTCACCGGCTACGTCACGCCCACACGGCGGGAGGCCGACGTCGCATGAGACGCCGGGTGCGGGGCCTGCGTCCAGCCGCCAGAGATCGGTGGATGGTGTCGTACGCCGATATGGTGACGCTGCTGTTTGCCTGCTTCGCCGCTCTCTACGCGTCGTCGGTCGTCCCGGCGAACGCGGCGGCTGACACCACGCCGCCGCTCGAATCACCTGCCGTCGCCAACGCCGAGCTCGCCGACGCGATCACCTCGGCCGTGGATCGCGTGGACCCGAGTGTTGAGGTCGTGGTCAAAGTGGATCCACGCGGCGTCGTGATCTCGCTGCCTGAGGCCGGGGCGTTTGCGGTGGGCCAGGCCGACCTCTCCCAAGCCGCGCGTCAGGTCATCCGGGAGCTGGCGGAGGTGCTCGAGCGGGAGACCGGCGAGATCCGCATCGAAGGGCATTCCGACGATGTGCCGATCACGACGTCGAGATTTGCGTCCAATTGGGATCTCTCCGCCGCACGCGCCACCGAAGTCATTCGTTTCCTCCTGGCCCAGACCACCATTGCGCCAGGCCGGCTGTCGGCGGCCGGCTACGGCCAATTCCGCCCGATCGTCGTCAACGACTCGCCAGAGTCGCGCGCCCGCAACCGGCGGGTGGATATCGTCATCACCACAAAGTAACCCGTCATCTGCTCAACTCCTTCCTCTTTGTGCCGATTGGACACAGTGAGGAGGCCGGGCCGCGTGGATGTCATCACCAACAATTTGTCGCCGGCCGAACGTTTGGCGCGTGTGCAGTTCGCCCTCGCCGAATCGGCGATTGGGTCCACGTCCGGCCTGCTGACCCTGCTGGGCACGCTGTACCGCTTTGAGCCGGACCGTGCCGCACATGTACATCGTGTCGCGGTGACCTCGCTGTCGATTGGTGATCGTCTGCGGTTGCCGCGACACGACCTTCGTCATGTGGAACGCGCGGCGTTGCTGCACGAACTGGGGCGACTGATTCTGCCTGACGAAAATTTTGCGACAGACGATGGCCCGCAGGGGCGGCGGGTGCATCAGGCCCAGGCCGCGCGCCAGGCGCTGTCGGTCTCGCCGGTCCTGCAGCCGGCGGCCGAGATTATCGGCGCGTTGTGTGAGCGGGTGGATGGGCGCGGCTGGCCCGGTGGGCTGGTCGGTGAGGCCATTCCCATCGGGGCGCGAATTGTCGGTGTCGCGGATGCGGTGGACGCACTCGCGGCGTTGTGTGTCGAGTTGTCGCTGCCGGCCGATGTGCTGGCGGTGGAACTGGTGGAGCATGCCGGGACGCGGTTTGACCCCGTCGTGGTGGCCGCCGTGGTGCGGTGGCTCGACGCCACGCCACTCGGGGTGCCGCCCCTGGCGCCACCGATGCACGCGTTTGTGTAGAAGGAGAGAGTCATGTTGCTCATCGTTGGTCTGGTCGTCGTCATCGTCTGTGTGTTTGGCGGATACATGATGCACGGCGGGGATCTGCTGCTGCTCAATCAACCGGCCGAGTTCATCATCATCGGCGGGGCCGCGTTGGGGACGTTGATCATTAGCACCCCGACTCACGTGCTTCATCAAATGTTGGCGCAGATGAAGAACCTGCTGGCACCGCCGGCGTCGCGCAAGGAATTTTCGACGTTGCTGGCGATGTTGTATCAACTGTTTCGTCAGGCCCAGCAGGGCGGGGTGATGAGCCTTGAGACGCACATCGAAAATCCGAAGGAGAGTGCGATCTTCAGTCAATATCCTGCGCTCCTCAAGCGGCATGACTCGATTGCGTTTCTCGCCGATTCGGTGCGCGTGATGATCGTCGGCGGAATCTCACCGCACGATTTCGAGGCGTTGATGGTCGAGGACCTCGACGTCCGGCACCGCGACGCGTTGCAGCCGTCGGCGGCGCTGGCCAAGGTGGGCGACGCATTGCCGGGCCTCGGTATCGTGGCGGCGGTCCTGGGCATTGTCATCACGATGCAGGCCATCGATGGCCCACCGTCGGAGATCGGGCACAAGGTCGGCGCAGCGTTGGTCGGAACCTTCCTGGGTATTTTCCTGGCCTACGGATTTGTGGGACCGATCGCCACGTCGATGGAACATCGCGTGCACGACGAAGGGTTCTACGACCAGTGCATCAAGGCGGGATTGTTGGCGACCTACAAGGGGTGCGCGCCGGCGATCGCCGTCGAGTTTTCGCGACGGGCGATTCCGGAGGAAGTGCGCCCGACATTTGAACAGGCCGAGCAGGTGTGTCGCGGCACCCGTGAGACCGCGAAGGCGGCGTAGCCATGAACAAAGACGCCAACGTCATCATCATCCGTCGCCCCAAGAAGGGGCATCACGGCCACCATGGCGGCGCGTGGAAGGTGGCGTACGCCGACTTCGTCACGGCGATGATGGCCTTCTTTCTGGTCATGTGGATCATGGCCCAGAGCAAGGAAGTGAAGGTGGCGGTCGGGTCCTACTTCCGCGATCCCGGTGCGTTTGAGACCGTGCGCGGCGATGGGGTGCTCGAGGGAGGGAAGTCACCCGAGGCCGGCGGGAGGATCTCGGACGGGGCAGAGGTGAGCATGGCGACGGAGCAGCAGGCACTGGCCGCGGCGGCCGACCGCATTCGCGACGATCTGATGAAGACGCAGAACCTCGACGAGCTGCGCGATCAGATCGAGTTCAAGTTGACCACAGAGGGACTGCGCATCGATCTGGTCGACCGGAGCGGGTCCAGCTTTTTTGACAGCGGCCGGAGTGTGCTGCGTGGGGACGCCGCCACGATCCTCGGCGTGATCGCCCGGGAGATCGGACGCCTGCAGAACGATGTGGTCGTCGAAGGCCACACCGACAGTGCCCCGTATGGATCCGGTGCCAGCTACGGCAACTGGGAGCTGTCGGCTGACAGAGCGAATGCCGCGCGGCGGCAGATGGAAGGCACCGGGATGAGTCGCGGCCAGGTCCAGGCGGTACGGGGATTTGCCGATACGCAACTGCATCTCGCCGACGCGCCGCTCGATCCCAAGAACCGCCGCGTCTCGATCGTCGTGCGCAGCCGTGCGGCCGCCGCGCTCGATGCCGACGTCCGGAAGAGCGCCGAGGCGCCCCTCTCGACGAAGGCTCCGGCCGGGGCGATGTCCAAATCCGATCACCCGATCGCCCGTTGACTCGATCGGCACTGATTCGACGTGATCGTGTGTTAATCTGCGCGCACCGAACCAGGTGCACGCGTGAGGGTTCCACCGAAGGTCCCGTGACTTGACGTAGTGAAAGGCCTCGCCCCGAGGGCGAGGGGCGAGGTTACTACGTCAAGTCACGGGGCCTTCGGGATTCTGACGGACGGGCTCCCCAGCCTGGGTTTGGTGGGTGGTCTCACGCACGAGGCGGAGCCTTTGACTGAGGAATTGGTCGTCTTGTTTGTCGGCGCGCAAGACGACGCCGATGCATTGCTGGTGATGCTGGCCGCCGCCGGCCTCCCCATCCATTTGACACGCGTCTCGTCGTGGCGTGCGTTGGCCTCGGTGTCGGCGGGCTGGGATGTGGTCATGGCCGGGGGCCGGAAGTTTCCGGCAGACGTTGACGACGTCAGGGCCGGGTATCCCAGCGAGCTCGCCACTCCGCTGTTGGCGATCACCACGGCGCGGCCTGCCGTGCCTGGGGAGGATCGGGACCGGATCGAATGGTTTGAAACCGCCGAACAGGAGCGGCTGATTCCAGTGCTCCGGGCTCTCTGGCGGGCCTCGCTGGCTGAGGGGCGGTTGCGCCAGTCTGAACATCGCACCAACCTGCTCGACCAGCAGTTGCGCCAGATCGGTCGCCTGCATGCCCTGGGCCAGATGGCCGCCGGCGTGGCGCACGAGTTCAACAACGTGCTCACCGTCATCAGCGGCTATTGTGAACAATTGCTGCCGCAGGTCCAGGGACGCGATCGGCTTGAGCGGCTGATCCTTCCGATCCAGCAGGCGGGTGTGCGTGGCGCTGAACTGAGTCAACGGTTGCTCACTTTCAGCCGGCAACAGGCGCCGGTCATTGGCGATGCCAGTCTCATTCAGGCGATTCGCGAAGCGACGGCGATGCTGGTGCCGCTACTGGGTGAAACGGTCTCACTGCGGACCTACCTCGACCAGGACCTGCCGCGCGTGCGTGGCCATCAAGGGCATCTGATCGAAATCATCACAAACCTCGCCGTGAATGCGCGTGATGCGATGGCCTCGGGCGGGACCGTGACGATCGAGACCCGCATGGCGGCCGCACCGGTCGACGGCGGCGAGGGCATGGTCGCGCTTGTCGTGCGTGACACCGGCACCGGTATGGATGCCGAGACGTTGGCGCAGGCCTGCGACCCGTTTTTTACGACCAAGGCCCAGGGCTCGGGCACGGGCCTCGGCCTGTCACTCGTGCGCGATCTGGTCGAACAGTGCGGCGGCACACTCGACATTGCGTCTGTGGTGGGCGCGGGTACCGCCGTGACGGTCACCCTGCCCGGCGTGCGACGTGAGGAGGCATCGCTTGATGTCGCCGGAGTTCCGGAGACGGCGGCTCCCGGCGGCTTTGAAACCGTGCTGGTCGTGGAGGATGACGCGGCCGTGCGGGAGATCGTCACGCAGTTCCTGCGGGGCGCGGCGTATCACGTGTTGGAAGCGAGAGACTCCGAAGAGGGCTTGGCACTGGTCAAGAAGGACCCCAGGGTCATCGATCTCCTGGTGACCGACATCGTGCTCCCTGGCGCCAGCGGTCCGGAGTTGGCGGGCCATTTGCGATTATTCGCGCCACAGATGCGCACACTCTTCATTTCGGGCTATCCTTCCGACTCCGTGGGCGGGCCAAAGTCACCGGCATTTCTGGCCAAACCCTTCTCGCGGGCGGCGTTTCTGCAGGCCGTACGGCGCGTCCTGACTGCGCCCCGGCACCGGACCATTGACAAGGCGGACTCCACAGGCCGATTGACTGATTGTGAGCGACCATCAACCCAAGGATCGATCCGGGACGGATCGCACTAGGTCCTCAGAATCCCCATCGTCGCCACTGCCGGCCGAGGTGCTTGAGGCAGAACGTGCGGATGCCATCGATCAGCTGGCAGGGACACTGGCGCACGAGTTCTCGAATCTGCTGACGGCGATGACCGGGCAGCTGGAACTGTTGCTCGACCGGTTTCCCACTGCCGGCGGTGAGCGGCAACTGCTGCTGGATGTGAAGGCGGGGGCTGATGCGGCCGGCCGGATGTCCCGGCAGCTTCTGGCCATCAGCGGGCGTCAGGCGATGACGCTGGAGCCCACGGATTTGAATGCGCTCGTCCATGAGTCTGCCGACGTGCTTCAGCAGATTGCGGGTGGCGCGGCGGAGGTGCGGTTGGACTTGGCGAGCACCGTGCCGCCGATCGCGGTCGACCCGCGGCTGGTCCGGCAGTCGTTGTTCGGCCTGGTGGCCGCCGCGCGAGACGGCCTGGCTGGTGATGGACGCATCACGGTGAGCACCGTGCTGGAGTCCGACCTGCTGGGCCCGTCAGTGCGGCTGACCGTCGCCGATACCCGCCCCTGGTCGGACCGCGACCTCGCCCGGATCTTTGAACCGCAGCCCTCCACGGGCCGCCAGGCGCGTGGCGCCGGGTTGTCACTGGCGGCGATTCGCGGGACGGTCCGCCAGTGTGGGGCCACGATTACCTGCGAACGAACCGTGCCGACGGGCGTCGCATTTCACCTGCGATTTTCCCTCGGCCATCAGCGCTCACTTGCGGAAATTCGCTGAAACGGCTAAACTCAGGTTTCCTTGACGCGGGGTGGAGCAGCCCGGTAGCTCGTTGGGCTCATAACCCAAAGGTCGCAGGTTCAAATCCTGCCCCCGCAACCAATTTCTTCAACGAGGTCGCCAGCGCTGCTGGCGACCTCTTTGCATTTTGAGCGGCCCCCCAGCATCGCCGCCAGATTCCCCTTTAGTTTGATTCTGAGTTGCCCGGCTCGGGCGTCGTAGCGTGCGCCAGATGCAGCGGCGTGCGAAGGCGGCTCCGGAGTCAGGACGATGGCGTCGATGAGGACACGAGTCGTGTCTGCAACTCCTTCCGCCGAGTGTCGAGAGCCTTCATCTCGATCTTCCATTCGTCCACTCCCATTTCGTCGTCGAGCATCAGGTTCAGAAGCTTCTGGTCGCGGACACCGAAGCACGCAAGCCGGTTCTTGCCCGACAGGATGAATCCCGCGCCGCAGACACCGCACTTCATGAGGCCCGAGAACAGGTACTGCGGGCGCTTCGCGCCGCCGAGATGCTCTGTGGCAGAATCCGAAGCCTCGGCACTTCCTTCCGCATCCATTCGGACTCCGCGTTGAGGCGCGACACGCGCTTTCCGGTGTCGGGATTCTTCACGTAGCGAAGTCGGTTCCAGACGAGTCGACCGATGTAGAGCTCGTTGTCCGCGTTGGTTTCGACGGGGATGGACACGCGGTTGAACGCGGTGCTCCTGCGAGACCTCCCGAGTCTGGTGTCGATGCTCAGGCACTGGAAGACTGACCGATCAGCTCGCAATCCTCGGGCGCGACCGGAAGCGCTTTGACCAGACTCGGCGCCTGGCACTCGCGCGTCAGGGCAACGGGATCGACCTTCTGTGGACCCCGCTTGATTGGTTATCCCAAAACGGGGATAATCGAGGCGTGCGTCGTGTCCGGCGGTGTACACGGTTCGATTCGAAAAGGCGCTGTACGTCCTTCATGCATTCCAGAAGAAGTCGCCGTCCGGCATCCGGACCGCTAAGCGGGACGGAGGAGCACTATGGCAAGTCAAAACGCTGAACGACGGGAGCCGGTCACCCGCGGTACCGGAAACGTATTCGCCGACCTGGGATTCCCGGACGCCGCCGAACGGCAGGCCAAGCTGCGCCTGGCCTATGCGCTGAATCATGTCCTGGAGGAGCGCAAGCTTTCCCAGGCCGATGCGGCCAAGGTGCTGGGAGTGACGCAGCCGAAGGTCTCTGCGCTCCGTCACTACAAGCTGGCTGGGTTTTCCCTTGAACGCCTGATGAACCTATTGACAGCGCTCGATCAGGATGTCGAGATCGTGATTCGGAGGAAGCCTCGCTCGCGGAAGACTGGTCGGATCAGCGTTGTCGCAGCATGAGCACCATTTCCATGGCACTCAAACCCAAAACCAGGTTCGTTGAAATCACGAAAGAAGGTTCTCGCCCAGAAAATCTCTGCTGACGACGCTAGGCGGATGCTGGCCGCGCTCGCAGGGATCTACGAATTGCGTCTTGCCGACGCCCATTTGCCCGCGGATACGGCCAGCTTCACCGCTCGTGCTGGTCGGCGCCCTGATCCCGGTGTGGTCTGCGTGCCGTCACGCCGCACCGCTCCACAGCTGCAAGTACCGCTGGTTGCACGCCCCCGCAACCAATTTCTTCAACGAGGTCGCCAGCGCTGCTGGCGACCTCGTTGTGTTTGATGGCGTATCGCCCTGGTGGCCAACGTGGCCTTTCAGTCAGCGGCCAGTGTGAGGATCAGGTCCTCGAGACGGTCGTAGCTGAGGCTCGCGGCGTCATCTCCAGGTAAAACCCACGCGCACGCGGGGATAATTTTGGGTTTCAAGAAAAACCTCCGTGGCTCCGTGCCTCCCTGTGAAGTCTCTCGTCCGGGCCTGTGCAATTGGCGACAGCGGGCACGGGGGCCTCGTCGATACCCTGTCAGTGCCGGTGGCCCTCTCGCTATCGGCATGTCCAAGGGGTGTTTTATGCGTATTCGAATGATGGCCGTCGCAGCAATTGCGACGATCCTGCTCAGTTCCTCCACGGCGTTTGCCCAGCAGCGCCACGTTGTTGACTCGTCCAGCTTGCGACAGGCTGTCGCCGGCAAGGTGCACACTGATGCCCAGAACCGTGCAGCGGTCCGCAATGTGCTGCAGCAGACCGACGTGCGTCAGATGGCCGATCGTCTCGGGCTGAATCTGGTCACGGCCGATGCCGCAGTGGGCACCATGAACAGCGCCGACCTGGCGCGCGTGGCGACGTCAGCGCGCGAGGCCGAAGTGGCCCTGGCCGGTGGGTCCAACACGCTGATTATTTCCACGACTACGTTGCTCCTGATCCTGATCATCGTCCTGCTCGTCGCAGACTAGTCAGCGCACACCCACAAAAAAAGCCCCGGGGCCGCCTGTTGGCGGACCCCGGGGCACCCGAAAGGGCTGACGCCCTCGCGTTCCAGTCTTACTTCTTGACGATCGGGACGCGGATATCGACCGGCTGGTCGAGTGTCATCGTCAGGACCGTTCCCGTCGGGAGTTCGATCTCTTCACCGGCCGTCGTCAGCACGACCGCCGTGCCGGCACCGCCACCAATCACGATGCCCGTGATAGCACCCTTTTTTCCACCGAGAATGCCGCCGATGATTCCGCCTGCGGCGGCGGGGATCCCGATCTTGGCCGCATCAGCCTTTTTGGTCGCCGGTGCGAGCTGGCTCATACCGAGCACCACCGGGTAGGGTTCGTCGTGGTCGACGATCGTCAGTGAGCGGAAGCGCATCGCCAGGCTCGCGCGCCCTTTGACTTTGCCGGCCGACTCGACCGACGTGACCTCACCCTTGAGGATGCTGCCCACGGGCACCACCGTGATGTCGCCCTGGGTCACGGCGTTGGTGACCAGCGCCTCCACCCGATCTTCCACCCGGCTCGACGCCGAGCTCACCGCGGTGGTGAGACGGACGACGAGTTCAGTGCCGGCCGGCAGCGTGTACTCGCGAAATTTCGCCATGGCCGGCAGCGGCGGGGCGGGTGTCGCGGCGTCCACGATCTGGACTTCGGCAATGTCAGCGCGCGGGACTTCCCGCACACCGACGCTGCTGCTGACCTTGACGGTCTCGGTGGACCGCTCGGTCAAAGCCCCTTGGACGACGCCGCCGTCCTGTCGCGTCACCGCGACCTCGGCGCCGACCGGCACGGTCTCGATGTCGACCTTGTCTTCGCCGGCACATGCCAGCGAAGACCCGAGGGCGACAACCGTCACGAGTGTGAGGACTCGAGTGTAACGAAACATATCGGTCTCCTTACATGGTGACAGGCAGGTGAATCAGCACATGCTGACCACCGTGGGTGATCCACACGCGCAGATAGTCGCCACCCTTGAGGGTTTCGATGCGGACGGCGCCGCCTCTGCGCGCCATGTTGGCCACCTTGGCCATCTCTTCCGGCGTCAGGACCGTCGCCACTTCGCGACCCGCGACCGTGGAACCCTTCATGAATTCCACCCAGCGCGTTTCCGCCACCGTCTGGCCCACCACCTTGGACGGTGCTTCGGTCGTCAGCCGCACCTGATAGGTGCCGGCCGCCAGCGTCTGCCCGTTGGCCGTCACGGCCTTGGTCAGACGCACGGTGCCGAGGTTCGCCGTGGACGTGGCCATCATCGTCTGCTCACCCTGTGGTGCTGAGGGACGAGGAGGAGGCGCCTGCTGGGTCGCCTGTGCGTGGATACCCGAGCCTAGCGCAATCGCCAGGCCGGCAGTCAGGACCATGAGCCGGGACGAATGTAGGTATCGCATAGTTATCGCACCACACTGACGACAAGGGCCGCCCGGCGATTGAGACGACGTGTCTCTTCGCGGCTGTTATCATGCGCCGGTCGTTCTTCACCGTAGCTGACGATGCTCAGACGTGAACCATCCACGCCGCGTGAGGCGAGATAGTCACGCACGGCCTGTGCGCGACGCTCGGCGAGCGCCAGGTTGTATTCCGCGGTGCCGATGTTGCACGTGTGGCCTTCGATGCGCAGGCTCAGGCCCGGTTCCGCCTTCAGCGCGGTGATGGCTTCGTCGAGCACGACGAGGGCATCGGGACGGAGGATGTTGCGGTCGAAGTCGAAGTGCACGTCTTCAAAGACGTACTGCTTCGGCGCGGGTGCCGGTGCCGGCGTCTCGATGACGGGACGGACGGGCGGCGCGGGCTCGGGTGTCGGCGCGGGCGTCGGTGCCGGTGTTTCCATGGGAGGCATCACGACGGGCGCGGGCACCGGCGTGATGTATTTGCGGACGCCTGGATGGTACCCAATGCGCGCCTGGATGCCGACCTTGTCGCGGAAGCCGTTGTCGCCAACGAGGCGATCCTTGACGGAGCTTGAGTAGTTGAGACCGCCACCGACAAAGAAGCCGCCGGGCGCCTGCCACGTGAGGCCGAGGGCTGCGTACATCGGGCTCTTCACATCGGTGACGATGGGCGCGATGGAACCGTCCTGGGCCCGGTAGTTGGCCGGCGCGGTGATCGTGTCGCTCCGGTATTTTTCGCCGTGCAGTTCGGCGGTCAGCGTGAAGGGCGTTCGGTTGAAAAACGCCGCGCCCACACCCCAGCGGATGCCATCGGTGAGATCGAAACCATCGGGATCGCCGCGGCGAATGTAGCCGGCCGTTGCCGTGAACTCCGCAATCCGCGCGTCGGTGCTGGCCACGGCGTCAACGGTGAAGTCCATCTTGCCGGTTGATGCGCCTGAGTCTTCGTCACCGGTCGGGGCCCTGATGCCGCCACGGATGGCAAACGCCATCGGGCTGCCATCGGCCTGCGACAGCAGGTTGACCTTCGCGCCGACCCGGAAGTCGCCGCGTTTGTTGCCCGACCACTGCTGGCGGACGAACGGGTGTTCATTGACGATGCCCGCGCCCGATCCCTCTTCGGTGATGCCGAAGAGCGGACGTGAGTCGCGGTCGATGCGGGTGACTGCCGTCCAGCTGCCGAAGATCTCGGCACGGTTGCCGAGCCCGAAGGCGACGGAGACGGGGAAGTGGGACACGTCGGTGAAGCCCTGACCGTCATCCCGGTTGGCCCGGTAGAGGCTCAGCGAAAACTTGCGGTTGGGGAGCACTTCTGCGGTCGGCAGAAACCAGAGACCCGTGTCTCCGCTGACCGACACGGTGGCCTTGCGGGTCTCCGAGGTGGTTTGCACGACCTGGGACTGCGTGGGGGACTGCGTGGTGGGAGGCTGCGCGAATGCCGTAGGCACTGACGCGAGCAGCAGGAGAAGTGAGAGAGTACCGTGGCGCATAGAAATCAACCCTTTCGGTCTTCGGCCGGGCGGTGGCCGTGACGCTAGGTTCCATACTGGCGGGTTCTCTTGTGCGGGGCTGTACCGTTCGGGACAATCCAGCGAAGATGGATCAGTCTTTTTTGCGATCGCGGATGGTGATGAGTGTTTCACCGGGGCGAATGAGTCCGAGATGCGCCCGGGCGGTCTCTTCGAGCGCGCGGGGATCTTCCCGCAGGCGTCTGGCACGTTCGGTCAACGCGGCGCTCTCGGCGCGAAGCTCCTGCAGCCTGCTCTCCAATCGCTGTTGCGCCTGCCGCGCCTGCATGTTTGCGAGATACCCACGCTCACCGACAAGCGCGTTGACCATCAGCACCCCTGAGACGATCAACAGCGCATACCGGACGATCCGGCGGCGTCGCTCACGCACTTCGGGAGCCGACGACCGCACGCGCTTCCGATCCCGCAGGCGACCAGGCGTCGGCGGGATGTCAACGGGCGAAAGTGGTGTGGCGTGTTCGGAAGTCATGTAAAGGCGAAATCAACCGCGAAATGGTTTGTATCAACTTTTCGGCAGAAGTACAAGCGCAAAATAGGGGCATGGTTGATGTGGTGCTGGTGTTGACAACATTTCCCGACGATGTCGAGGTGCCGGCCCTGCAGGAGCTGGCGCACGAGCTCGTCTCAGCGGGGCACGCTGCCTGCGTGAGCGTGATGGGCCCGATGGCGTCGACGTATCGATGGGAGGGGATGGTCGACGTGGCGCGCGAGCGGCAGGTCGTGATCAAAACCACGGCCGACCGCGTGCCGGCCGTGGAGGCGGCCCTCACCGCCGCCCATCCCTACGACGTGCCAGAGTTGCTGGTCGTCCCGGTGACGGGCGGCGGTGCGGCCTATCTCGCCTGGGTGCGTGGCTGACTAGCCCTTGCGCAGGAGCACGTACCCGATCGTGGTCAGCAGAATCGCCAGCAGCATCAGGAACAGCTCCGGCATGGTGGGGACTGCGGTCGTGATCACGACGACGTAGGCGCGCTCCACG
>CAYZLT010000056.1:0-14028 GCA_964479175.1 uncultured Solibacteraceae bacterium | reverse complement strand
GTTGAGGCGTTGGCCTGGGCCGCAGACGAAACGCAGCGTCGTCATGGATCGCTTGATGTGGCGTGGGGTGACGTCTACCGTGTGCGGCGCGGCGCAGTGGACGTGCCTGTCGGCGGTTGCCCAGGCGCCCTCGGGTGTTTCCGCGTGCTCGGCTTCAGTCGGGCCGACGATGGAAAATTTGTCGCCAATACCGGCGACGGATGGGTCCTCGCCGTCGAGTTTGGTGAGCAACCGCGCGCGTATTCGGTGCTGGCGTACGGGCAGAGCGCGAAGCCGGACTCACCGTGGCACGCCGATCAGGCCGCGATGTTTGCGCGTGGCGAAACGAAACGTGTGGCCTTCACGCCGCGGGAGGTCGACCGCCAGGCCGTGCTTCGTTATCGGCCCGGGGCAAGTTCGAGCACCGCCAGCAAGGGCCGGTGATCGGATGCGACCGGCTCCGTAATCACGCGCACCTCGCGCGCACGCCACGCGGCCGCAGGTGCCGTGAAGATGAAGTCAATTTCTTTGGTCGGCTCGGTCGATGAAAACGTGAGCCGATCCCCTTCGGGTTTGCGCGCCTCGGTCGCCCGACGCTTGAACAGCGCCAGCGTGCGCGACTCCGGTTCGTCGTTGAAGTCGCCGAGGAGCACGTAGGGCGTCTTCAGCGCGTCGAGGTACGTTGTCAGCGCCATCGCCTGCGCAAACCGGAACCCATCGTCGCCCACCCAATCAAAGTGGACGTTGACGATGGTGATCCGGCGGTCGCCCGGGAGTAACACGTCCACGGCGAGCGCGACGCGTGGTTCATTGCCGTCGGGCAGTCGCACCGACTCGGTGCGCACAATCGGATGGCGCGACAGGATCGCCATGCCGTAGGCGCCCCCCTGGAAGTCCATGAATCGTCCGAACGCGTGGTGCAGACCGAGGAGTTGGCCGAGGCGATCGGCCTGTGGCACTCCGCCACTGCGCGTGGCAAGATCATCCACCTCCTGCAGACCGACGATGTCCGGGGAGAGAGCACGAAGGACCCGGGCCGTCCGTTCCAGGTCAACGACGTTGTCGTTGCCGCGCCCGTGTTTGATGTTGTAGCTCACGACGCGGAGGCCCTCCACCTGACTCACTCCGAGGGACAGGGCGAGGGCAACGACCATCAGCAGTGGGCGTGTCACCAACATGCGCGCATCATATGTGACGCGGCCCTGTGAACCGAACGGGGGGCGTCTGCGTCTTGGGTATATATCCATTGTGGATATGTCCAAATGACCATGACCCAGACGCTCAAACCCACCGTCTTTCACATCCTGCTGGCGCTCGCCGAGGGCGACAGTCACGGGTACGCCATCATGCAGGCGGTCCGTGAGCAATCCGGCGGACGTGTCCCGCTGCAGACCGGCTCGTTTTATCGCCATCTGTCGACATTGATGGCTCAGGCACTGGTGGCCGAGGCACCTGCGCCGAAGCAGGTCGAGGACTCGCGCCGCGGAACCCACTACCGGCTGACGCCTCGTGGACGCCAGGCCCTGGAACTCGAACGGGACCATCTCGCGAGTGTGATGGCCGCCCTCAAACACCTCAAGCCCTCACCGCGGAGGCAGGGATGAGGCCAGGCGCCCGTACACCACGCCTGGCCGGCGCGTGTTACGACGTGTTGCTCCGCGCCTACCCGTCGTCGTATCGCGCCCGTTTTGCCGCCGACATGCGCGACACGTTTCTTCGCGATCTGTCCCGGGTGCGCCACCGCGGGTGGCTCGCCGTCATTCCCTTCTGGATCGTCACCATTGTTCAGGCCGTGTGGTTTGGCAGCGCCGAACGTCGTTCACAAGGAGCTCCCGTGCCCAATCCTCCCATCTCTCCGCGCTTCCGACTGTCCCTCTTGACCGATGTCAGATACGCCTTGCGCTTGCTGGGGCGCAGTCCGATGTTTACGGTCACGTCGGTGCTGTCGCTCTCACTGGGGCTTGCCGCGGCCACCGTGATCTTCGGTCTGGCCGACGCGCTCCTCTTCAAGGCCAGCCCCGGCGTGCACGATCCGTCCGCCGTGGTCGACATCGGCCGCTCCACCAACGGATCCGGCAGCGACAACATGTCGTATCCCGTCTTCCGACATCTTCGGGATCACACCACGACGCTTGCCGGTATGTCGGGCACGACGTTTGATCCGACGCCTGTGAGTCTCGCAACAGGGGAAACGAGCGAACGCGTCTTCGGTCAGCTGGTGTCGGCGAGTTATTTCGCAATCTTGGGGGCGCAGCCGGCGCTCGGCCGGTTTTTTGCCGCAGCCGAAGATGTCACGCCTGACGCCCGGCCCGTCGTGGTGCTGACCCATCGCCTGTGGCGTGAGCGTTTTCAGAGTGACCCCGGCGTGCTGTCCCAGCCTCTGCGCATCAACAACACGATGTTCACGGTTGTCGGCGTGGCGGGCCCTGACTTCGAAGGCACCACCCTGTTTGGCATCGACGTGTGGGTCCCCATGTCGATGGCCGGACCGATTCGTGGATTTGACGCCGCCACCATGATGGAGAGCCCGCGAGCCGTGTGGCTCACCGCCATTGGTCGACTCAAGCCGGGCGTGTCTGCCGAGGCGGCGCAGACTGAGCTCAACACCCTCCTGGTCAATTTCCGGAAGACGAGCCCGCAAGTGCCCGACAGTCACGGCATCGTCGTGACATCGTCGGGCCGGGTGCCCGCGATGGTCCGGATGCCCTTCCAGGCCTTCATCGGTCTGTTGTTTGTGCTGACAGCCGGATTGCTTGCGATCGCGTGCAGCAACGTGGCTGGCATGCTGATGGCGCGTGCGACCGCTCGGCGCCGCGAGATCGCCACTCGTCTGGCGATCGGCGCCACGCGCGGCCACCTCATTGCTCAGCTCACCACGGAGTCGGTCATGCTGTTTGGTCTGGCTGTGCTCGTCGCGGCGCCGGTGGCGATGTGGCTCATGGCGCTCCTGCGCGCGTTTGTGCCGGCACTGCCGTTTCCCGTGTTGATTGATCTCGCCATCGACCTCAGGTCGATGGGGTTCGCTGGTGGCGTGGCGCTGTTGACCGGCCTGATCTTCGGCCTCGTGCCGGCGCGTCACGCACTGCGCACCGACCTGGCATCGGCGCTCCATGGTCAGGCGTCGACGACGGCGCGTGACCGGCAGCGGCTCCGTCACGGTCTGGTGATCGTGCAGGTGGCGCTGTCGCTGACGATGGTGATCACGGCGGCGCTGTTTGTGCGAAGCCTGCTCGCGGCCGCGTTGATTGATCCCGGATTTTCCACTCAACGAGTGGACGTGGTCTCGGTGGACACCACGCTGGCGAGAGCGGAGGGGCAGGCCGGTGTCTCCCTGATCGAGCGCGTCGTCGCTCGCCTGCAAACGGTGGGCGGCGTGGAAGCCGTCGCCCACTCGAAGATGATTCCGCTGCAAGGCGGCGGGATGGGGCTGGGCTGGGTGCGGCTGCCTGGTGCGGACGATCAGGTGCTGAGGGTGTTGAACGAGTCCGATTGGGACACGGTGTCACCCGACTACTTCTCCGTGCTGGACATGCCGATCGTCGCTGGCCGGGCGTTCACCAACGCAGATCGTGATGGTCGTCCACTGGTCGCCGTCGTGAACGAGGCATTTGCGAACGCCGCGTGGCCAGGACAGCCCGCGGTCGGTCAACGATTCTGGCAGGCGGACAACTCGAAAGAGGAAGGCCGTCCGATCGAGGTCGTCGGAGTGGCGCGCGACGCGAAGTACCGGTACTTGGGAGAAGCCCCACGCACATTCATCTATGTGCCGTACGCGCAGCAGCCCCAGTCCGGTGTGACCCTCTACGTGAAACATCAGCCCGGGCGTCGCGCGCTGGCCGATGTGCGCCAGGCCGTCATCACTGAAGAACCCGGCCTGCCGGTCATCTTGTCGCAGTCGCTTGAGGATGCGACGGCCCTTGCCCTGGTCCCGCAGAAGATCGCCGCATGGGTCGCCGGAAGTGTCGGCGTGCTCGGGCTTTTTCTTGCCGCGCTGGGTCTTTATGGGCTCACGGCGTTTCTCGTCGCGCAGCGCACCCGTGAGATCGCCATCCGTATGGCACTTGGCGCCACCACGCGGCAGGTGCGATCGATGGTCCTGCATCGAGCCGGGTGGCTGGTTCTGGTCGGGACGGTGATTGGCCTGGCCGCCGCCGCTGGGATCGGCACCCTTGTGGAGAGCATGAGCCTGCTGATTGAAATTCAGGGGACCGATCCGTTGAGTTTTGTCGGACTGTCCGCGCTGCTCGCCGCCGTGTTGTTTGTCGCCAGTGACCTGCCCGCACGCCGGGCGGCACGCACCGACCCGGCGTTGACGTTGAAGGCCGAGTAGCTATTTTTTTACGGGCACCGGCGCGAGCACCATCGTCGCGTCCAGCGATGAGGTGATGTGCCACCCCGGTGGCATCGCGACAAAAAACCACGTGTCGGCCGACAGATCCTTGTCTGAATCCGAGACCGTGGCCGGCGAATCGGTCCGCCATTTCCATGCGGCGGGCGTCTGAAGCTGCATGGCCGGCAGCAGCAGCGGTGGTCAAACCTGTGGACAACCTGAACATGGGGGCCTCCTCGGGCGCTGCTATTCTCTTACACATCCGCTGCCAGTCCCTTTAGCCTGTGCCCTTTAACCTTTAGCCTTTCTTGCCCCCCTCCATGTCTGACCCGATTGACGACCTCGACCGCCTGGCTGACGAACTGGAAGCCCTCAACCGGACGGTGGTGCGCACCACAGGCGGCGGACTCGAAGTGCTCCTGCGGCTGATGGCGGACCGCGAGGCGAGCGACCTGCTCCTGCTGGCGGGGGAGCCGCCGGCGATGCGTGTGCATGGGCAGATCCACCGTATGGACGGGCCCCTCCTTGATGGCGACGACATCGAGCAACTCGTGCTCCCGCACCTGGTGGGACACGCGCAGCGCGCCTACCGAGACGTCGGCATTGCGGATGCGTCCATCCGTCTCTCAGGCGTCGGCCGCTTTCGCGTGAATCTGCATCGGGAACGCGCCCGCGCCGCGGCGGCCATCCGGATGTTGCCCCGAACGGTTCCGCGTCTGGCGTCCCTCGACCTGCCGCCTGGTGTGGAGGGCCTCACTCGCATCGGGCAGGGACTGGTCCTCATCGGTGGCGCGACCGGATCGGGCAAGTCGACGACCATGGCGGCGTTGATCGAGGAGATCAATCGTCGCGATGCCAAACACATCATCACGATCGAGGATCCGATCGAGTTTGAACACACCAATCAACGCAGCGTGATCCAGCAGATCGAAGTCGGCATCGACGCGCCGGACTTTCCGACCGCGCTCAGGTCGGCCCTGCGTCAGGCTCCCGACATCATCGTGATTGGCGAAATGCGGGATCAGGAGACGATGCGGATTGCACTGGCGGCAGGGGAAACCGGGCACGTCGTGTTTTCGACTCTGCACACCACCGACATGTCGTCGACCATCGCCCGCCTTACGGATTCGTTCCCCGCCGAGCGGCAGCCAACCATTCGGCAGGAAATTGCCGCGGCTCTCTCGGCGGTGTATGTGCAGACGTTGTTGCCGCGCATTGGCGGCGGACGGGTGCCGGCCGCGCAGTTGCTGCTCGTCGGGTATGGGGCCCGGCAACACATCCGCCGGAACACCCTGCAGCATCTCCATCAGGAGATCACGATCAGCCGCAAACACGGGTCGTTTACGCTTGAGGAGTGCCTGGCGCGCCTGGTGAAGGCCGGGCAGGTCGAGCGAAGTGACGCGATGGTGCGCGCCCAGCACGGCGACGATTTTGAACACGCCATGCGCTGAGCGAGGAAATTCACAGGGAGTCACGGAGACACGGAGAGGGGCGAGGGGTTGGCCAACCCCGGTCGTCTCTTCCCCATGGCCCCCATGGCCTCCATGTTGAAAAAATCTCCGTGCCTCGGTGTCTCCCTGTGAAATAAACGCCCCCCGCTGAGGGTGTAGCGAACGACACAGACACCCGCCTCAGGGACCGCTACGCTGATCCTGAGGTAAGGATGAACGCCGAACAGTTTGACACGCTGAACATGTGGATGGCCATTCTGGCGGTCGCCGCCATAGTGCAGATTCTCGCGATGGCGACGCTCGCCATCCTTGGCTACCGCCTCTACGCGCAGACCAGCCGCACGCTTGCGGATCTGGAGAAGCGGCACGTCGAACCCCTGACGCGACGCGTCAATGGCGTGCTCGACAACGTCAACGAGCAGGTCGCGCGGGTGCGCCACGTGGGCGACCGTGTGGAACAGACCGTGGACGGCATCACCGGCGGGATCAGCAGCGCGGCCTCGTCGGTGAAGGCCGCCGTCATGCCGGGATACGCCGTCACCCAAGGTGTGATGGCGGCCGTCTCGGCGTTTCGTGCGAGTGGCAGGAGAGTGCGCGAGCGGCGCCTCCTGCGTGATTTTGATGAAACCAGGTACGTGAATGAAGGAGGCAATGATGCGTGAAGTGAACACAATCGGCAATGACAGCCACGGCAGTGGCTTTGTGATGGGTCTGCTCTGCGGCGCAGCCGCCGGCGCGGCGGTGGCACTGCTGCTGGCGCCGAAGGCGGGTGCGGAACTGCGGCACCAGCTCTATGAAACGACCGGCCGGCTGCGCAAGAGCGCGGAAAAGGGCTATGCATCGGCCGTCGACACGGTGTCCGATGTGGTCGACGACGTGGTGGAGCGTGGGAAGGTGGCCGCACAGCGCGGTCAGGAGACCTACGAAAACGTCCGCAAGTCGGCCAGCAACGGTGCGCATAACGTGGCCAAGGCCGCGACCGACCGTCTGTAACACCCAGCAGGACTGTGACAGGGCGTCGGGTGGTGCTTACCGCCCGGCGCCTGGTAGCGTCGCGGCTTCGAGGCGCTGTTTGGTGGCGCCCAGATACGCGCTGATGCCCTCTTCCGCGCGACTGCGGACCGTGAAGCGCGCGATGCGTCCGCGAATGCCGGTCATGCCTGGTGCCCAAGAGCGAGCCAAGTAATACAGATAGGCGCGTGACGGATCATTTCGATCACGCAGCACAAAGTGCCACTCGAGCGTGGAGCTGAAGTAGTGCGTGGCCATCAGCTGAAGGGTGGCGACCGCGCCCGTCATGGAGCCGGCGGGATCGTCGAGCGCCGGGCCTGACGCGATCGCCATATGATTCAGGCGAAATGTGGGCTTCATCCCGAAGTCCACCACAGTCCAGAACAATTGATCGCGCACGCCGCGGGCCGGCCGATGCGGAAAACCGTTCAGCGAATGGCGCAGGGCCGTGAGTGGTGCCGGCAGATATTGGTCGGAGCCCAGCACACGGGCGTACTCCTCGGAAGGCGGTACGGCCGGACGACGGTCTTCGTAGGGGGCGAGGGCCGCGTGTCCACCGCGGAGGTAGGCGGTGGCAATCTCGAGCGCGACTGTTCGCGCGATGGTGTGCACGGCGGAATCGGTGGCGTGCGCAAAACGCGCCACCGCCCAGCCGGGCAACTGCACCCCGCAATCGCCGATGCGGCAATCCTTGAGACTCGCGACGGACTTCGGATGCAGCGTGAACAAGGACAGGTCGTCAGCATGCGGCGGCGAACTCAGGATGCCGAGCTGCTGGACAGACGCGCCCTGGCGCAGCGCATCGATACGTCCCAGATTCTCCAGCACGTCATCGGGCGCGCGATCGATACGCACCGCGCCAAAGGTGACGATCTCCCGTCCCTCGCGCCCCTCCAGCGAGGCCGCGACCGGCTCCCCGGCGTGGACGCGTTTGACGTCACCGGCAGAGAGCCCAATCGTTGATCGCAGGTACGCGTCGCCGCTCTGCGGCGCAGCCATGGCCGCCGCGGCAGCGACAATCGCCGCGAGCAGCACACCGGCGACACCGATTTTGCCCTGCATTCCTGTTGAACCGCGGACCCTGCACCCTGAAGGACCCTGGACCATTCGTCTCCTGACCTACTTGAAGTCGAGCAACTCGACGTCAAACACGAGCATGCCTTGCGGCCTGCCGGGCATCCCCTCGTACGCCAGTTTGGCCGGAATCCACAACCGGCGTTTTTCGCCAACCACCATCAACTGAAGCCCCTCAGTCCATCCAGGGATCACCTGGTGGAGGCCGAAGTCGATCGGCTCATTCCTGACGACGGAGCTGTCGAACATCTGTCCGTCCGTGGTCCATCCGGTGTAGTGCACAAGCACCATCGACCTGGCGGAAGGCTTCTGGGACCCGGTGCCCGGCTTCAGCACTTTGGACGCCAGTCCGGACGCGGTGACCGTGGCGTCAGCCGGCACGGCGGCGACATCAGCCGGCGCAGGAATGGGACCGGGCGTGGGAGCGGAACTGGTGGGTGGTGGAGTCATGGTTTCCTCTTTGGGATCTTCCGCACAGGCCGACACGAAGCCGACGACGAGTAAAGCGAGACAAATACGACGCATCATGTAGGCCATCATAAACGGCAATCAATCTTCCAAGGAATCCCATGTCGCCCAAGTACGCACATCTGCTCGACCGCACGGTCCGTTACCACGAGACCGGAAGCGGCCGGACGTGTATCCTCCTTCACGCGTTTCCGCTCAGCGCCGACCAGTGGCTGCCGCAGCTCTCGCGCGTGCCGCCGGGCTGGCGGTTTGTCGCCCCGGACGTCCGGGGATTTCGCGGCATGGGTGAGGCGTATCAGGACGTCGGTCTCGACAGCGCGACGATGGCGACGCACGCGGCAGACGTACTGCAGTTGATGAATCACCTCGATGTGGACCGCGCGGTGGTGGGCGGCCTGTCGATGGGCGGCTACATCACTCTGGCCGTCGCCCGGGCCGCGGCCGGACGACTGGACGGCATCGTGCTCGCCGATACCAAGGCGGGGGCCGATTCGCAGCAGGGGCAGGCTGCGCGAGACGCGATGATCGCCAAGGTCACTGCAGAGGGTGTCAGCGCCATCGCCGACCAGATGTTGCCCAAACTCCTCGGCGCCACCTCGCAGCAGGAACAGCCCGACCTCACCGACGCCGTGCGGACGATCATTCTCAGGAACTCGCCCGAGGCGGTCGCCTCCGCGGTGCGGGCCATGAAAACGCGGCCCGATTCCACGCCCGACCTCGTCGGAATCACGTGTCCCGCGCTGGTGATCTGCGGCACGGAGGACGTCCTGACGCCGCCCGCCGAGAGCGCGGCCATGGCCGAGGGCTTGCCCTCGGCGCAGGCCGTCTTCATCGCGAAGGCCGGCCATTTGTCCAATCTCGAAGCGCCGTTGGCCTTTAACGAGGCCCTGCACGCCTTTTTATCGACGTTATGATGTGGGCTCGCATGTCGAATCGAATTGCCCTGTTCCTGATTGTGATCGCCGTGGCGCTGCCGGGAGTTCCCGTGCGGGCGCAGGCCGATCCCCACGCCGCCCTCGAGCGCATCCTCGACGTGTACGTCCGTGACGGGTTGGTGTATTACGCCGCCCTGCGCACCGAACGCGCGAACCTCGACCGGTATGTGGGATCACTCGAGCGGCCCGACTGGCTGTCGGGCGCCCCACCGGCCGACCAGCGGGCGTTCTGGATCAACGCGTACAACGCGCTCGTGCTGCGCACCGTGATCAACGCCTATCCGATTGCTGGAAAAGCCGAAGGGTATCCGTCGATCAGCATCGCGCAGATTCCCGGCGCCTTTGATCGCCAGAAACACACGGTGGCCGGTCAGGTGCTCACGCTCGATGAAATCGAGAAGACCGTCATTGCGGGTTTCGGTGATGCACGCATGGTGCTTGCGCTCGGGCGTGGCGCGCTCGGCAGCGGCCGCCTTCGCAGTGAGGCCTACCGAGGCGCGCGGTTGACCGAACAGCTCGACGAGGCGGTGCAGGAATTTGTCAAACGTGGCGATGCCTTCCGCATCGATCGCGCGACCGGCGTGGTCGAAGTCACGCCGCTCTTCAGCTGGCGCGAGGCGGCGTTTGTGCAGGCCTACGCCGCCGATGGTGAAATGTGGGCCAATCGCTCGCCGCTTGAGCGCGCGCTGATGGCGATGGCCTATCCGCATCGGTTTTCCAGCGAACGCGAATTTCTCGCGCTCAATACATTTCAGATGAAGTTTGGCGTCTACGACTGGCGCCTCAACGACCTGACGGGCGGCGCGCCCATTCGATGAAATAGAGGACCGCACATGGATCTGCAACTGCGCGACAAAGTCGCGATCGTCACTGGGTCGAGCAAGGGATTGGGACTGGCCGCCGCACGGGCCCTGGTCGCCGAGGGGGCGCGGGTGGTCATGTGTGCGCGCGGAGCCGACGCGCTGGCCGCCGCCGCTGCCGACCTGCGGACACTGGCGGGGCGCGAGGACGCGGTCGCGACCGTGCAGGCCGACGTGTCCACCACAGACGGGTGCGAACAGATCGTGGCCAAAGCGGTTGATGCGTTCGGCGGTGTCGATATTCTGGTCAACAATGTCGCCAAGGCGGAAGGCAGCGATCTGATGTCGACGCCCGATGCCGAGTGGACGATTGCGCTTGATCACACGTTGTTCCCCGTGGTCCGGTGTTCCCGGCTGGTGGTGCCGCTGATGCGCGAACGGGGCGGAGGCGTGATTCTGACAATCGCGTCAATTTTCGGACGGGAGTCTGGTGGACGGACGACCTACAACGCGGTCAAGGCTGCGCAGATCAGTCTGAGCAAGGCCATGGCGCAGCAGTTGGCGAAGGACAACATCCGCGTCAACAGCATTGCGCCGGGCTCGATTCTCTTCGAGGGGGGCACCTGGTGGAAACGCCAGCAGGACAATCCCGGGAAAATTGCGGCGTTTGTCTCACAGGAAATTCCCTTCGGTCGGTTCGGCAAGGCGGACGAAGTCGGGGACGTCGTCGCGTTCCTGGCCTCGCCCCGTGCCAGCTGGATCTCGGGCGCATGTATTACCGTCGACGGTTGCCAGTCACGTTCGAACATCTGAGGATTCCCCATGGCTGACACGATTCAGGGACTTGCCGATCTCCTTTTCATGCCGCCCATCGTCACGCTCCTGTTGGGCACAGGACTGTTTCTGACGATCCGGTTCCGCGGAGTCCAGATTCGACGGATACGCGAAGCCTTCAAGGAGATGGTCGCGGGTCAGACCGACGGGGCGACCGGTGCGTTGTCGCCGTTCCAGGCATTCATGACGGCCCTGGCCGCGACGATCGGCACGGGCAACATCGCCGGCGTGGCGACCGCGATCATTTCCGGTGGTCCAGGCGCGTTGTTCTGGATCTGGGTCTATGGATTCTTCGCGACCACGCTGAAGTTTTCGGAAGCCGTGCTTGGGGTGAAATTTCGCGAACAGCAGGGCGACCATCTGCGCTCGGGCCCGATGTATTACCTGCGGGACGGGTTGAAGTCGCCGTCGCTCGCCTGGATCTACGCCTGTGTCGCCGGCATCGCGGCGTTGACGACGACGCCGTTCACGCAGCCGAACTCCATTGCGATCGCCGTGCAGCACGTGTGGCCGAGCGGGGAACTCATGCTGCCGCTGCTGGGCGAAGTGCATCGCACGGCGTTCTTCACCGGACTGCTGCTCGCCGTGATGACGTGGTTGGTGATCATCGGCGGCATCAAGTCTATCGGGCGTGCGGTCGAGAAGCTGTCGCCCCTCAAGGTTGGCCTGTACCTGATCGGCGGCGCAGTGGTGATCCTCACCTTCATCGACCGTGTGCCATATGTGATGTCGCTCGTCGTCGACGAGGCGTTCGCATCCCCGGCACGCTCGGGACTGGGCTTCGGCATCTTCATCGCCATGCGCTACGGCATCGCGCGCGGCATTTACGCAAACGAAGCCGGCTACGGCACGGCCGCTGTGGCGTATGGCACCGCGAAATCAAATCGTCCAGAACAGCAGGGACTCCAGGCCGTGATGGAAGTGTTCATCGTGTCGTTTGTGACCGGCACGATCAGTGCGATGGCGATTCTGCTCAGCGGCGTTGCCGAGTCGTCAATTGCCGCGCGTGCAGCGGGCGAGGCAGGCGTCACGAGCACCGCGGCAGTGGCGACGGCGTTCAACATGGCCGTGCCCGTGGTGGGTGGATGGGTGGTCGCGTTTTGTGCATTCCTCTTCGGATACACGACGCTGATCGGCTGGGCCTATTACGGCGAGCAGTTCCTGGAGTACATCCTTGGCCGTGGCGTCACCAAGCCGTATCGCTACGTATATTGCCTGCTAATCCCCATCGGCGCCGTGCTCAAGCCGGACCTCGTGTGGGCGTGGGGCGACCTCATGAACGGCCTCCAGGTCTTCCCCAACGTGATCGGCCTGCTCGGCCTGAGCGGCGTGGTAGCCGCGTACGCCAACAGCCGCGGCAAAAAATGACGTCGGATGTAATTTTCGCTTCTTGATCGCCTTGGGAGGGGCTGGTACGATGGCTCTTCCATGTCATCCCAACGGCGTCGACTCCCCATGACCGTGCTGCCGGCGCTGGTCGACGCCCGAAGCAAGGACGAGTCGCTGTCGCTGGCACTCTCGCGGATGTTGGCGGAGCACGAGAAGGCCGTCCAGGGGGCCGATGACGACCCGCACGTCACCGCCGTACGGCGGCTGGACCCGGTCGAGGCGCGGTATGCGCCGTTTCCCGACCATCTGGATTCCCGGCTGATCGCCGCCCTGCGCAAGCGCGGGATCGATCAGCTCTACTCCCACCAGGCGGAGGCCATCGCCCACGCGACCTCCGGTCGCAACGTCGTCACGGTCACGCCGACGGCATCAGGCAAGACGCTCTGCTACAACGCCCCGGTCATGGATGCGATCCTCAGTGATCCGTCCACGCGCGCGTTGTATCTGTTCCCGACCAAGGCGCTCGCGCAGGACCAGCTCGCGGAACTGCATCAGTTGGCAGAGTTGCTCGGTATCGAGGGCGGCGGCGAGATCGGCGTGTTTACCTACGACGGCGACACCCCACAGGATGCTCGGCGGGCCATTCGTGGCCGGGCGCATGTGGTGTTGAGCAATCCGGACATGGTGCACTCCGGGATCCTGCCGCACCACCCGCGATGGGCCAAGCTCTTCGAGAATCTGAAATACGTCATCATCGATGAACTGCACGCGTACCGTGGTGTGTTTGGCAGCCATCTCGCGAATATCCTGCGACGACTCCATCGTGTGTGCCGTCACTACGGATCAAGTCCGACGTTTATCTGTTCGTCGGCGACAATCGCCAATCCGCGCGAGCTGGCGGAAAAACTCGTGGGTGCGCCCTTTGAGTTGGTGAGCCAGTCCGGTGCGCCTCGCGGGGAGAAGTACTTCATCTTCGTGAATCCGCCCGTGGTGAATGCGCAGTTGGGCATTCGGCGGTCGTATCTGGCCGAAACTCGCCGCGTGGCGATCGAGTTTCTGAAACGCGGCCTGCAGATCATCGTGTTCGCGCAGAGTCGACTGTCCACGGAGATTCTCACGACGTACATGAAAGATGCCTTCGCGGGCCCGCCCGGCGCGGCCGAGGTCGTGCGCGGATATCGCGGCGGCTACCTGCCGCTGCGTCGACGCGAAATCGAACGCGGCCAGCGCGATGGGGAAGTCCGATGCGTGGTCTCCACAAGTGCGTTGGAACTTGGCATCGACATCGGCGCGTTGGATGTCACCGTGATGGCTGGGTATCCCGGCACCATTGCGGCCACGTGGCAACGCGCCGGTCGGGCGGGCCGACGGTCCGGGCGGTCGGCGGCGGTGTTGGTCGCATCAAGTGCGCCGATCGATCAGTTCGTTGCACGCAACCCCGACTACTTCTTCGACGCATCGCCGGAACACGCGCTGGTCAACCCGGACAACCTGCACATCCTGCTGGCGCACGTGAAGTGTGCGGCGTTTGAGTTGCCATTCACGACGACGGAAACCTTCGGCACGTTGAACGTGCAGGAAATGTTGCAGATTCTCAGTGAAGAGCAGTTTGTCCAGCTGGCCGGTGACCAGTGGCAGTGGACCCATGAGTCGTATCCTGCTGACGCCGTCAGTCTGCGGTCCGTGAGCTCCGACAACTTCATCATCGTGGACCTCACCAACGGCGAAAAGGTCATCGGTGAAACGGACTTCACCAGTGGCCCGTCGGTGTTGCACGAAAAAGCGATCTACATCATCGAGGGCAGGCTATTCCAGGT
>CAYZLT010000055.1:0-14237 GCA_964479175.1 uncultured Solibacteraceae bacterium | reverse complement strand
TCTTGTGCCATGATTGCATAAAGATGCGACACCGGCGACTCGAAACGGAAGTCATGGCGAGACTCCAGCAATTGCCGGCCGTGGCCCTGCTCGGGCCTCGCCAGGTCGGCAAGACGACGCTGGCGCTCCAGATGGCCGACGACGCCGGCAGGGTCTACCTTGACCTGGAGTCGCCACGCGATCGCGACAAGTTGGGCGATCCCCATGAGTTCCTCGCCGCGCATGAAGATCGGCTCGTCGTCCTGGACGAGGTGCAGTGCATGCCCGAGCTGTTCAGCGTACTGCGGGGAGTCATTGACGCGGGCCGCCGACACGGCAAACGTGTCGGGCGTTTCCTGCTGCTCGGTTCGGCGTCCCGTGATCTGCTGCAGCAGTCGGAGTCGCTGGCCGGCCGGATCGGTTATCTCGAGCTGGCACCGTTCGACGTCCTGGAAACGCCGGTCGACGAACACACGGATCTGTGGGTGCGCGGTGGGTTCCCGGAGAGTCTGCTCGCCGCCGACGCGGAACGCAGCCTCGTGTGGCGCGAGGCCTTCATCCGGACGTACCTCGAGCGTGACATTCCCCAACTGGGCCCGCGAATTCCCGCGACTACGTTGCATCGGTTCTGGACGATGCTGGCGCATGTCCAGGGAGGACTGCTGAACGCCGCGAACCTGGCACGCAGTCTGGCTGTGGATGGCAAGACAGTCGCCCGGTATCTCGACCTGATGGTGGACCTGATGCTGGTGCGACGGCTGCAGCCGTTCGTAGCCAACGTCAGCAAACGGCTCGTGAAGGCACCCAAGGTCTATGTGCGCGACAGCGGCATCGTGCACGCGCTGCTCAACATTCAGAATCGCGACGTGTTGCTGGGCCATCCGGTGTCGGGGGCCAGTTGGGAGGGATTTGTGATCGAGAATTTGCTCGACGTCGCGCCGGAGCGGGTCATGCCGTTCTTTTATCGCACGGCCGCCGGTGCAGAGATCGACCTCCTGCTGGATATTCCTGGCGACGGCCTCTGGGCCATCGACATCACTCGTGGACGCACCGGCGTGCCCGAGCGCGGGTTTCATGTGGCGTGCCAGGACGTCAAGCCGTCACGTCGGTTCGTTGTCAACACGAGTGGCGAGCGGTATCCGGTCGGTGACGGCGTGGAAGCCATCGGCGTCGCATCGCTGGCCGAGATCCTCGCACGGGTGTGAGCCGTGAGTGTGCTCCCGAACGTCGGCCGTGAGCGGACCGGCTCCTATTGACAATCTATATGTGACTGGTATGCTCCTGCAGACATTCAATAGGAGCAAGCCACATGGACTTGTTGCAGGGCACCCTCGATCTTCTGATCCTTCGGGCGGTCTCGACCGGACAATTGCACGGGCTCGGCATCTCCAGGCGAATCCATCAAATGACCAGCGGCACCTTCGATGTGAAGCCGGGGTCGTTGTTCCCTGCGGTGTATCGACTTGAGGAGCAGGGCTGGCTGACCTCCACGTGGGGCGAGTCGGAAAACAAACGCCGCGCGAAGTTCTATGCGATCACTGCGGCCGGGCGCAGACAGCTGCAACAGGAAGTGAAGACGTGGGCACGTCTGGCTGCGGCGATGGCCCAAGCCCTGGAGTCCTGACCATGATGACGCGACTGGTCCGGCTGCTCAGCGCCCTCCGTCGGTTGTGGTCTCCCGCTCGCGCAGAGCGCGAACTGAACGAGGAGATGTTGGCCTACCTGGACTTGCTGGCAGCAGAGTACGAGTCCGCAGGGGTTCCGCCGGACGAGGCCCGCCGCCGCGCGCGCCTGTCGGTGGGAGGCATCGAGTCGGTCAAAGAATCAGTTCGGGATGTTCGTGCCGGCGCGATGGTCGAGCAACTCGTGTCGGACCTTCGGTACGCGCTGCGCACCCTGCGACGCACGCCTGCCTTCGCTGTGGCCGTTGTGCTGACACTCGGGTTCGGCATCGGCGTCAACACCAGCGTGTTCACGGTGCTCAACGCCGTGTTGCTGGCGCCCCTGCCATACGAACGCCCGGAAGAGCTCGTCGACATCGGCCATCGACTGCGGGCGGGCACCGCGATGGAAGGCACAGCCATCGGCATCTCATCGGCTGAGCGTGGATTGTGGCGCGAGGCGGCGGCATTGTTCCAGGGCGCTGAGGTGTCCCGACGGGGTGTGCCCCTCGCATGGCGTGAACGAGACGTCGACCTCAGCGTTGGCGCACTGACTGCCGGTCTGCCCGCACTCCTGGGGATCGAGCCTCAAGTCGGACGCATGTTCACCGCGCAGGAAGTCGAGATGCGCGCGCCTGTGCTCGTGATCAGCGATGCACTCTGGGCTCGTGCGTTCGATCGTGAACTCAATGTCGTCGGTCTCGACCTCACGCTTGCTGGATCAAAGCTGACCGTCATTGGTGTCATGCCGGCGTCATTCCGCTACGGTCCCGGCGGCAGCGGTAGTGTCGACGCCTGGGTGGGGTTTCAGGATGGACGAGATCCATCGGCTGGCACCACTTCCGTGTTCAGGCTGCGCACGGGCTTGACCCTTGTGGCGGCCCAGCCGTTGGCAGAGGAGACCGCCCGGCGCATTCAGGACGTCCATCCGCCGTCTGAGCCGTGGACGCCTGTCTTGTATCCCATCGACTCCGAGCGCTCGGCCATGCGCGAAAACCAGGGAACGGCCTTCATGCTCCTGCTGCTGGCGACCACTGCAGTGTTGCTGGCCGCCTGCGCGAACATCGCCAACCTGTTCAGTGCAAGAAACGCCGGACGTCGTCACGAACTTGCGGTACGAGCTGCCTTGGGGGCCACCAGACTGCGATTGGCGAGGCTGATGCTCATCGAGGGAATTGTTGTCTCCATTCTCGGCGGGGTCATCGCCCTCCTCTTTGCGTCGTGGACGATCGACGTCGTCGTTGCACTCATGCCGACCAGGCTGAGCGCGGGACTGTTTTCGGTGAGTGCACCAGATATGAACTGGCGTGTGCTCACATACACGGCGCTTCTCACCGCTGTGGTGGCAACGTTGTCAGCGTTGTGGCCCGCCGTTCGTGGGTCAGGGATCACGTTGCGGCCGGCACTTGCGGACGGGTCCGCGGTTGCCGGCGTCTCACGTGAACGGCGACACCTGAGCGCGACGCTGCAGACAATTCAGGTCGTGCTGGCCCTTGTTCTCGTGAATGCCGCAGGGCTCTTCGGCACAAGTCTCTTCCGGATGCTGACGGTAGATCCTGGATTCGACCCGCAAGGGCTGATGACGCTCTCCATCGAGCTTCCTGCGGGCCCGTACGCCAAGGCTGACGCCCAGCACCTCGCCGCGTCGGACGCCCTCCGTGTGGTGCGGTCGGTGCCAGGCGTTCAATTGGCAGCGCTCGGCAACTCACCACCCTCGACCCTGTCAGGACGATTCGTACGTTCCGGAGCGAAGGACGCGACGGGCTCATTGGCCATCCGATACGCCGACGACGCCTACTTCACCACGACGCGTGTGCCATTGCGGGCGGGGCGATGGTTCGGGCCCGACGACACATCGACGTCCATGCCGGTGGCGATTATCGACGACGCGGCGGCGGCTGCCTTGTTTCCATCTGAGTCACCAATCGGGCAACGCTTCAAGTATTCGCCCTATGTCCCGGAGTTGACGATCATCGGTGTCGTTGGAGCCGTAGCCGCGTCGGACTTCAACACCGGCAACCGCAGATTCGGGATGTATCTTGCGAAATCGCAGGCGGCATCTCGGTTCCACACCTTCGTCATTCGGACCGATGGAGACGAGGCGGTCGTGCTTCGCTCCGTCCGCACGGCGCTTGAGACCTGGGAGCCTGGGATCAAGGTTTCACGCGCCGCAGCCGTGGCACAACAGTACGAGGAGCTGGGTACTTTCGCCGCCCCGAGGCTTGTGCTGGCTCTGGTGGGACTATTTGCGGCGATGGCGCTCGCCACTGCGGCGGTGGGTGTGTATGGGATGCTCGCGTATGCGGTGGGACAGCGGGCGCGGGAGATCGGCGTGCGTCTCGCTCTGGGGTCGAGCACCCGTGGCATTCGCCGGCTGGTGGTCACAGACGCCCTGAAGCCTGTGAGCGTTGGACTGATCGTCGGCGGCGTCGTGGTCTGGATGAGCAGCAGTCTCCTGGAGGCATTTCTGTTCAATGTCGGGCCTCGGGATCCGTTCGTGTTGGTCGGGAGCATGGTCGTGCTTGTCGCAGTGTCCCTCCTCTCGACCGTTGGTCCCGTCCGTCGCGCGCTTCGAGTCGATCCGATTCAGGCCCTGAAAGCAGAATGACTCACGCGCGACGAGCGTGCTGCCTGATCCAGTCCGTAAACGTGGACTCGGAGTGGGAACCGGATGCCAGGGCAATGACCGCGGTGACCACGTCGGCGTCGGTCGTATCGAGCTCGTAGCCATTGACGTCCAGAAACGTCGCCATGGCCAGGAAGCCGATCCGTTTGTTGCCATCGCGATACGGATGGTTCTTCACGAGGCCAAACGCGGACGCGGCGGCCAGCGACGGCAGATCCGCCTCAGGGTCGTAGTGCCACTTCTGTTTCGGGCGGGCCAAGGCTGACTCAAGTACATTGTCGTCGCGCACCCCTGGAAGACCACCGTGCTCCCGGATTTGGTCGTGGTGAATCGCATCCACGACAACACGACTGAGCCACCTCGGCTCCCGCTGAGAATCTGCCGCCATCTATTTGGCCAGTTCGCGGAGCGCTCCACGGAATTTCTTGGCGGCTTTCGAGGCCGCCTGGAGTGCAGCCTCGGCGTCTGGATCAAACGGCGTCAGCAGGATCCCCTGGTCCGTCTCAACGGCAAGCACCCGATCACCTGCCGCAAATCGCAGCCGTGCCGCCATGTCCTTGGGCAACGTGGCGCTCACTGACCCGCCCGCCTGCCGCAACGTCAGTTCCTTGGTCATGACCGGCAGAGTAGCACATTTGTGCTACTCATCATCGCTGCCGTTGCTGGACTGTGTGATTGCCGGAAAAACTCACAGTCGCGAGTACGCGGTGCGCAATCTTCTGCAGGCGGTGCGAGTTATTTCGCTGCGGTTCACAGCAATGCGGTCACCTCGGTGACCCCTGCACCGAACCCAGTGGGTACGCATCTTGCCATCTAGAAGCCGAGGTCATATGCAGACGCACATCGACACAAACATCGGCGGAGTGAAAGAGACGAACCACACTCTCCTTCAGTTTGACCCCAACGAAATTGTCTTCCTCCAGGGGGACTGTGAAGAGCACGTGCTCCAGCTCATCAGCGGCGTTGTCATGCTCAGCATGGCCTCGAGGACCGGGCAGGAAGCCAATGTCGGCATGCTCACTGCGGGCGCATTTCTCGGCGAAGACGTGCTGGCGGGGAGCAAGTGCCGCGTGGCCACGGCCACCGCCGTCACGCCTTGCCGTGTGCGCCTGTTCACACCGCAGGTGGTCTGGCAAATGCTGCAGCGCGACGAAGAGTTCCGTGAACACTTCATCGCCAGCATCTTGTCGCGCACGATCCGTCTGGAACACGATCTGGTCGATCAGATGCTGAACCCCGCGAGGGCGAGGCTGGCCCGAGCGCTGCTGCTGATGGCCGGGAAGATTGACCCCAACGAAGACACCTGCCTTCTTCCGCCGGTGTCGCAGGAACAACTCGCCGGCATCGTTGGCACGACGCGCTCGCGCATCAATCTGTTCATGAACGAATTCCGGAAGCGTGGCATCATCAACTACGACCGGAGCGGCATCACTGTCAAACGGTCGTTGCTCCGTCACATGCCCGAGTCCGACAGTCCGCTCGCGCACTGACACCTCACCGGAGACTGCTGCTTGTGCGGGCGTTACCTTCAGGCGCGGACGAGGCTGCGGGCGGGTCTGGCGAACAGCCAATACAGCCCAGGTGCCCACAACGACAAGCCCACAATCGCGATGAGCACGTGCGGCGAGAAGTGGAAGACGTCGAGCGCAGTGGCCGTCAGGTACGACACCACGGACTGCACAAGCGCGAGTGCGAAGAGCTCGGCAGAGAAGACGCGTCCGCGAAATTCGTCCGGCACGTTCATCTGCAGGAGCACGTTGCTCGAGACCCAGAGGATCGAGCCGAAGACATGCGCGGCAATCACGGCCAGCGCGGCAATCCAGATCGTTGGTGAAATCGCAATGGCCGCATAACAGGCACCTGCGATCAGATAGGACGGTCCGATCATCCTGACAAGATTGCGCTGTCGGGCGGCCAGCACGGAGACGATGAGTGAGCCGGCCATGGCGCCGATGCCGCGAGCTCCGTAGAGCACACCAATGCCGGCGTCACTCGAATCGCCGATGCGAAAGACCCGATCGCCAAACACCGTCAGCAGCAACAACGCGCCGCCCACCAGGGCCCAGCCGCCCTTGACCAGAGCGATACGTGCGACCTCCTTGTGCGCGCGCATGTAGGCGAGGCCTTCGAGCAGCCCCGTGAGCCCAGGCGAGGCTCGGACACCCTCCGGGCGCGCCGGGACGCGCAGTTGCCAGAGAAAAACCGCCGAGAGAAAAAACGACGCGGCGTTGATGATGAATGCCGCGTCGCGCCCGAGTGTGGCGGCCACCAATCCACCGAGCGACGCCCCGATGGCCAGCATCGCCGACCAGGTGCCGGTCGAAATGGCGTTGGCCGCGACCAGCCGCTCACGCGCAACAATCGTCGGCACCGTGGCCGATCGGGCCGGTTCAAAAAATCCGCTGGCCGACACCTGAATCGCCGTGACGACATACGCAAACCAGACAGTCTCCGGTGTGCGTACCAGTAGCAGACCCAGCACGGCGAACCCGCGCACCAGGTCGGCGGCAATCATGATCCTGCGACGGTCAAAGCGATCGACCACCACGCCGGCGGCAGGACCGACGATGGCGACAGGAAGCACTTGAAGGACCATCAACACGGCCACGGCTGTCGCCGAACCGGTGAGTTCAAAGATGAGCGCAAAGATGGCGACCGTGTTGAACCAGTCGCCGAGTTGACTGACAATCTGCCCGAACCACAAGAACCGGAAATTCCGATTGGTACGGACGAGCGTGAGGAGGCTACGCAAGAATCCGCCGAAGGACGGTCTCGTCCACGTTGCGGCCGGTCACCATCACGCCGATTCGAGCGCCCTCGAGCCCCAGCCCACCCTGCAACATCGCGCCAACAGCGGTCGCACCGGCGCCTTCAGTGACAAGTCGTTCGCGCCAGACCAGCGAACGCATCGCCGTCTCGATCGAAGACTCGGCGACCAGGACCACCGCGTCCACCAGATCACTCACCATCGCGAATGTCATGCTGCCGGGTTCAAGATTGCCGGCCAGGCCATCGGCAAGCGTCTGGTGGACCTGCACCGGGGTGATTGCGCCAGTGGCCAGCGCGGCCGTAAACACCGGCGAGGCTTCCGCCTCGGCTCCGATCAGCCGCACCTTGCGCAAGTGGTCCTGCGTCACCAGACCCGTACCCGCAAGCAGACCGCCGCCACCCACAGGGACGACAATGGCGTCGAGGTCGGAATGTTCCTCCAGCATCTCGAGGGCGACGGTGCCGGCACCCGCGATGACATCCGGATGGTTGTACGGCGAGATATACACGGTGCCGGTCGCTGCCGCGTCCTCGCGCGCCAGCCGTTCCGCCTCGTCGTAGCTGGCCTGCTCGATGAGCTCTGCGCCGTTGGCCGCGAGGGTCTTCTTCTTGGCGTCCGGGGCGCTCTTCGGCACGTGGACTCGGAGTGAGATTCCCAACTCCCGAGCCGCGATCGACATCGCCACACCGTGGTTGCCCGCTGACGCGGTCACGACGGATGTGACATCCGGACTCGAGGCCTTGAGCTGCATCAGCGCGTTGTACGCCCCGCGAATTTTGAACGACCCGCCGGGTTGCACAGATTCGAGCTTGATCCACACCTCCGCCTGACAACGCTCGGACAGCCACGCAGATTTAAGTAGGGGAGTCCGGCAGACGCGAAGCCTTCGGGCTGCGGCTTCGACGTCTCGACGGTTCATAATCAGATTATGCACATCTGGACCACCGCCGCGCCCCCCTTCCAAAAAAACGGATTCGTCGTCGCCTGCGAGGACACTCGTGAAGCCATCGTGATTGATCCTGGAGACGATGTGCGGGAGCAACTGGCGGTGGTGAAACGTGAGGGGGTGAAGGTGAAGATGATTCTCCTCACGCATGCGCACCTCGACCATGTCACCGGCGTCGGCCCCGCCAAGGCTGCGCTCGGTGTGGACGTCTGGCTCCACGCTGATGATTTGTTTCTGTACGAACGCACCGCGGAGCAGGCGCAGATGTTCGGCATGCAGGCGGAGCAGCCGCCTCCGCCCGACCATTTTTACGCCCCAGGGCAGACGTTCACGTTTGGAAACCTGGCGGTTGAAATTGGGCACACTCCCGGGCATTGCCCAGGCGGCGTGGTCCTGGCCATTGGACGACAGGGGCAGTCCGAACGTGAGTTGTTTGTGGGGGATACCCTGTTCGCCGGTTCGATCGGCCGGACTGATCTTCCAGGTGGCGACCTCGACACGCTGATCGCGTCGATCAGAAACGTGCTGTTCGCCTATCCCGATTCAACCATCGTGCACTCTGGCCACGGACCGGACACGACGATCGGCGAGGAACGACGAACGAACCCGTTCCTGAACTAATGTTCCTGCACTAATCTTCCTGAACCGTAAACGTCACGCGTCCGACGCCGACCAGGTCGCCGGTGCGAAGGACGGCACGTGCCGTCGGCGTGCCGTTGACCGAGGTGCCGTTTGTGCTGCCAAGGTCTTCGAGTACCAGCTGGCCGGTGACGTCGGCCGTCAGGCGGCAATGCAGACGTGACACCAGTGGGGCTTCGAAGATGAAGTCGGCTTGCGCTCCGCGCCCTATCGTTTTGGCGACGCCCGGCGTGATCCGCACCAGTCGCGGCGTTTCATCGTCACTCTGCAAAATCCATCCGGCCATATGGCGTGAGAGTTTATCGGAAAACGTCGCCGAGCCACGCGATCAACGCGTCGGTGATTGCGGCCGACACGTTCTTGTCTGGAAGGGTGGCGTATTCGTCAAACTCTCCGGTGGTCGCCGGTACGAGCAGGTGATTCACGCCGGGTACCACGAGTTTGCGTGTGGCCACCGACGGACGGCCGCCACGTTTGTTGGCCAGCGCTTCGAGCGCGTCGGCGTGTGACGGCGGAATCTGCGAATCGAGCGCGCCCTGCACGACAAAGACCGGTTGATTGGTCTTCCGCATGGCGTCCGCCGGGTCAAAGGACAACCAGCTCTTGAACCACAAGGTGTCGGCCTGTTTGCGCAGTTCCGGGGGGACGGACTCCCAGCCACGCCCGGTGATCACTGCATCCATCAATTTTGTCTGCAGGGCGATCTTCTCCTGCTTCGAGGCCTCGGATTCCTTCGCACGAATCAAGGCGTGTCGTTGCTGGGCCAGTGTGATCGCGCGGCCCGTGTCACCGGGAGCGGCGACGAGGGCGATCGCATCGATGTCGCCCTTCTTCTGACCTGCCGCCAGGAGCGCCACCGCGCCACCTTCGGAGTGCCCGACCAGCGCGACGCGATCGCGATCGATGTCCCGGCGCTTGCGCACCCACTGCAGGACGGCCAGCACGTCCTCCGCATAGGCCTCGAGGGACGCGCTCTCGATCCGGCCACCTGTCTGACCGACGCCCCGCTTGTCGTAACGCACCACAAAATACCCGGCATCCGAGAGCCGCCCGGCGACCTGACCGAGGATCGGAATGCCGAACACCGTTTCGTCGCGATCCTGGGCGCCCGAACCCGACAGCAGGATGACCACCGGCGCCTTTTCGACGGGCGCGGCCGGGGGAGTGATCGTCGCCGCGATGTTGAAGCCGTTCGCAGGAATAAAAAGTTCTTCGTCTCGTGGGTGGCTGAAGCTGTCTAGCCTCGCCATGACGCCCGTCAGGTCGTCACGCACGACGGCGACCGAAGCCACCGGGATGGCCATGCGCGCAAGGCGTCCGCGCGCGTCCACCCAGACTTCGACGTTGAGCGGGCCCGAGGGATTCGGGAAGACCAGATCGAACTGGCGGAGTTCGTGACGCGTCTGCGGTGTCTCCATCCGGCGAGGCGTAATCCGCTCCACACGCACAGCGAGTTCCGCTTGCGGGGCGATGTACGCGGGAATGATGTCGCCGACCTTGCTTCCGTGCAGGCGCAGCGCCATCGCCTCGTAGGCGGAGTAAAAATTATTGGGCAGCAGAACGGTCGCGGTCGAAACCTTGTGCGTCAGTTTCACCTGCTGACCCGCCTGCACAACCTCGGAGACCGCGTCGTTGTTGGCAAACGACGTCTTGAGCGACATCGGCTGGCCGCGCATCTGCCCGTTGATGTCCAGAGACCGGGTCTGCCAATCGGCCGCGTAGGTCGCGATGAATCTGTCGAACGTCAGGTTGAGTGGCGCGCCGGTGTTGCCCGTGGCCGAGATCGTCCAGCCGTCGGCGCCGCGTGTGACGTCCACATGTTCGGTCCCGATGCGCTGACCGCGCAGGAACACGGTGAAATCGGCGGGGCCGGATTGGTCCTGCTGCGCCCGCGCGGGCAGGGTGGTCAGGACGCCGATCGCGCCCACAGCCAGGACTAAGGCACTAGAATGACGAAGCCATCGATTCATGACGCTCCAGTATCGCACCATCGAAGAATCGGCCGTATCGACCGACATCAGTTCACGCGGACGCCTGCGATTTGAGGGGCCCGATGCTGCCTCGTTCCTGCACGCGCTCGTGACGAATGACGTCGAAGGCCTGGCGCCCGGCCGGGGGTGTTATGCCGCCTGGCTCACGCCGCAGGGGCGGATGATTACCGACCTGCTGTTGTTTCGCGATGACACCGGAGTGACCGCTGAGGTGCCGGAAGGCATGGCCCCCGAGCTTCAGACCCGGTTCGACCAGCTCATTTTTTCCGAGAACGTCCAGGTCACCGACATCACGGCCTCTGTCCGGGCGGCGCTCATCGTCGGCGGCCGCGCCGCGGCGGCCGTGGCGGAGGCGACCGGCGCCGACCCCGCCGCCGTTGAGGCCCTGTCGATATTCGGGCACCTGACCGTGGGCGACTTCCGGGTGATTCGTACCGATGAGACGTTGTTGCCAACGTTCGAGGTCTGGACGCCCGCCAACACGACCTCAGAGGTCGTGTTGTTGGACAACAACACGACCTCTGAGGTCGTGTTGGCGCTGCGGATTGAGGCCGGCCGCCCAAAGTTCGGGGTGGACATGACCACCGACACCATCCCGCTCGAGGCGGGCCTGCTCGACCGCGCCATCAGCCAGTCAAAAGGCTGCTACGTCGGCCAGGAGGTCATCGTCCGCATCCTCCACCGGGGGGGAGGGAAGGTGGTCAAACACCTGATGACGCTCACCTTCGAGGCGGCCGTCACCGACGTCCCGCCTGCAGGCACGACACTCGCGCACGACGGCAAGGAGGTCGGCGCCGTCACCAGCGCCGCGCAAAGTCTCACCACAGGCCGAATCATCGCGCTGGGTTACGTCCACCGCGACGCCGCCACCGTCGGTCAGGTGCTGCAATCACCGGCCGGCGCTGTTACGATCACAGGCTTTGCTGGTTGAATACACTGAAGAGAAACATGTCCCAGCTACCCATTACCGAGTTCATCCTCCGCAACTACAAGAACTTCAACTCGCGCGCCACGCGCGACGCGTTCATCGCGTATTGGCGCCACATTGATGGCGGCGGCAAGATGTTCTGGGCGGTCGCCGGTGCGATGTCGTCGGCGCAGCTGGGCATCACGCTCGCGCCGGCCATCCGCGAAGGACTGGTGCATGGCCTCTCGGTGACGGGCGCGAATCTCGAGGAATCGTTGTTCCGCCTGGTGGCGCACCATAGCTACAAGGACTTCCCCGAGTACCGCTATTTCACCAAGCAGGACGACACGCGCATTCTCAACGATCGGATGCGTCGTGTGACCGACACGTCGATCCCGGAGGATGAAGCCTTCCGCGCCGTCGAAAAATACGTCGTGCCCATGTGGAAACACGCGAGCGAAACGGGCACCCGCCGCTTCTGGCACGAGTACTTTTACGAGTTGGTACAGATGATCGACAAGGGCTCGTACGAGGGCAACCCCGACGAGTCGTGGCTGCTCGCGGCCGCGCAGAAGAACCTGCCGATCGTGGTGCCGGGCTACGAGGATTCCACCTTCGGCAACATCTTCGCCGCACACGTGAAGGTAGGCGACTGCAACGCGAGCATCGCCAAGTCCGGCATCGAGTATATGGGCGAGTTCTACGACCAGTACCAGGTCTTGTCGGAGGGAGCAGGCGTGGGCTTCTTCCAGATCGGCGGCGGCATCGCCGGCGACTTCCCGATCTGTGTCGTGCCGTCGCTCAAGTACGACATGGAGGCCGAGGCCAAGCCGTGGGCGTACTTCTGCCAGATCTCCGACTCGACCACCTCGTACGGTTCGTATTCAGGCGCCACGCCGAACGAAAAGATCACCTGGGACAAACTGACCGAAGAGACGCCGATGTTTGTCATCGAGTCGGACGCGACCATCGTGGTGCCGCTGATGTTGAGCGCGTTGCTTGAGTGCAAACGTCATCCGAAGGAAGCCGCCGCGCTCATTAACGGGTTCACCGGCTAGCTGATGTCCACGCTGGCCGGCTGGGGCCGGCTTTCCGAGCCGGGCACCGAGGTGCTCGACGAGGATCTGGAACGACTGACCGAGGACGCGGCGCTGTCGCGCGGGCTCGGACGGTCGTACGGTGACTCGTCGTTGCCGGCGAGTGCAACCGACAAGGTCGCGGCCACACGCCTCGCCAGTCGCATCATCTCGTTTGATCCTGCGACCGGCGTCATGCGCGCGGAGGCCGGGCTCAGCCTGGTCAACCTGGTGCGATGGATGTTGCCGCGTGGCTGGTTTCCACCAGTGGTACCGGGCACCAAATACGTCACGCTCGGCGGCATGGTCGCCAGCGACATCCACGGGAAAAACCATCACGTGGAAGGGTGTTTTGGTGCCCATGTGCGCGCACTTCGCGTCCGCCTCGCCGACAACACGATCGTCGAGTGCACACCCGCACAGCACGCAGATCTGTTCTACGGCTGCATCGGCGGGATGGGCCTGCTTGGGCACATTCTCGAAGTTGAGTTCGTTCTGCACCGGATTCCATCACAGTGGATCCGGATGGAACGCGAGCGTGTGCACGACATCGACGCATTTCTGGCCAGCCTGACTCGTGCCGCCGGGACGTGGCCCATGACGATGGGGTGGATTGACTGTGTGCATCGCGGCGCCTCGATGGGCAGAGGTGTGCTGATGGCGGGCAGGTGGGCCACTGCGGCCGAGGCCCCACAGACGCCGCCGCGCGCCAAGGCCGACAAGGTGGTGCCCGTTGAATTTCCAAACTGGGCGGTCAACCCGCTGACGGTCGGCCTGTTCAACACGGCGTATTACTGGAGTCACCTGCGACGGGTGGTGTCGAAGCTCGTGTCGCCGGAGCCCTTCTTCTTTCCCCTGGATTCCCTGCTTGAGTGGAACAAGGGGTACGGCTCGCGCGGCTTTACGCAGTATCAGTGCGTCGTTCCACGCGCAGCAGGAGCACCTGCGGTGCGCGAGTTCATGGACCGCCTCACTAAACTCGGCGGTGCCTCTCCACTGTGTGTCATCAAGGACTGCGGTCCGGAGGGCAAGGGCACCTTGTCGTTTCCGCTCGAAGGCACCTCCATCGCGGTGGACATGCCCGTCACGCCGGATACCCAGCGCATTGTTGATGGACTCAACGACTTTCTGATCTCGACCGGCGGGCGCATCTATCTCACCAAGGATCGCTTCACGCGGCCCGACCATTTCAGGGCGATGGAGCCGCGGCTGCCGGCGTTTGAAGCGCTGCGCGAGAAGTGGGATCCGGCGCGCCGCCTGCGTAGTGCGCAGTCACGTAGACTCTTCGGGGACAAATCATGAAGGTGGTCGTGTTTGGCGGAACGGCCGGGATTGGTCGAGCGGTGGCGCAGCGGCTCGCTGAGCGGGGGGATGTCGTCTGCCTCGTCGGTCGCGACGCATCAGCGTTGGCAAAGAGTGTGGCTGATCTGACAGCGCGTCATCCCTCGCAGGCCGCTGCCTCGATGGCTGTGTGTGATCTGGAAAAGCCGGAGACCTTTGCCGCAGCACTCGATGCTGCCGATGCGGCTCTCGGTGGATTCGACGCCGTCGTCGTGACGGCCGCGATGTTTGCGACTCAAGACGCCCTTGAGGCGGACGTTGAGCTCACGCGCAGGCTCACAACGGCCAACTACGCGAACAC
>CAYZLT010000054.1:1379-14280 GCA_964479175.1 uncultured Solibacteraceae bacterium | reverse complement strand
CCCTGCACCGGCACCGGCACCGCGCTTGGCGACTCGCCGGTTGTGATCGCGGGCGGTATTTCTTCCTTTGGCATTGACGCGACCTTCGGCGCCGGGGGTGCGGCATAGCGGCTGGCGAGCACTCGCACGCGCGGCCGTGTGACCGTGACTGTCACTTTGTAATTGCCATCGCGCGGGGCATTCCTCGGCAAGTCGACGCCGATCCGGTAGATCGCCGACGCCGACGTCAGGACTCGCTGGTAGAACCTGTCGGCCTGACCGACCACGCGAAAAAATTGCCCACCGCTCAACTCGGCCAGCGTCTGGGCCTGCTGCAGCATCCGCTGCTGGTCTTTTACCCACGCTCCCGCCCATGGGCCCATGCCCATGTCGGGGTCCGGGTCCTCCATCAACATCGTGATCTGCACACCGGCTGCGACCGCCGCGTGGGCGACGGGGATGAATTCGCGCGCATCGCTCGGTCTCAGTGCGATGCCGCCCGTCAGGATGACCAGCTGTTTCACTCCGGGAGCCGATGCCATCGCCACGATCTTTGCGACGTACGCATCGAGCTGATTGCGGGTGCTGACCCGTGCGAAGGTCGCATTGTGGCGCACCTTCCTGTCGACGCCCCGGGCGCATTCATTTTCTGCCAGAAGTTGTGCCAGGTTCCTTGAGTTATTGACCCCACATGATCTCCGGATGAGGTCCAGCAGCGCGCCACCACTGGCATCGGCCTCCAGCGCATCCATGAACCCCACAAACGGAGAGGGCATCTCCCGGCGCGGGTCATTCATCCATCCGAAGGCATGTTTCAACTCCTTCATCAGCGGGGCGCGATCGAGGGACGGGTTCACCGTCATCCGTCCGCTCGTGCTTGTGAGGCCGACCCAGTCACGCGACGGGATCGTCTCAACAAAACGTTCGGCCGCCACCAACAGGCCCTTGCTGTCTGTCGGAAAGATCGACATGTCGTCGATCATGATGACGAGCAGCTTCGGATCCGGCTCGTGGTTCGCATCGGGTGCCGCTGCCGGTAGTGGCGACGTTGGCTCACCCGCCGACGGCACACGAATGGTTTCAGTTGTATTCCGACGCTGCGTGGCCAGGAACACCATGGTGCGCACCGGCTGTGTCTCGCTGTTCAACGTGACGACGAAGTCATCGGGTCCGAGACCAGTGACCGGGTTGCCGTCGAGATCCAGCACGGACACGTCCAGCGTCAGCAGAGACGTGGTGGTCGTAAATTTTTGCTGAGCCAGCAGCGTGGCGCTTGCCACGCACACGGCGACCACCAGCGGTGTCATCCGACCGATCACTCGCGTCATGTGGTCCCCTCTAGCGAAGGGTATGGGATGAGCGTCCTCCGCGCAAGCCGGAGGGCACTGCTGTCAGAGCACTCCGTTTGCCCACGGTCCCGTCACGGCAAACGTGATGCCGGGTGTCTGCACGTTGAACAACAGCCAGCGGCCGTCGGGGCTGAAGGTCACGCCCGCGATCTCCATTGACCGGAAGTCTCCTTCGAAGCCGTTGCGTTCACCCTTGAGCACGACGCTCTGCCGCGCCAGATCGAAAATCTGTCCATCACGTGTGAGTCCTCGCAGGAACTGCGCACCGCCAGAACCGTCCTCGCAGATCACCAAGCCCCCGCGCGGACTGACACAGAGGTTATCGGGCATGTCGAGGATGTCCCAACCGGGAGACTCGTAGACCAATCGCACTGTCTCCTGCGCCGGCGTGTACTCCCACACCTGGCCACGCTGGCGTTCGCCGCCGCTGGTCGATACGAAGAAGATGGCCCCGTTGCCGTACCACGCCCCTTCAAGGCGCGCGAAGATCGCCCCGCCACGCGTGAATCCCTGATCGAACACGCCCTGACCGTCGCGCTTCGTGTCGTCAATGTGTGCACGCATGGGTTCGTCAATGCGCACCCACTCCACCGGATAGGTGACGCCGGCTTTTTGTCCCTTCCTCGTGTCGAGCTGTGGCGTGCCCTTGATGGCGAGCATGTCGAGCGTGCCACCGGCGGACAGGCGCCCTCGCTCTGTCGGGATGAACCGGTAGAAGCCGGACTGGGTCGCGTCCTCCGTCTCGTAGACACACCCCGTGGCGGGATCGACCGCCACGGCCTCGTGGACGAAGCGCCCCATCGCCTTGAGCGGCTCGAGAGTCGCACGGCCCTCCACGGGCACCTCGAAGATCCAGCCATGGTCGCGGCTGAGCCGCGGGTCGCTGGCGGGTGCGGCGAGGGTCTCTTCGCACGTCAACCACGATCCCCAGGGTGTGGGACCGCCGGCACAGTTCCGAATGGTGCCGGAGATGCTCGCCACAGTCCGGACGACCTTGCTCTGAAACAGATCCACATCAATCGTCGTCGTCCCACCCCCGGCAGCGGGGTCGTAGGCGAGTGAGGACGCGAAGGCCGGTGCCGTCCCGACTTCGTGGTTCCGGATGATGCGGACGAGGCCGTTCGCCATGGGAAACGCGGCCATGCCGTCGTGCAGTGCCGGCGTAGGCGACCCATCGTCCATCGGGTCACGCGCCCAGCCGAACGTGAAATAGCTGAATCCGGGTGGCAGGTGCAACAACGGCAGCCCGGTGGTGGAATCGTTTACAGGCGCAAGGGGACCGTAGCCCACCGCCTGACGCAGCGGTGCGCCCGCAGCGGCACGCGCGAGCAGTGACTGCAACGGCAGCACGGCGCCGGTCGCCACGGCCGCAGTTTTCAGCAAAAAGTCTCGTCTCTCCATCAGTGAGTCCCCTTGAAGCCTTCACCGTATCGCACGCCTGTTTCAGGGAGGTAACACGAACGGTGTCATGAAAACGTTGCATCTGCGCACCTACCCTATAATCGGCCTCATGCGACTCCTTCTGATTATCGGCTGCGTGGTTCTGGCAAGCGTGAACATCCCGGCGACCCAGTCGGCGTCGGCAGACGCCTACACCCGGTATGAGCTCGTCGACCCGGCGTCGTCGAGCTTCAGGATGATCGACGATGTGTCGGCCACCACTGCCGGTGCGCGGTTCTACTTCGACGCGATCTGCCAGGGCAGCGACACCAGGGACGCGTCGGCCATCGACCAGATGACCGGACAACCGCTCACCGTCGAGGTCGTGTCCGGCGACGTCGCGCGCAAGGACGGGATGCGCACCGCCGACCTGAACACGCGCTACCTCAAGGTGCACCTCGCACGCCCGGTGCCGCAGGGCGGCGAGACCCGCCTGCGGATCAGCAGGACGTGCCGGGACCCGAAGACGTACTTCGTGCAGGGCGACGTCGTCGTATTTGATCGTCTGCCCGGCAGCACGCGCAATGCCATCGTGCTGCCGATCGGCCACGAGGTGGTCTCGACCAACATGCCATCGCAGGTGATCGAAGAGGCGGACGGCCGGCTCAGTCTCAGCCACTGGAATACGGCACCGGTCGCGGTGCCGATGGTGATTCGGTCCCGCAAGCGGCTGACGGCGTCTGCGGCGGCACAGGCAAATGTCATCACGTCACCCGTCGTGATGACTCCGGGGACGCCTGCCGTGAACCCACGCAATGAGCTCGCGAATCTGCGCGTGACGGAACGGGCCATTCAGGATCGCGAGATTGTGTATTTTCTCCAGCAGCCGGAGACGCACAGCTTCAGCCTGTATCACGACTACACCGAGGCCCGGCCGGGCGTTGCGACCTACCGGAATGTGGTTCGAGGCGGCTCGACCGTGTCCGACCCGTCGGCCGTCCTGCTCGACACGGGTGAGACGCTCAAGGTTGAGACGGTGAAGGAGGCCGACGCGGAGGTCGTCATCATCCACTTTCCTGCTGTGCAGGCGGGACGCAGTGCGAGGCTGCGCATCACCGAGACGTATACGGATCCCGGCCGGTACGGGCTGGTGAACGGCCAACTGGTGTGGAATCGCAACTTCGGTCGGCCCTCCAACGACGTCGTGCTTCCCGAGGGCTGGTCTCTCACTGACAGTGCGATCCCAGGGGTCATCTCCATGGAGCCCGATGGTCGCACACGACTCGCCTTCATCAACCCGAGACCAGACTCGATTGACGTCGTGCTGAAGGCGCGGCGTCGCTGAACGGAGGCCTTCCGATCGCGCCGCGTCAGCGTTGGCGGTAGGTGGCGGCTGACGTCGGGGTCTCCCAGAAGCGGACCGCCACGACGTTGAACCCGAGGGAACGCGCCTGATCGTAGATGAGCTTCGCGAGTCGCTCTGCGGTCGGGTTGCCGTCGATCAGAAACAGCGGTTCCCCCTGCGCCTGCAGCACAGCGACCATCGGGTCGTCGCGGCGCAGGATCATCTTGTGGTCCAGCTCGCGGTCCACCCAGGCCTTGACGAGGCGCTTCACATCCGAAAAATCGACGACCATATGCCGGTGGTCCAGCTCGTCCGCCTGAATATCGATTTCCACCAGCGCGTTGTGTCCGTGGAGGTGCCGGCACACGCCGTCGTAGTCCATCAGGCGATGGCCGTAGCAAAAATCCAGACGTTTGGTGACGGAGTACGGCATAGAGGGTTCGCGTCAGTAGTTTGTAAGGCGGATTGACCCGTCACCAGATCGCAGCGTGAGTGTCTTGCCACCAAGCCCAAGTTTACCGCGCAGTGTGCGCTGGTCGCTCGTGCCACCGATGACGTCGACGAGTTCGAGGTCGGTCCGTGCGCGATCCCCTGACCCAGGCTCCGCGTCAATCATCGCGCTGAAGCCTTCGGGCAACTCAGCCACGATCGATCCGTCCGACGTGGTGACCACCCAGTCGTCACTCATCACCGCGCCACGGCGAATCCTCAGCACAATCGATCCATCACCGGAGCGCGCCCGCAGTGACGAGGGGGTGCCGGAGATTCGCACCGTGCCGTCGTCAGTGCGTGCTTCCACTCTGCCGACGACATCTTCAATCTGAATGGAGCCATCGCCAGATTCCACGATCAGCTCACCCGCGGTTTCTGTCGCACGCACGGTGCCATCGGCGGTCTTGAGCTCGAGCCGCCCGTCCAGGCGATCCACAACGATGCTGCCGTCTCCGCTGCGGGCGTTCACGTTCACCCTGCGAGGGGCATTGACGATGAGGCGGGCACTGGGCGAGGTGAAGGCGCCAATCCCGATGTAGGTGGACCCGCCCGAAGACCGCACGTCGATGGTGATCGTCGACCCCTTCTGCTCGGCGATAACCTGAATCTTTTCAGTGGCGTCTTTGTCTTGCGCCCGCTTCTCGATCTCGACCGTGACTTCGTTCCGATCCCACCCGCGAATCTCAATCGCGCCATCAAACGTCGTGAGATTCAGGTCCGCCACTCCCTCCACCACATACCGCTTCTGCTCGCGGACGATGTGGCCGTGGTTGTCGACGTTGATGGAACACGCGGTCGAGGCCAGAACCGTGGAGAGGAGCGCGACGCGGGGAAGGGTGGTGAGCCGCATGTGTACCCTTTACGGACGGCCCGGAGATTGCGTTCGTACTCCGGCAATCCAGGTCTGCGTGACCTGAAGACTTGACGAAAGGACCACCAGATCGGCCATGTAGCCAGGCGCGATGGCCCCCTGCGTGGTGAGTCCCAGCTCGCGGGCGGGGGTGGTCGCGCACAGGGTGGCGGCGTCCACCAGCGACTGACCCGAGCGGGTGACGAGCACCGAAAACACCTTGTCCATGGTGGCCACACTCCCCGCGAACGTCCCGTCGTCGAGGGTCGCGGTCTCCCCGACCGTGATGCGGCGGCCGCCAAGGGTGGCGCAGGAGCCTTTAGGCAGGCCCGAGCCTGCCGTACCGTCGGTGATGGCCATCACGCGGGAGCGCCCCTTGGCCGCGATGGCGACCCGTACCGCAGCAGGGTGCACATGGAAGCCATCGGCAATAATTTCGGCGGCAACTTCCTCCCGCTCCAGGATGGCCCCGACCAGACCCGGATCCCGGTGCGTCATGGGCGACATGCGGTTGTAGAGGTGGGTCGCGTGACAGGAGCCAAGTTCGATGGCCTCGATGGCCTGATCGTAGGTGGCGCCCGAATGCCCGAGCGAGACCCGGATGCCGGCCTTGCGCGCCGCGCGCAGCAGGTCAAACCCGCCGGGAATTTCCGGGGCCATCGTGAAGATCCCGATGTCTGGCGCCTGGGACGAAAAAAAGACACCCGACGTCTTTATTTCGTCCCAGGGGCGGATCCACTCCAGCGGTTGGGCGCCGCGGTAGTCGGGGTTGATGAACCCGGTCTCGAGGTGGGCAGGCAGGACGCGCGCGGCATCAGGGTCGCGGTGCATCCGAGCGGCGCCGACCGCAGCAAGGAACGACGCCAGCGCCTCGGGCGAACACGCCACCGACGTGGGGCAAAAGGCGGTGACGCCAAACTGCGGCAGGTGGCGCGCGACCGTCCTTACGGCGGCGTCATCGTCCATCACGTCCACACCAAGCACGCCATGGACGTGCACGTCGATAAATCCAGGCACGATGAAGTGACCTCTAAGGTCGTGGCGGGTTTCGCCTGGGCCGACTTCACGTGGGCCGGCGACAAGGTCCGCAATCCGCCCGTCTTCGATGACAACGGTCAGATTGGACGCGACGCGATCGGGCAACACCACGTCGGCGCCGCAGAGCAGGACGCGCGACGCCATCGAGTGTTACACGCCCATGGCGTGGAAGCCGCCGTCGACCATCAGCACTTCTGCGGTGACCGCGCGACCGGCCGGGCCCAGCAGGAAGATGGCCGCATCGGCCACTTCGCTGGTCTCCACCGTGCGACGCAGCGGTGCGCGATCACGATAGGTCTGAAGGATCTGCGAGAAGCCCGAGATCCCTGCAGCGGCGAGTGTCTTGATCGGCCCCGCCGAAATCGCGTTCACTCGAATCCCCTGCGGACCGAGATCACTCGCCAGATACCGCACGCTGGATTCGAGCGCGGCTTTCGCCACGCCCATCACGTTGTAGTTGGTGAACACCCGATCCGCGCCGAGATAACTGAGCGTCAGGATGCTGCCGCCACCACGCGCGGCCATCAGCGGCGCCGCACGACGAGACAACGCCACGAGTGAGTACGCACTCACATCCAGCGCGATCCGGAAGCCTTCACGCGACGTCTGCACAAACGGCGCCGCGAGATCTTCGCGCAGGGCGAACGCGGCTCCGTGCAGCATGAAATCGAGCCCGCCGTGGTCCTTCTCGATGGACGCAAACAGCGCATCAATCTGCGCATCGTCGGTCACGTCACACGGCAGCACCGTGGTGCCGGGCAAGGTCGCCGCAAGCTCGCGAACGTTTTCTTCGAGGCGCTCACCGGCGTACGTAAGGACCAGCGTGGCACCTTCGGCCGCCGCCGCCTGTGCGATCGCCCAGGAGATGGATCGTTTGTTGGCCACACCGACAATGAGGCCAACTTTGTTCGTCAATACAGCCATGGAAACTTCGAGACGTATCAGGTGGTCGGACGGGGTTTTTTGCTGCGACGACGACGCCGACCGCTGCCGGGTGGACGATGCCCATTGGGCGCGTCCGGCCCATCGGCGCCCGGCTGGCCTTCACCGCGGGAGCCTTCACTGCGGAAACCTTCACCGCGGAAGCCGCCGCCTCGCGAATGGCCGTTGCCGTTCATTGGGTTGCTTGGGCTATGTCCGTTGGCCTGACGATCCTGACGATCCTGACGATCCTGACTGGGTCCCCCGGAGCGAAACGTCTGCGATCCACGCACGTTGCGCTGATGCATCGTGAACTCTGGAATCGGCCGCGGCGTCGGCACGTGATTTTCGTTGCGGGGGAGGGAGGCCCGAATCAGGGTGCGGTGTAATGTCCACCCTTCCTCGACTTGGGGAGCTGGTTCCGGATCCGGTTCCGGCTCGGGCGCTGGGGCCGGTTCCAGCTCGGGTGGCGTTGCCGCCAGCACCACCGGCGGGGGGGCAACCACCGTCCCTGCGGTGACGTTGGCGAGCACCTGGTCGTACAGGGCCGCCGCCGGGTCTTTTTTCTTCCTCAATGGGGCTTTGCCACCCTTGAAGACGTGTTCAGCCTCGCAGGTATTGCAGCGAGTCTGTTTGATGTCGTCTCCGACGATGGCCACTATGGCGTGGTTGGTTAGGCGTCGTTCACGTGGACAGTAGTCGTCCACGAGATCGCCCAAGCGCAGTGGGCGCAGTTCCATTCGTTCTGTGTCTCCCGCAAGAGCGACCGCCTGAAACCAAGGTCCGAAAAGACCTCAAAGCGAAGTACATCAGGCAATCGTGTAGGTCGGTGGAGGATAACAATAAATCCCGCGTCAGCGCAAATAAAGGCGTCGGGTGCCTTTAAAAAAGGCACCCGACGCCTTTTATTTTGAATCGAACCAGCGCAGGGCGGCCTCCAAATCGGGGTCACGGCCGGCACTGAGGGCGGCGACGTCCAGCGCGACTTTTTCGTCGGGAATCACCCCTACCCCTTCGAGGCGGCGTCCGGTCCCGGTCACAAAATCACCGACGACATACATGAGCAGGTCCCCATTGGCCAGGCGTTTGGTCTGCGCCGGCAGGGCCTGCCCCGCCGTGGTCCTGCCAAAGACCCGGACCCGGCCCAGGCTCTGGAGCCCGCCGGCGAAACACTCCGAGGCCGAGGCGGTCAGTTCGTCGACCAGGAGTGCGACCGGCCCCGCAAACGGGACCACGCGTCGGCCATCGGGCATGACGACGCGGGGGTTGGCGGCAAATTCCAACTCGGTGTCACGCGTCTTCATGCGCCCGAGCACGACTTGTTGATCGAACAAGTGGCCTGCGACGCCACGAATCATCACGGCGAGGCCTCCGGGATTGCCTCGGAGATCGATGACGAGCCCGTGCTGCTCGCGATGGCGATCGATCGCGAACTCGATCAGCGGATTCGCCGACGCCATCCAGACGTTGAACCCGACAACTCCCACGTCGCGCCCTGATGGTGTCTCCACCGCGCGATTGTTCACGTGCACAAAAAACGGCGGCAGGTCTCCAAGCACGACGCGATCACCATCAGGTTGCTCGCGCCGGACGGTCAGCACCTGCTCGCGACCACCCGTGCGCACGGTCAACTTTGCGAGAGACGGCAGGGGTCCCTGCAGCGACACCTGGACACGACGCCAGACGTTCAGGGCGGTCATGCGGGGATCGGTGTGGGCGGCGGAAGCGACCCACGGCGCGACCGCCGCGTCGTCCACCCGCAACAGCACCTGGCCCGGCAGGAGTCCGACACGTGAGGCCTCCGACCCTTCACGCACGCGGGTAATCACGACCTCGGTGCCGATCAGGCGTGTATCGATCGGCACGATGGCGCTCCCGGTCGGAACGGGATCGGCGGAGGTGGCAGGAGACATCAGCGCAAAGTGGGACCGTTTGAGTGTTGCGAGCATCTCGCGGATCACCGCACGCGCTTCGTCAGGTGTTGCGGCCGCGAGCACTTTGGGCCGCAGCGACGTCCGGACGCCCTCCCAGTCGAGCCCGCCAAATGTCGGGTCGTAGAAGGTGTCGCGGATGGTCGTCCACACGTCGTCAAAGGCCGCCACGTCCTGGGCGCGCGCGGTCGCGGCGACTGTAGGAGTGTTCTTCTTGATCATCGCGCGGATCATCGGTGGGGGATCGAGCGTCTCCGGCTTCACGGTATTAAGTTCGACCGCCTCGATCACAAAGTGCTGTTCGGTCGCCAGCGCGGATTGGATCACCCGGGTGGGGAGTTTGATCGCCCCGAATGTTTTGTAGTCGCGCAGTGTGACTTTCATCGGCACCTTGCCCATGGGCGTGTCGTTGGTGCCTTCGGTTCCAATCATGAGCCCGGTGTCGGCATCAAAAAACTCGTCCTGCGTCTGCCCCGTGACATACGTCACGGTCGCCTTGAACGCCTGACGGCCATCAAACTCCACGCGTGCGATCGTTGCGACCGACGCGATCAGGTCGGGTGGATGCAGCGCCGCATCGAAGTGCGTATCGTTTTTCATCTGCACCAGGGCAGCACCCGTCACAAGCGAGGGGCCGACCATGGGATCGAGCATCCACCCGATGCCATCGCTGAATCCCACCTCGGTCCTGCCCAAACCTGCGATGTCGATGCGGAGCACAGAGCGGGCGGGGCGGGCAGACAACATCTCGAGCGTGCCGCGGATATTCTGCGTGGGGAGTTCGATGGTGCCGGTGGCGCGCGAGGAGGTCACGGCGCGCCAGGCCGCCTCACCGCCGATGGCGGCGACATGCCTGGCCACCAGATCGGCCCCCGAGGGCAAGGGCGCTTGCCCGTGTGCGGTCAATGCGGGCACCGTCAGCACCGCCAGCAGTGCGATGGTCAAGGTGCGCCGTGTTCGTGTCAACATGAAGGTCTCCGGTCAGGCAATGATAGTGCGAAGACGACAAGGCGAGGACTGCCACTGCCACACTGTCAACGTGTACGATGTGAAACGGTAACCATGTTAAAAGGGACGCGCACGGCCGTCGTTCACCGCATCCAGCCCATCTCGATCCACGGGCAGGTCTCCCTCGACGTCTTTTGGACCGATCCTGAGGACCCCGAAGGCGAAATCCGCCACGCACGCGTCGGCGACGAAGCCTGCCCACGCCACATGCAAAAGGGCGACACCGTCACGCTGCACTATTTGATGGGCATGGTGACGGAGATTACTGTTCCCTGATGGTCAGGGTTCCCCGTAGCCCCCGCCGCCTGGCGTTTCGACGCGCAGACGATCACCCGCGCGTAATGTGATCTGAATCTTGCCTGGCAGCGGTTGCTCCACACCGTCGCGAATCAGCGTGTTCCTTCCTGTGCCCCCGGGTTTGCCGCCTAACACGCCGTACGGTGAGCCCACTCGGCGATCGGTCAGCAATGTGACCGATGTCTCGGTCAACATTTCGTATTCACGAATGAGCCCCTCGCCGCCGGGTGCGGCGCCCTTGCCACCACTGCCCTTCCGCAGGCCGTAGCGTCGAATCCGCACGGGCAGGTAGTGCTCAATCGCCTCTGCCGGCGTGTTGCGTGTGTTGCTCATGTGCGTGTGCACACCGCTCAGGCCGGCCATCCCTTTCCGCCCGCCCATCCCGCCGCCCATCGTCTCGTAATACGCAAAGCGACGACCGGTGCGTGGATCAGTCCCGCCCAACGTCACGTTGTTCATCGTGCCCTGACTGGCCGCAGGCCATCGATCGGGCTGCGACTTTCCGAGCGCACCGAGCACCACGTCCGTGATGCGCTGCGACGTCTCCACATTGCCACCAGCGACGGCCGCGGGGCGACGCGCGTTCACGATCGATCCCTCCGGCGCGATCACCTGAATCGGTCGGCCGACACCCGCGTTGTACAACACGTCATCCTGCACCAGACACCGGAACGCGTAGAGGCATGCCGACAACGTGATCGCGTAATTCGCGTTGACACTTCCCGTGACCTGCGGCGCCGATCCAGTGAAGTCCACGATCGCGCGGTCCTTCTTGATGGTGATGGACACCTTGATCGCCACTGGACCGGACCCGAACCCGTCATCATCCAGCGCGTCTTCAAACGTATACACGCCGTCGGGGATCTGCGTGATCGCATGGCGCACCACACGCTCGGTGTAGTCCTGCAGCGCCGACGCGTATCGCAAGGTCGCGGATTTGCCATACTGCGCTACCACCTCGCGCAGGCGCTCCTCCGCCACACGATTGGCCGCGATCTGCGCGGCGATGTCGCCTTCACGTTCGTCGGGCGTGCGCACATTGGCGAGCAGCAGCGCCATCACGTCCCGCACCACCTCACCGCGCCGAACCAACTTCACGGGCGGAATGATGAGACCCTCCTGAAAGATCTCGCGCGCGACAGGCATGGACCCGGGACTCATGCCACCCACGTCAGAGTGGTGCGCGCGGTTGGCGACATAAAACGCCGGCCTCTTTTCCTTCGCGAGGAACACTGGGGAGACCAGGGTGATGTCGGGCAGATGCGTGCCGCCCTGAAAGGGATCATTAAGCATCACGATGTCCCCTGGGTCCATCGCGACGGAGTCGATCGCTGCGCGGACCGACAGCGGCATCGCCCCGAGATGGACGGGCATGTGGTCGCCCTGTGCAATCGTGTTTCCGCTCGCGTCGTACACGGCGCACGAATAGTCCAGGCGCTCCTTGATGTTTGGAGAGAACCCGGTGCGGCACAGTGTGACGCCCATCTCCTCCGCAATCGAAAGGAACAGGTTCTTGAACACCTCGAACTCAATCGGATTGGGTGTCATCGGCGCTCCCGTGTGGCCATGATGTTGGAAAATCCGTCGACCTTAAACGACCAGCGCGGCGGAATGACGACGGTGGCCTCACCACCGGCAATGACGGCAGGGCCTCTTGCCACGGCACCTGGTGCCAGCGATTCCCACCGATGAAACGCCACCTTCACTGTCTTGCCGGCGAATCGACCTGGCCGAACGGCTGACGGTGCCGGCTTGCTGGCCTTGCGAATGCGCGCAAACGGCAACGTGGGCTTGGCGGTCACGCCCGTCGCAGTGACGCGCACATTCACGACTTCAGTCGCGCGTGCGGGATTCGAGTATCCGTACGTGCGCCCGTGTTCGCGGTCGAACACCGCACGATAGTCGGCCGTCAGCGGCAGCGTGATTTCGAATGACTGACCGACGTACCGCACGTCCACGCTGCGGGTGATGACCTGCCGCCTGGGCCCGAACCCTTCGGACGTGAGTTCATTCCGCCCCGCCTCCACCAACGGCATGCAGGCCCGCTCCAGATCCCGAAGCGACAACGACGCACTTGCCTTGAGCACACTGGCCGAATAGTCCTTGGTCACGTCAGCCACGAGCATTCCGAGAGCTGAGAGCACACCGGCGTGGCGAGGGACCATCACCGTGGACATCTGCAACTGCTCGGCGATCTCACACGCGTGCATGCCTCCAGCACCGCCAAAAGCGACGAGTGCGAACTTCCGGGGATCGTGTCCACGCTCCACCGACACGACCCGGATGGCGCGCTCCATGTTGGCGTTGGCGA
>CAYZLT010000054.1:0-1369 GCA_964479175.1 uncultured Solibacteraceae bacterium | reverse complement strand
CGCACGATGCCCTCCGCGAGTTCCGGGACCGTGACCTTGGTGCGCCTGGCCAGCGTGGCCGCCACGCGTTCGGTACGCGTGCGATCAATCGTCATGCGCCCGCCGAGAAAATATTCGGGATCGAGTCGTCCGAGCAGCAGGTTGGCATCAGTGACCGTCAGTTCTTCCCCCACGCCGTAACACACCGGGCCGGGCGTCGCACCGGCGCTGCGTGGACCGACACGAAGCGCACCACCCGTATCGAGATAGGCGATCGACCCACCGCCGGCGCCCACGGTATGAATGTCGATCACCGGCAGGCGCACGGGGAAGTCGCCCACACGTGAGTCGGTGGTGCGCCCGATCTCGCCATCAATCAGGCTGACGTCCGTGGACGTGCCACCCATGTCGAATCCGATCACACGCGTGAGCCCTGCCGCCTCGGCCACCGCCTTCGCACCCACTACGCCTCCGGCCGGACCGGACAACACCGTCCTCACCGCCTGCGCCCGAGCCGCCGCAGCCGAGATACACCCACCGTTCGATTGCATGATCGATAGTCGATTGCGAACCCCGGACCCCAGGCCCTGCTGAACCCTGGACCGTAAGGATTCCTCTAGCGTCTTGAGATACCGCTCCATCAATGGCGTGACGTAGGCGTTGACGACCGTAGTGCTCCACCGCTCGAACTCGCGATACTCGGGAAGCACCTCGTGGGAGGTGCAGACCGCCAAGCCGGACTGCCGCAACAACGTGGCGACAAGCTGTTCGTGCACGGGGTTGGCGTACGAGTGCAGCAGGCACACGGCCACCATCTCGACCTTGCGGTTGTGCAACACCCTCGCCAGCTGGTCGACGTCGTCTTCGACCACGGGCTCAAGCACCGCGCCCGAAGCGTCGAGTCGTTCAGCGATGCCAAACGTCAGATGAGGTTCAACCAGCGGTGGCCGCGGCGCAACGAACACGTTGTACAGCTCGGGCCTGGTCTGCCGCCCGATCTTCAGGACATCCTCAAACCCTTTGGTCGCCACAAGCGCAACCCTGGCGCCCTTGCGCTCGAGCACGGCATTGGTCGCCACCGTGGACCCATGCACCACATCGGCCTGGCCCACGCCCCCGGTCAGGCGGTGGATGCCCTCCAGAATGGCCCGCGAGGGGTCATCAGGCGTGGACCGTTGCTTGTGGACAATGAGGCCCGCGGAGGTGAGCTGAACAAAATCGGTGAAGGTGCCACCGGTATCGATTCCCAAGCGTGAAGACACGCCACGGATTTTAGGGGTCCAGGGGTCCAGTGGTCCAGTGGTCCTAGGGGGCCAGGGTGCGGAGGTCTTCCAGCAGCTTCTGGATTTCGAAGGGTTGAGTGCCGTTGTAGATGCCTCGGATGTGTCCT
>CAYZLT010000053.1:2404-14644 GCA_964479175.1 uncultured Solibacteraceae bacterium | reverse complement strand
GGTGGTGGGGGTTTCGGCGGATTTGGTGGCGGCCGCAGTGGTGGCGGCGGTGCCTCAGGTGGGTGGTAGCATGAGACCTATGCGTCAACTAGCAGCCGTGGTTCTTCTTCTCAGCGCGGGAGTCGCCGGCTCCGGCTGTTCGTACAACACCTTCACCGGCCAGGAAGAAGCCATCAAGGCTCAGTGGGCCCAGGTGGAAAATCAGTTGCAGCGCCGCAGCGACCTGATTCCGAACCTCGTGGAGACCGTCAAAGGCTTCGCGCAGCAGGAAAAGGACGTGTTTGGCGCCGTAGCCGATGCCCGCGCGAAGATGGCGGGCGCCTCAACCCCGGCGCAAAAAATCGACGCCGCCAACGCGGAGAGCTCCGCGCTGGCCCGCCTGCTCGTGGTGATGGAGGCGTATCCGCAACTCAAGTCGGACGCGACGTTCATGCGCCTGATGGACGAACTCTCCGGCACCGAAAATCGCCTCACCACCGAACGGATGCGGTACAACGAACGTGTGCAGGCCTACAACACGCTGCGCCGGCAGTTCCCTTCGAACGTAACGGCCTCGATCTTCAGCTTTGAGGAATATCCGTACTACGAAATTCCCGACAGCGCGAAGGTCAATCCCCGCGTGAACTTCGGCAGATGATCGCGCAAGGACTGTTGCCGGAGTTCGACCAGGAGATGGCCGTCACCCGGCGTCTCCTGGAGCGCGCTCCTGCGCAGGCGTTTGACTGGACGCCCCATCCAAAGTCGTTCACGCTTGGACAACTGGCGACTCACCTGTCGCGGATCCCGCGATGGGGCGAACGCATTCTCACGCAGCCCGACTACGACGTGGTGCTCGGCAGCAGCCCGGCCCCTCCGGCGCACACGTCACCCGACGCGGTGCTTGAGGCCTTTGACCAGGCGGTCCACGCGGTCCGCGTGTTGATCACCACGCTCAGCGATGCCGAGCTGAACGCGCCGTGGCAGTTGAAGCGCAAGGGCGACCTGCTGATGACCGTCCCACGCATCGCGGCATTCAAGTCCTTCGTGGTGAACCACATGGTGCATCACCGCGGGCAGCTCAGCGTGTACCTGCGTCTGCAGGACGTGCCGCTGCCTCCCATGTACGGGCCCACCGCCGACGAGCCGTTGTGACGCGGTCGGGGCTGGTCGGCGCAGCCGGCCTTGCGCTGTTCCTCGTGCTCGCCGCTGCGAACTCCGGTGGCTACCGGTTTGGCGTCTCTGACCAGGCCTATTACATCCCCGCCATCCAGCAACATCTGGACCCCAACCTCTTTCCGCGCGACGGCGAGATACTCGACGTCCAGTCGCACCTGATGACCTCCGATGAAGTGATGGCCGGTGTGGTCGAGTCCACCGGCGCCACGTTGCCTGGCGTCGCGGCGGCCTTCTACGTGCTGTCGCTCCTGGTGTTGGCCGGGGCGGCCGTCGCGTTTGCACGTGGCCTCCAGTTCTCGTGGTGGACCGTGGCGGCGTTCGGCATTCTGCTGACGTTGCGGCACCGCATCACCAAGACCGGTGCGAATTCGCTCGAAGGGTACATGCACCCGCGACAGTTGGCGTTCGGGCTGGGGGTGGCCGCGCTCGCCTGCCTGTTGCGCGACCGCCTGCTGGCAGGCGTCGCGTTGGTGGCCCTGGCCGGTGTGCTGCATCCGACCACCGCGCTCTGGTTCGGGTTGGCGCTGGCCGTCGGTGTCGCGGTCCGTCGGCCCGCGTGGCGCGTCCACCTGATCGGCGCGGCGGCGGTCGCGGCGGCCGTCGCTACCTGGGCGGTCACCGCCGGCCCGATGGCCGACCGACTGGTCACCATGGATGCCGCATGGCTGGCGGTCCTGGCCTCAAAGGACTATCTCTTCCCGACCGGTTGGCCCATCGACGCGTGGCTGATCAACCTCGCGTACCCGGTGGTCATCTGGTTTACGTGGCGTGCCCGGCACGCACGCGGACTCGCGGTGCCTGGCGAAGAAGCGCTGGTCTGGGGCAGCCTCGCACTCACCGCGCTGTTCCTGGTCTCCGTGCCTCTCACGGCGATGAAAGTGGCGCTGGCCGTGCAGTTGCAGATCACACGCGTGTTCTGGGTGATGGACTTCATCGCGATCGGGTACGTCGCTTGGTGGATGACACGCCACCACCGCGTCGCGGCCGCGGTGGTGGGCCTCCTGGCGGTGGCCTCCGCCGGTCGCGGGTACTACCTGCTTGAAGTGAACCAGCCTGAGCGCGAGATCGCCCGGATCGATCTGCCGCGCACGCCGTGGACCGAGGCGATGACCTGGCTCAAGACGCAGCCTGACGACTGGCACGTCCTGGCCGATCCCGATCACGCATGGAAATATGGCGTCAGTGTCCGACTCGCCGCCACCAAGGACACCCTGCTGGAGTCGGTCAAGGACAGCGCGCTGTCGCTGTACGACCGCGACGTCGCCACGCGTGTGGCCGCACGCGCTCGCGACCTGGTGGACTTTGATCGGTTGACCACCCTGCGCGCCCGGACCCTGGACGCGACCTACGATCTCGACGTGGTCGTCGTCGAGGTGCATCACCTGCTGGATTTACCCGTCCTGTATCGCAATGAGCGATTTGTCATCTACGACCTCCGCTGACACGGCGTTCCTCCCCGCGCCCGGGCTCACGAATGGCCACGTGATGACGATCGCGGCCTGGGCCCGTCGTCGTCGCTTCACATCGTTGCCGGCGGCGCAGACACGGCTGATCCGGGTGGATGCCGAGTCGCAGGTGCGCGCCGACTGCTTCTGGCAACCCGATCGCGCGACCTCTCCAACGCTGCTGGGTCTGCATGGCCTCGAAGGCTCCAGCGAGGCGCACTACATGCGCGGACTCGCCGACAAGGCGTGGAGGCGCGGCTGGAACGTGATCCTGCTCAACCAGCGCAACTGCGGCGGCACTGAGCACCTGACGCCAGGGCTCTATCACTCCGGCCTCACGGCGGATCCGCTGGCGGTGCTTCGTACCCTTCATGCGGAAGTTCCGTTCTCGATGATCGCGATCGCCGGCTACTCCCTCGGCGGTAATCTGACGCTCAAGCTCGCCGGCGAATCGGCCGCGTCCACCGATCTGCCCATTGTGGCGGTCGCGGCTGTCAGTCCGACGGTCGATCTCTCCCTGTGTGTCGATGCGATCGAAGCGCCGGCCAACCTGCTCTACCAGTGGAACTTCGTGCGCGGGCTCAAGGCCCGCATGCGCCGCAAGGCCGTGTCATGGCCGGGGCGCTTCGACACGACGCCACTCGCGCGCATTCGCACCATTCGCGAGTTTGACGATGCCTACACGGCGCCGCATCACGGATTCGGCACTGCGGCCAACTACTACCAGCAGGCCAGCGCATTGCGCGTGGCGAGCAGCATCACCATTCCCGCGCTCATTATTGCGGCGGCGGATGACCCGTTTGTGCCGACGTCACAATATGGTCGTGATGAGATTCGCGCGAATTCCCACATCACGGTGAACATCCAGCCACACGGCGGTCACTGCGGCTTCATCGGCCGTCGCACCGTCGACCATGACGGCTACTGGGCCGAGGCCCATGTGGTCGAGTTCATACAACGAGCTGTTCAACATGGGGCGTAGGGGAATCCATAGAGAAGCAGTATTTGCACTTGGGCGCTACCGCACCCGGGATCCGTTCTTGATGACGATGTCCACGCGCTGGAGGAGGTTGATGTACTTCAGCACGTCACCGCGGACGGCGATGATGTCGGCGTATTTGCCGGGCGTGATGGTGCCGACATCGGCGTCCTTCTTCATCATCAGCGACGGCCAGTAGGTCGCGCTGCGGATGGCCTCCATCGGGGGGATGCCCATCTCACGCACCCAGACGTCGAGCTCGTTCCACGTACTCTGACTGTGAAACTGTGTGGGGATCCCGCTGTCGGTGCCAATCAACAACGTCACACCGGCTTCGCGCAGTTGCGTGATCTTGCGTTTGAGTGTGGGCTTTCGTGCAGGCGTCAGCTGGAAGTAGCCGAGTTCGCCCGGCTTGCGCAGTGATTGACGGATGTCTGCGACGATGTCGGCGCCGAGGCCAAGTGTCCAGGACGGGTCGTCGAGTGACTCGGGGTTGTCGCGCAGGTAGTCGTAGTTGAACAGGCCCTGCACCGTGGGTGTCCAGTAGAACGGGCCCTTGCTCATCTGCGCGGTCCGCTCGCGAATGGCCGCCATCACATCCTCGGGGTATTCGGGTGCGGTCGCGAGCCCCGTGTGTTCGAAGTTGTCCACGCCGACCTTCATGCCCAGACGAATTTCTTCGGGCCGGTGCGAGTGGCCCACCACAGGCAGGCCGTTCGCGTGCGCCTCGCCCACCACGGCCTCGACCTCGGCGAGCGTCATCTGGTCCTGGTCAATGAGTTTGATCACGTCGACGCCGGCCGACGCCAACTTCTTGACCTTGGCCCTGGCATCGTCGACGCCGTTGACGCCCCAACGAAATTCCTCCGTCCCGGGGTACGGTGCTTTCTGGATGAACGGCCCAGACACAAACAGACGAGGTCCGGGAATCTCCCCTCGATTGATCCGCTCGCGGACGTTGATGCTCGCCTCGAGCGGCGCACCGAGGTCGCGCGCCGAGGTCACCCCCGCGCGGAGCAACTGATGCGCCGACGCCGGCATGATCTCCTTCTCGAATCGCGCCGGATACGTTTTGTCCCAATGGGTGTAGTCCGAGTGCCCGTTGATCATCAAGTGGACGTGCATGTCCCACAATCCCGGCAAGACGGACATCCCCTCGGTGGAAATGACCTGCGCACCGTCGGGAACCGGGAGGGTGCCCACCGTGCCGACGGCCGTGATCCGTTCACCACGGACAAGAATCACCGAGTTGCGAATCGGCGTGCCGCCAAATCCGTCAATCAGCGTGCCCCCGACCAGCGCCGTCACCGCACCCGCCTGCGGAGTGGCCTGCACCTTTGGACCCACCGACAGCACCACCAACATCGCCAGCACCCCGACCAACACGCCGCACATCATCATCCGTTTCATAGATCCCCCAAGACCTTGGATCTCGTGGCCCATCGCCTTCAGGTCCGTTGCCTCAAGCAGCCGCAACATCTCAAGCGCTGCCACGCCCTGGCCGTTGGGCGGGACGACCCAGCGCTCCCCCGTACTGGTGTGTCGGCCCCATCGACCCCATCTCGCGATACGTCCGGGCCAGGTCGGGCATCGTGAACCACTCGCCCGCCGCGACGGCCGCGTCTATCGCACCACCGCCACGCTGCAACACCGCGAGGCTCCCAAGACTACAGGAGTCCGCGGAACTCTTTGGCAAACTCGGGGCCCTTGCCGTCGTCTTCGTGTTTGAAATACACAAACGCATCGGTCCACTTGTCCTCGAACGTTTTCACGGTGGCGGCCCAGCGGGCGATGTCGTCCGGGCCGTAGCCCTCATCACGCAGTCGGAAGTAGCCGTGCCCGGCAGTCGCGACCAGCGGCGTCGTCTTGTCGCCCATGTCGGCGATACACAGTGCCACGTTGTGCGCCGAGAGCAGTCGGAACACATCGTCTGCGTGCCAGGACTCGTGACGGAACTCAAAGGCGGCACGCACATCGCCGGGAATCAACGCCAGAAACGCGTCAAGCTTCGCGACGTCCGCGCGGAAGTTCGGCGGCAGCTGAAACAAAAGGCACCCGAGGTGCTCACCCAGACCGCGCGCACTCTCGATGAACAGGGTCATCGACTCAGCGCAATCGGTCAGGCGCCGATCGTGGGTGATGCGCTTGGGCGCTTTCAGCGTGTACGAAAAGCCGTCAGGTGCCTGCGCCTTCCACCCGTCCGTCAGCTTTGGTGTCGGCATCCGGTAGAACGTGTAGTTGATCTCAACCGTGCGGAAACGTTCGGCGTAGTACCCGAACATTTTCGACGCCGGAAAGGGATTTGGGTAAAACGTGCCTTTCCATTCCGCGTAGTTGTACCCGGACGTGCCGACATGGATGTCCATCGGGGGCTACGATAGCAGCTCAAGCGGTCTTGCGGTAGCGCAAGGCGGCGATGATCAACACGGTTGTGCCCCAGGCCAGAAGGGCCGCGAACTGGGACCACAGGATGTCCCACCCGATCCCCTTCAGGAAGATGCCCCGGACGATCACAAGGAAATATCGAAGGGGTATGACGGTCGTGAACGCCTGAATCGGACCCGGCATGTTCTCGATCGGGAAGATGAATCCCGACAGGTAGATCATCGGCACCAGAAAGAAGAACGTCGAGGTCATCATCGCCTGCTGCTGCGTGGATGCGATGGTCGAGATGAGCAGCCCGAGGCCGAGGGTGCACAACAGGTAGGCCAGACATCCCGCAAACAACAATGCCGGACTGCCCAGCAGCGGGACCTCAAACCAGAAGACGGCCACGGAGACGACCAGCACCACATCGATGACGCCGATGACCCCGTACGGCAGCAACTTCCCCAGGATCAGCTCCCATCGTCCCAGCGGCGTGACGTTGAGTTGTTCGAGTGTGCCGACCTCGCGCTCGCGGACAATGGCCATGGAGGACAAGTTGGTCGTGATGAGCAACAGCAGCAGCGCGAGCACACCCGGGACCATGAAGTCCTTGCTCACCAGCTCAGGGTTGTACCAGACGCGGGTCTGCGCCTGAATGCCTGGTCGGGCAGCGCCTCCACTCGCGACGTCGACGAGCGCGCCGTTAAATTCGCTGATCAGTCCACCCGCATACGCCAGCGCCTGCCCCGATGAATTGGCATCGGTGCCGTCCGCGAGGATCTGCACGGTACGGGACGAGAGCGGTCCCGATCCCAGCAGGCTGTCACCAAACCCCGTGGGGATGATCACCGCGATCCACGCGTGGCCGGACTCGAGCGCCTCCCCCGCCTGACGCGGCTCGAAATATTCGTCCACCACCTTGAAGTAGCGGGAACCGGCGAACTGCTCCAACAGGGCGCGGCTCGACATCGATCGGTCCCCATCGACCACCACCATCGGCACATCCCGCACATCGGTGGTCGCCGCATACCCCAGCAACGTCAACTGCAGGATCGGGGCGATGATGACGACGCCGGCCAGGCGAGGGTCCTGGCGGAGTTCGAGGAACTCTTTCCAGACCAGCGTCCAGATCCGCCGCCACATGAGCCTCATCGACGTGCCAGCCTCAAGGACGCGACGCCGAGTACCGCCGCCGCGTAAATGACCAACGCGCCGACCGGCTGCCACAACGCCCAGATGTCCGTGCCTTTGAGCACGATGCCGCGCAAGGCGACAAGGAAATACCGAGCCGGCACAATGGACGTCACATATTGCAGCGGTTCGGGCATGCTGGAGATCGGAAAGATGAAGCCCGACAAAATGAACGTCGGCAGGAACGCCACGAGTGTGCCGATCTGGAACGCCACCTGCTGCGTCTCCGCAATGGTCGAGACCAGGATGCCCGTCCCCAGTGCGCCGACCAGAAAGATGGCGAGCACCACCCGGAGCGCCCCCCAGTTCCCACGCATGGGGAGATCAAACAGGGCCATGGCCGACACGATCACCAGCACGGCCGAGACTTGTGACAACACCAGGTACGGCAGGGTCTTGCCGAGGATAAACGCCGGTGTGGAAATCGGCGACATCTGAATCTGCTCCATCGTGCCCTGTTCTTTTTCGCGCACGATTGAGAGGGCCGTCGAGACGACGGCGGTGATCATCGAGATGTACGCGATGAGCCCTGGCACCAGGAACAACGCACTCCGCAACTCCGGGTTGAACCACACCCGTGGCTCGACTCCCACGAGCCGTACGTCGGACAGGCCATTCGCGAGCGAGGCTTCGCGCACCAGGCCATTCACGTAGCCCAGTACCGTGGAGGCCGTATTGGCGTTGTCACCGGCGAGCAACACCTGGATCTGGCCCGTGCCTCCCTGCTGTCGGACACGTCCGAAGCCCTCCGGGATCACCAGGGCGACACGCGCGCGGCCGCTGTCGAGCGCCCCGGCCACGTCCGCGTCAGCCACCACCGCCCCACGGTGATCAAAATAGCCGGACGCCACGAACCGGCTGACAAGGTTGCGACTCTCCGCGGATCCGTCCCGATCCTGCACCACCATCTCGATGTGGCGGATGTCGAAGTTGAGGGCGTAACCGTAGAGCAGGAGAAACATGGCCGGCAACACCAGCACCACCAGCAGGCTCTGTCGATCGCGGACGATCTGCCGTGCCTCCTTGATGGCCACGGCAATGACGTGTGTCAGGGAGGCCATGGGCCAATGAGGCACTGAGGCCATGGATCTGGGTGCCACGTCAGGGCCGCCCTTCCGAGCGCGCGCGAGTGACGACGTCGATGAACGTGTCTTCGAGCGAGCGTCCGTCAGCCGTGAGCGCGGCCGGGGTGCCCAGCACCGCCAACTGGCCGGCATGAATGATCGCGAGCCTGTCACACTGCGCGGCTTCCTCGAGATGATGGGTCGTCACCAGCACCGTGGTGCCTTGGGAGGCGAGCGTGCGAATGAGTCGCCAGAAATCGCGTCGCGACACGGGATCCACGCCACCGGTGGGTTCGTCGAGAAACAGAATCGGCGGTTCATGCAGCAGCGCACAGCCCAGCGCGAGCCGCTGGCGCCAGCCTCCCGACAGGGTGCGTGCGCGTTGGTGCTCCCGTCCATGCAGGCCCGCCATCGTGAGGACAAAGTCCCGGCGCGCCTTCAGGCGATCGCCCTCGACGCCGTACAGTCCGGCGTAAAACGTGATGTTCTGGTCGACGGTGAGAGGCTCATAGAGGGAGAACCGCTGCGACATGTAGCCGATGCGCCGTTTGACGCCTTCCGGATCCCGACCGACATCCACGCCGCCCACCACCGCGCGACCACTGGTGGGCCGCAACAAGCCGCACAACATGCGAATCGTGGTGGACTTGCCCGCGCCGTTGGACCCGAGAAACCCGAAGACCTCTCCCGTCTGCACGTCCATACTCACGTCATCAACGGCCACAAAGGCGCCGAATCTCCGCGTGAGATGTTCGACGTGAATGGCGGGCGTCACCGGATCGATGCTCCAAGGGTACGTTGCAGCCGTGATTCCGCCACACGCAGCGCCGCACGCAGTCGCGTCCGCTCCAGTGACGCGTCGAGCCACGCGATGTGTGCGTCAAGAACCTCAGTGCTGGTCGCCACCCCGGCGTCGTACCGCTCACGCATCACCCGATGCACTTCCACCGCGGCGTCGACCGCCTCCGACGAGGCCTCCACCGCCGCGCGACCGGACTCCAGGTCAAGGAGGCGCTGCACCACCTCGACGTCGAGCCGGGACTCAAACTCGCGCTGACGATGGGCGAGTGCCTCCGACTGGGCGAGTGCGAGCGCCCGATCCGCGCGGGCCCGGCCGTTGTCCCAGAGGGACCAGGTGACCGACACACCAAAGTCCCAGGACGTGTTCCAGCGATCGGTGCGCGGCACAAATCGTGAGTTGGGGCGTGCCGGTTCGATCCCTGCAAAGGTCGCCACCTGCGGATGCAGGGTCGCCATCGCCGCGCGCGCCGCGGCGGAGAAGGCCTCCCGACGCGCCGCAAACGCGTCCCGCTCCGCACGACCCGCCACAGCACGGGTGTAGTGATCGGCCACCTCAGCCAGCGTCGCTCCGCTAGTGCCCACGAGCGGCTGATCCACGGGCGTGGCCAACACCAGCGCCTGCCCCGCCGGAAGTCCTGTGAGGCGCACCAGCTCGCGTTCAGCCAGGGTTGCGGCCTGCGCCGACTGAATCCGCTGGACGCGCTGGCGCGCGCGATGCGCCTGCGCCTGCGCCACCTCGTGCGGGGAACTGACGCCGGCGTCGACCCGGGCCCGTACGTCGGTGACCCAGGCCTCGGTGCGCGCGAGTCCCTCGTCGAGCACCACCACCGTGGCACGCGTGGTGACCACCTGCCAGTAGGTCAGCGCGATCTCCATCGCCAGATCGGCCGCCACCACCTTCGCGTCCGCCTCTGCGGCCAGCAACTCACTCGACGCGGCCTCCACCAGCGCGTCCGTGCGGCCTCCCGTCCACAGCAGGTACATCACATCCGCGCGCAGTCGCCAGTTGTCGGGAATGTCCGGGAAGATGACGCGCGACCCGCCTCCCGGCAGCGGCACGGCAAACTCTTCGATGTGGTTCGTTCGCACGTAGCTGGTCGTGAGTGAGGCGGTCGGTCCCGACAAGGCTCGACGGCCATCCCGGCCGGCTGCCGCCGCCGCCTCCCGTGCCCGGGATTCCTGCACACGAGGCGACGCGGACAGCCCGCGCGTAATGGCGTCCTCGAGCGTCAGGACCGTCGACGGCTGCGCGGACGCGCCCGAGGCCAACACAGTGAGCAGCACGATGCACAACACGGCGCGGGTCATACGGTCCCTCCTACGGCAAGATCAATAAAGACGTCATCCAGTGTCGGCGTCGTATGACGAGGACGCACGAGGTCCTTGAGTTCGGTCGGGGTGCCCACCGCCAACAACCGGCCCTCGCGCAGCAGCGCGACGCGATGACACGTGTCGGCCTCGTCCATGTACGGCGTCGCGAGCACAATCGTCATGCCCTGTTCGTTGCATTCACGGATCAGCGCGCGAAACTCCCGACGCGCCACCGGATCCACACCCGTCGTCGGCTCGTCGAGAATCAGGACGTCGGGCCGATGGACCAGCGTGCAGGAGAGCGCCAGCTTCTGCTTCATGCCGCCGGAGAGCCGACTGGCCAGGCGCTCACGAAATGGTCGCAGTCCTGTGAGGTCCAGCAGCCGGTTGCGCTCGGCGGTGAAATCGTTGACGCCATGCAGGCGCGCAAAAAATGCAATGTTCTCGTCAATCGACAGATCGCCATAGAGGCTGAAGCGCTGGGACACATAGCCGATGGAGGCCACCGCCCGGTGTCGCACCTGGCGCGGATCGGCGCCATCCACGCGCACCTCACCCGAGTCGGGCTTGAGGAGTCCACACCACAACCGCAGGGTCGTCGATTTCCCCGCGCCGTCGGGTCCCATCAGGCCAACCAGTTCACCGCGATCGATGTGCACCGTCACATCGTCAACTGCCAGGGTGGCCCCGAAGGATTTCGAGACGTGGGTGAGCGACAGCGCCGGGGTCACCGTTTCTCCCAGACCACTTCCACCGGCATCCCCGGCTTGAGCACACCGTCGCGGTTGTCGACGCTGACCGTCACGCGATACACGAGTCGCGCCCGCTCGTCAGCCGTCTGCACATTGCGCGGGGTAAATTCCGCGCGAGGGGCGATGAAGGTGACACGGCCCGGCACCCGATGTCCCCCATCGGTGATGACGGTCGCCTCCTGATTGAGCTGCAGGGCGCCGATCATCGGCTCCTCGACATAGGCCGAGGCCCAGGCCCGATCGAGGTCCATCAGCACGAGGAGCGGGGTGCGCGGCGCAATCAGTTCGCCGGGCTCCACCAGGCGGGAGGAGACAATGCCGTCGCCGGCGGCGGTGATGGTGGCTTCAGCGACATCGGCGCGGACGATCGCCAGTGACGCGTCGACCGACGCCAGGCGCGCACGGGCGCCGTCGACTTCCTCGCGCCGGGCGCCCGCCTTGAGGCGTGCCACCGTTGCGCGCGCGGCGGTCACCCGTTCGGTCATCGCGGTCACACGTGCGGCCGCAGCCCGTCGCCGCGCCTCGGCATCGTCGCGGGCTTTGGTGGCGCCGGCGCGTTGCTCGACGAGACGCGCAACACGCGTGAATTCAAGTTGTGCCGCGTCGAGTTCGGCCTGGGCCAGCACGAGTTCGGCGTCGGCCGCGCGGGCCTGCGCCACGGCCTGGTCGATGTCCTCCGCGCGGCTGCCTGCCAGGAGCAGCCGCAGTTGTGCGTCCGCCTGCGCACGCTCGGCGGTCAGGCGATCGAGCTGCAGATCCGCGTCGGTGGTGGACACGGTCACGAGCACCTGGCCGGCGGCCACCCGTTCGCCCTCGCGTACGGTGACCGTCAGGACACGGCCGGCCACTTTGGACGCCACGCGAATATCGGTGGCCTCCACGTAGCCGGAGGAGCGCGGCGGTCCCTCCTGCACGCTTCTGCCACAGGCGGACGCGGTTGCGAGAACAAATGCGAGGACCACGGAAATTCGATTCATGCGGGGCTCCGGCCAGTGAGAGTAAGCGTCGCGAGTGTCATGGTGGTGACGTGATCGATCAAGGCGTCGACCGATCCGTCGGGCGTGCCGATGCCGGCGCGCTGCCGCACACGGCGTGTGGCCAGGACCAGCATCACCGGCGCCGCCACACCGGCCTGGACGAGAAAGGGGTCCACCTGGCGCCACACGCCGGCCTGC
>CAYZLT010000053.1:0-2394 GCA_964479175.1 uncultured Solibacteraceae bacterium | reverse complement strand
AGCGGGAAGATCGGCCGCGAGACCAGCAGCCGCGCGAAGATGCCCTCGTCGATGTGGCGACCGTCGTCAGCAATCTCCCTCAGCCAGATGGCGGGGAAATGCGGGCGCTCCTCGGCCGCGCGAATGAGTGCCCCGACGTAGCCGCGCAGTTGCTGCTCTGGCGTGCCGCCGTTGGTACGCACCTGGGTGGTGGCGAGGGCGACGGCGGCAAACATGTCCTGGAGGATGGCGCGGTAGAGGGTGACCTTGTCGGCGAAGTGGTAGTAGAGCATCGCCTTGTTGATGCCGGCGTCGGCGGCAATTTCGTCGACCTTGGCGCCGTCGTATCCTCGGCTGGCAAAGGCCGCCGCGGCGGCGCCCCAGACCCGCCGCCTGGACTCCTCGGCGTCCCGAATTCTCCTGACGGCCACCATAACTAACTGGATAGTTAATACAACATCCCGACGACTGTCAAGCCTCGGGGCTTCGGGACCTCCGTACCCCCGCGCCTGGTCACAGTAGTTGCTGCAGCCGCTGATACCCCGCCCGGCTTACCTGCAGTTTGGTGCCGTTCTGGAGAATCGCCACACGGCTGTCCTTGGCATACAGCTCCACTTTGGCCAGTCGTTCGATGTTGAGGATGTACGACCGGTGGATGCGGACGAACCGGCGCGGATCCAGTTGCGTCTCGAGCTCCCCCAACGTCTGCTCCTTCAGATACGCCCGGCCCTGCGTCTGGAACGACACGTAGTCGTCCTGCGCCTCGACGTAGTCAATCTTCCCCACCGGCAGCACGTGGACGTCTGCGCCATCACGAATGATCACGCGCTCCAACGGGGAGCCAGGCCGGCGGGCCGCCTGCCGCAATACCGTCGGGGCCACCGCCATCGCGGAACGCGCACGCGCCCGCGTCACCGCTTCCCGCAGCCGGTCCACGGAACACGGCTTGAGCAGGTAGTCCACCGCATGGACGTCAAACGCCTTCAACGCAAACTCGTCGTACGCCGTGATGAAGATCACCGGCACGTTCCGCCCGATCACTTCCAGCACCTCGAACCCGTCGAGTTTCGGCATCTGCACGTCGAGAATGATCAAATCAGGCTTGAGCTCGGTGACGGCCTTGATCGCCTCAAACCCGTTCGCGCACTCGCCGACAATCTCGACGTCACCCACGGCAGCAAGGTCCTGACGCACCGCCATCCGCGCCGGCTCCTCATCGTCAACGATCACCACTCTGAGAACAGCGTCAGCACTCATGTGTCATGGCCCCATGGCCCCATGGCCTCATTGCCCCATTGCCCCATTTCTTCATGGCCTCAATTCTTCGTATGGCCACGTCAGCGACACGCGATACGCCTCGTCGGACGGTTCAACGGCCAACGCCGCCCGATCGCCAAAGGCCGCGTGCAGTCGGCGACGCACGATGTCCATGCCGAATCCGGTGCCGCGCCGCCCGCCGTCGGGATCCCTGGGGTTGGACACTGTCAGCCAGACCAGCGCACCTCGCGTCTCGGCGTGAATCTCCACCACGCCGCCCTCGAGACACGTCGCGATACCGTGGCGCACGGCGTTTTCCACCAGCGGCTGCAGGAGCAGCGGCGGCACACCGGCGGTGCCATCCACCGACGACGCGATTATTACGCGGAGACGATCGCCGAAACGGACGCGTTCGATCTCCAGATACTGCTCCGTCAACGCAAGCTCACGGGTCAGCGTGATGCGCGGCACTGCGCCGAGCGTCAGACTCTCGCGCAGGAAGTCCGCGAGTCGTTTCGTCATCTCACGGGCCCGCTCCGGGTGGGGCGTGATCAGTCCGGAGATCGCGTTCAAACTGTTGAACAAAAAGTGTGGATCGACCTGCGCCCGCAACGCGCGCAGTTCCGCTTCGCGTGCAGCAATCTGCGACTGGAGTTCACGCCGGGCGAGTTCGGCCCCGCCTTCGACCGCCTGCACGGTGTAGTGCACCGTCACCGACATCAGATACGCCATCCCGCCAAAGCCGGCGAGCAACGTCACCAGCGGCGTGCCAGGCGTCGGCGGCATCCCGATTCGGCTCAGGCTTCCCCACCACACCTGGCCGAACGCCGCCCACACCGACGACGCCACCACGGCGGCACCAACGGCGCTGATCGCCACCCACCAGACATTGGTCCGCGAGATCGGCATCGCCCGGCAGAGATACCACGCCGACAGCGACACCGGCACGGCCAGCAGACTCAGCGGCACGGCGAACACCAGCGCCTGCGTCATCGTCACGCCGAACATCGTCCGCGTCAGCAGCGCAATGAGTCCACCGGCCAGGGCCCAGCCGACGATGTGCAGTTGAAGCCGCGGCGTTACCACTTGTTGGCTGCCACCCCCGCGTTGGTCTTGATCTCGACGCCACCCCTGATGACAAACCCGCGCACGATCAGC
>CAYZLT010000052.1:0-14861 GCA_964479175.1 uncultured Solibacteraceae bacterium | reverse complement strand
CATCTTTTCGGTGTCTTCGAACTCGCGCGCCGCCGTCGCCACAACCGACGGCTCCGCCCAGATGCCGGTGCGCCCACTCATGGGAGTGAACGTGAGATCGCCGATGGCCAGCGCGATGAGGTACGACGGAATCGCCTGCGGCATTCTGAAGGTGAAGACACCGCTGCCGGCCTGCCCGGGCGTCATCTCCGCAGCCATGACGGCCACCAGCGCTTTGGGCGTACGAATCGTGGCCTCGTAGGTGGCGCGTACACCCGGCAGATCCTGCAACGGGATGAAGGACCGCGCCTGAATGGCTTGCGCCTGCGTGAACAGGAACGGCTGCGCCTTGCCGGCGGTCTGCGCCGCAGTCAGCCACTGCAATCCGCGCGCGGCCGGCGAGGTCAGGTAGGTCACGCGTACGCGGTCGGCGCCGGGTGGCATGGTGATCCGCAACGCGCTGCCGAACGCAGGGGTCGCCGCATCGAGGATGAACGTCGTCGGGACCCACGCGCCCGTTCCCATCGCCGCCTCCGCGTGCTGAATCGTCAGGTCGCGAGTGTCGAGCACCACTTCAGTGGCCGACGTGTCTCGCCGGTCAAACTGTAGTTCGGCAGTGCCGGACAGTGTCTTCGTATCGAAGTTGGCGGTCAAATCGAGCACCAGGTGTCTGGTCACAAATGCGGAGACGTTGGCGTACGACGAGGGGTCGGCAGGAACTAGTGGCATGGGTGTCTCGCTGGCGCCGCAGCCGGCAAGTAGCGCGGCGGATGCCATGACTGCCGGAAGCGTGACGTCTCTCATCCCGCAAGTGTACGTCCGCCCCTGACCCGTCTGCGGCACTCGGCCATGTTGGGCCGCTTCGCTACCCGGCTTTTCGTCGTGCGACCTTCTTCGACTCCTGCTTGCCAGCCAAGGAGACGACTCGACGTCCATCGACGCCTTCTTTCCGCTTGAGAGCGGCGATGATGGCCTTGAGATTGTTGCCGTGCTCCTGCGCGATCGCCGCTCGCTGGGCGCGGACTTCATCCACGATCGGGTCTCGGGACATTGCTTACACCTCCATCAACTCTTCAGGCGTGCAGATCAGAGGCGCCTGTAGGCCCCTGCTTCGACAGGCCTCCTCGATCTTGCCGCGGACAGCGGCATTGGCGATATGCGTACAGCTCCACGTCGGCAGGCAGTTCACCTGATTGACTGCTGCGACGGCAATGTGAATCGCATCTCCAGCGCTGAGTTCGAGGACCGAAACGCCGCACAGACGCGCCGTGCGCTTGGCCGCCACCGCTGCATCCCCGCGACTCGCCTCACCCACAACCGCCTGAGACACGAACAATTCGAATCGGTCTCGGCGTTCCCACTATTCTCTGGTGACTTCCTGACGTCCGGCGATGACGACATCCCGACTCACTCGCGCAGCCAGGTAGCTGACGATGGTCGTCTCAACGTAGACCGACGGTTTCATGGCGATACGGGCCTTCGTTGCCGGTGAAGTGATCATCTTCGACCCGCCATTTCTAGTGGTTGTTCTTTGTCGGCCCAACGGTAGCCGTCAGCCGCCGGGTGCACGGCGTGTTAGGCCGCGCCTTTCGACTTTGCCCACCGCACGCTCGGCCGCCGACCGGTGGCCGCGCAGTCTTTGAGGTACGAATTGATCAGCGTCTGATACCCGATGCCCGTTTCTTCCGCCAGTTCCTGAAAATACGCAATCGTCGCTTCGTCGAGCCTGATTGTGACCGCTCGCTTCAGCCGACTGGCGAAGGGATTGGGCCGTGAGTTCGTGAAGTCGTACGCTTTTCTCATGATCGTGCTTTCTGGTTATAGAGTGCTCGCTCCTGCGGCATCGCTTTGCGGGCAGAGATGATTCGAATCTTCGCCTCATGGTCCCGATAGGCATACACCACAATGAGGAGACGGGGCTTCGCACTCATACCGAGCAAAATGAATCGGTCCTCATCGTCAGAATGGTCCGGATCGTCAATGATGCGGGCGCGCTCGTCCAAGAACGCCGATTGGGCCTCGTCAAACGACACCCTGTGTTTGCTCGCATTCGAGCGGGCCTTCGCAGCATCCCACGTGAACTCAAGATCCGCCATTGTTGGATTAAGTATGCACGATGTATTTACATCCAGCAAGCGTAGCGAATTGTCGTAGCGGCCTAGCTAACGTCTGCGATGAGCCGCGGCGCGCCAGCGTCAGGCCCGCGCCGTCGGCTCCATCGCCTGGTTCGGCGGCTACTTCTTCATGGCTTTTTCGAGGTCCGCCTTTCGAGCCTGCAGCGCAGCCAGTCTCTTTTTCAGGTCGGCCATTTCATTGTTGATCTTGCGCAGCTCCGTCGGGTTCTTGCCGATCGACACACGATCTGCGGACTTCTCAAGACCCTCAGATACGGATTTCCCCATACGACGTCTTCTCGGTACTCAAGTTTGCCGGCGCGAATGCCCTTCACGATGAAGTCCCTGCTCAAGCCATATTCCTTCGTCGCCGTCACGTCGCTCAGGGTCGCCCCCTTGCGATTCCATTCGCCGTACTCCGCCATACCGCATCTCTCTGGCCACCCGCTGCCTCTTGCCGCCACGTGCGTCCGTCCCTCTCCTCGGTACCAACCTCCGGCAACATGAGGGCAGTGAGTCCGGCCTTGTCCGCACATCTGAGACACAGCCGCCGCGTCCTCGATCAGTCATTTGTCGTCGTGGTCGTATCCATTCTTGTCCGCCGAACAAGTCTTGGAGTAGACCGCTCAGGCCCAGGAGCGTCTAACCCATCTCGCGCCGGGCAACTCTGCGTTCCGGCCAAGATGTTGATGGGGTGGATATTAGCACCCGCCAACCACGGCGCAGCGACCGTGGTTACGTGCGGGGGACATGGTTACGCGACCGCTGGCAGCGCGTAACCAACAGCGGCGTTCGGCGCGCATCTTCGCAAACAAATGACACGACAGTACTTGCGCTCGCCGACGGCGTGCCATTGCAACGAATAGCCGCTCAACCCTTGCGCGTCTCGTCCACCAGGGCGAGCGCATAGAGTCGAGTGGAGGCCGTGCCACATGCTCACACGAAGCACGAGTTACGACGACGCGGTACGGCGAACGTGGCGCCATACCGGAGGCGCCATCTCCGATCGCTCCGCCCTCCTTCAAGAGCTCGTGCGCTACGCGACCCTCGCGCCGTCGAGTCACAACACCCAATGCTGGACATTTGCCGTGCACGAACGGAGCATCTCCATCGTTGCTGATCTGTCACGCAGATGCCCCGCAGTCGATCCAGGCGACCACCACCTTTGGGTCTCGCTCAGGTGCGCCGCCGAGAATGTGATCCAGGCGGCCTTGGCGAATGGCTTGAAAGGCCACGCGGCCGTTGAGACCGAGGGGATCCTTGAATACGTCGTCAAGGGCACTACCGACCAGTAGATCCTCCCTATTTGACGCTTACTTCAATACGCCTTAACATATCAAAATTAAAAGGTGATATGTGGACGCAAATAGTAGCAGCTTCATAAAGAGCGGTCTGGTGGCAGGTCTCAAGCAGGCCAGGGAGGTCAAGGGCCTGAGTCAGCGCGCCCTTGGTGCCAAGATCGCCATGCCCCAGAGTCACATCTCACAGATCGAAAGTGGCAAGGTGGATCTCCAAGCGTCCAGCTTGATCGAATTCGCGCGCGCCCTTGATCTGGAGGTCATGCTCGTGCCGAGACGTCTTGTACCGGCGGTGGAGGCGTTGAGCCGCCCGGGTTCTCGCACGCTTCCGGCATACCGACTGAGCGATGGAGACGAAGATGATGCCTGACGTCTCCACGCTTCATGTCGAACTGCACGGCACCGTCATCGGAACCCTCACGCGATTGCCCGACGACCGAGTCCTCTTCGCCTTCACGAAGGATTACATCGACGACGACCATCGTTCGACGCTCAGCCTCTCCTTCAAGGACGTCTATGGCGGTCTCGATACGGAGACCAAGCCAACGAAAACGCGCGTGCCCGCCTTCTTTTCAAACCTATTGCCCGAAGGCCATCTGCGAAAGTACCTGGCCGAGCGCGCAGGAGTAAATCCGAAACGCGAGTTTTTTCTGCTGTGGGTGTTGGGGCGCGATCTGCCTGGTGCCATTCGTATTGTTCCAGCAGACGGCAAGAGCTGGCCGCCGGATGCAGTCACGGATGTTGACGACGCCGCTGTTGGCGAACCTGCGCTGCGATTTTCGCTTGCGGGGGTGCAGTTGAAATTTTCCGCAGTGAAGGGGGCGCCCGGCGGACTTACCGTTCCAACCAACGGGATCGGCGGTTCATGGATCGCCAAGCTGCCTTCTGACATCCACAAGGACGTTCCTGAAAACGAATTCTCCATGATGGAACTCGCAAGACGTGTCGGCATAGATGTGCCCGAGACCTCGCTCGTGGACCTCACCGAGATTGCGGGACTTCCTCCAGAAATCACTGGTCTTGGCTCCAAGGCGTTTGTGATCAAGCGATTTGACCGCCTGGAGAATGGCACGCGCGTCCATATCGAGGACTTCGCCCAGATCTTTGGCCTCTATCCCGAACGGAAATACAAGAGGGCCAACTACGAACACATCGCCAATGTGCTCGCCTCCGAAACGGGCGAGGCCGGCGTCGCCGCATTCATTCGACGCTTTACTTTTAATGCGCTCATCGGCAATGGCGACATGCACCTCAAGAACTGGTCAGTGCTGTATGGCGACACACGGACCGCGTCGATTGCGCCGGCCTACGACTTCGTGTCAACCATTCTTTACATCAAGCACGACAGACTGGCGCTGAACTTCGCCGACACCAAGGCATTCGCCGACCTGGATCTTGAGCGGTTTGATCGGTTCGCCGGCAGGGCAAGACTGTCATCCACACTCGTCAGGCACACGGTCAAAGACACCGTTGCGCGCTTCCACGCCGCCTGGGCCGGCCGCAAGGATCTGCCTGTGTCGGCTGAGCTGGAGTCGGCCATCGACGCCCATCTGCGACACGTGCCCATCGCCAAGACCTGAGGCGCCGTTGCGTCACACCGCACCGCATTGGCCGACTCCCCCTAAAATCCGTCGCGGATTGGCTCTCCCAGCAGGCACGGTGATGATCGTGCATTCCTGGCGGTCGGCATTGTCTGCCACGCCCGGCCTGATCATCACCGAAGGCACATCGCCCAGCCCCAACGGCCTGGGCTATGCCCGCATTCCCGGGTTGTTCATCCTCTCCGGCGGCTTCAACCATGGCAGTGCCGAACAGGCGCTGCGCGAGAACCGCGGCGACCTCGTCGCCTTCGGGCGCCCGTTCCTGGCCAACCCGGATCTGGTGGCCCGCATGCGACAGGACGCGCCGCTCAATGCGCCGGACATGCCTGACCGACGTCACTCTTTGGGCACTGGCGGCTCGGCCCAACGCAGCGAGGTCGTTGAGCGCCCGGCCCGCCACGGCCGACAGTGAGGCGACGCGAAGCCGGCGACGCGAAGCCGACCACTCACCACTGGGTACCTTCGGTCGCACCGGCTATCGTCCGACGACGATCACGCCTTTGAGCATGTCCATGCCGCACGAAAACGACAGCTCGCCTGGGGGTTGCGGGGGCAGACGGATCGTGATCCGCGCGTTAAGCGGAAGGTCGCGACGGACATCGAGATGGGGAATGGCGACTTCTGTTCCGCAGGTCTCATCCACGCGACGGACAAACACGAGATCGACGGGCTGGTTGGCGGGCACAGTCACGCGCGCGGGCACCAAACCGGCCGCGGTGATTTCAATCACGCGACTCGTCACCGTCGCTTGGCGCTCAGGCGTCACCGTAGCCTGCATAGTGCCGCCGGTCGCCTCCGGTGGCGGCCATCCCAACCGATCACGTTCCGCGCGCAACGCAAAACTCCCCGTCGTTACCACGCGGTCCCCCGACGCCAGACCGGTGGTGATCACGACCGAGTCGCCGGTCGATGCGCCAAGGTGGACCACGCGCTCGGCAAAGCGGCCGCGCGCCAGTTCCACAAACACCACCTGCACCGCACCGAGCGACTGCACGGCCACTTTCGGAATCACCAGATCAGACGACACGGCGGCGACGCCGAGCTCCACCGACACAAACATGCCAAACCGCAGCGCTTCGTCGCGGTTCTCCACCTCGATGCGCACCTTGGCGGTCCTGGTGTCCCGGGCGATCGACGGATCGAGATACGTCACCCGCCCCGTCCATGCACGGTCGGGAAATGCCTCGCTGATCACGCGGGTCTGCTGGCCCTCTCGCACTTGACTGAGGTCGGCCTCAAACACATCTGCGATCACCCACACGCGCGATCGGTCAGCCACCGTCAAAATGGATTCACCAATCGCCACGTTCTGCCCGGGATTCGCGGTCCTCGCGGTGACCACCCCACCTGCCTGCGCAATCACATCGAACACCTCGGGCAACGACTCGCCCTGCCCCATCGCCGTGAGCCGGGACTCGGACAACCCGAGGCGCTCGAGACGTAGACGCGCCGTGTCCAAGTCCGTCCGCACACGGACGAGACTCGCCTGGTCTTCCTCCAGATCCTGCCGACTCGCCGCGCCGATCTTCGCCAGTGACTCGGTCCGCGCCAGGCGCTGGGCGACGACGTCACGCTCGGCTCTGATCGTGAGCCATCGCCGCACCTCGTCGGTCAGTTCGGGGCTTCGGAGCCGCGCCACCACCGTGCCCTGTCGAATCACCTGGCCAAGCTCTGCGCGCACCTCCATCACGGAGCCGGACATGAGGGTCGTGACATCCACCACCCGGTACCCGTGGGGCTCCACGACCCCCGGCAGGCGACGGCTCGCGCCATCACTGCCGCGCTGTACTGCGACCACCACAATGCCCGCGCGTGTGAGGGCCTCTTCCGACAACGTGAGCTGCCGGTCTTCTGCGGGTTCAACAGCCTTCGGGGCCACCTCCGCAACAGTGGACACCGTCTGGACGTGGTCGGCCGTGCCGACCCACTGCTGCACCAGATACAAACCGGCCGCCCCAATCGCGACCAGTCCCACACTGACAACAATCCGCTTGATCATGACTGCCCTCCCCACGCGCGCAGCACCGTCGCGCGCGCGTCATACCACTCCCGCAACGCCGTCGTGAATTCGAGCTGCAAGTCGAGATACCGCCGTTCTTCCTCAATGACGTCAAAGAGCGTGCCCTGCCCAAGCACCCACCGCTCGCGCACCACCTCCAGGTTTTTTGCCGCGAGGCCGACCAGCCCCGTCCGGTACCGCTGGACGGTCGCCGATGCGGCGCTGTCCCTGGCCAGCGCGGCCGCCATCTCCGCCTCGGCATCAAGCCGCACAGCTGCGATCTCGAACCTCGCGGCGCTTCCTTCTGCCGCCGCGGCGGCAATGGCGCCTTGCTGGCGATTGCGCCACGGCAGGTCCACCATCACACCCACCATGACCTCGTTCATGCGGTCGCGCCCTACGGTGCGCCACATGTACGCGCCGGTCACGCCGACGTCCAGGCGTCCCTCTCGTCGCGCAAGATGCTGCATCGCATCGGCGCGTCCGACCATCGCGGCGGCGGCCCGCACATCGGGTCGAACCTCAACGGCCGACGCCGACGGCGAGGACGGCAAAGCCGGAAGTCCATCGATGGCGTCGTCGAGCGACGCAGCCAGGTGAAGCGGCTCGTGGATTGGCCACCCGACCGCGGCCTTGAGCGTAGCCATCGCGGCATCAACTTCGCCTTGCCATCGAAGCGCCTCGGCGTCCGCGCGTTGCCACTCCACGTCGGCCAGATCCCGATCGAGTGGTGTGCCGGCGCCGCTGTCCACACGCGCCCGCAACATGTCCCACCGGGTGCGTGCGGCCTGAGCCACCTGTTTGACAACGCCGAGTTGCCGCACCGCCGCGAGCAGGTCAGCCGCGCTGATGCGGACCATGGCCGCGCGATTGATTCGCTCCAGATCCGCCAGCGCGGTCGCACGCACCACGTCGTGGTCGGCCACCGCCACGCGTGCATTGCGCCGGAAGAGATCGAGCGGCACGGTCAGACCAAACGTCGTCTGGGTATCGGCCCCTCCGAACTGCTCCCGACGATCTCCGCCAGCGATCGGGTTCGGACGCAACGACGCCTGCCTGCGATCGCCTTTGGCCACCTGGATACGTGCCGATGCCGCCGAAATCATCGGGGCTCGATCCATCGCCATGGCCACCAGCGCTTCAATCGACAGTCCGTCGGGCGCAACCACCGGCGACTGCGCCCAGGCGGGGCTGGCGCCAGTCACCACAACCGCCACCACCATCAGCATGTCTCTCGTGAGTGTTCTCATCGCACATCCCCATCAAACGCCACTGATCTCGCACCGGTCGGCCCGGTCCACTCAACGGTGAATCGCCAGGCGCCGGACATGCCGAACTCGCCCGTTGCGCTCACACGCCCCTTACCGGTCGGCTGCAGCGACACCGGTGCCGTCATCACCATTCCGGGCATCGTCATCGACGCAGACACACGCACGTCTCGCACATCGAGTGGCGCCCCTGCGGCGTCACTGAACTCGAGGGCAAAACGTGTGCGGCCCTGCGACAACCCTTCGCGCCCTTCGTCGGCCACAAGGCGCACGATGACATCACCGGCGGTCGCCTCGTGGACCACGACACGCGCACCCGTTCCCTCCGGCGATCGCGCCACCCACCAGGTCGCCGCGATCGCGAACGCGCCGACGAGGAGCACGCCGAGCAAAACAGACGTCGGGTGTCTTTTTCGCATCGCGGACACCGAAAAAGGCACCCGACGTCCTTCGTCGGCTTCGTCTTCGGAGGCGGGCGGGAGGTGGCGCGCCCTGAGCCAGTAGAAGATCACCGGAGTGACGACCAGGACGTGGAGCAGGGAGGACACCATGCCTCCAAGCACGGGCGCAGCGAGCGGCTTCATCACTTCCGCGCCCGCACTCGTGCTCCACATGATGGGCATGAGCCCCGCCACCACCGTGGACACCGTCATGACCTTGGGGCGCAGCCGCAACAAGGCACCCTCCATCACGGCCGCCCGCAACAACGGCCGGGTCAACATGCCCCCAGCGGCCGCTGCCGCACGGACGACAGCATCCTCAAGGTAAATGACCATGATCATGCCCGTCTGCACAGCGGTGCCGAAGAGCGCGATAAATCCGACCCAGACGGCCACCGAGAAGTTGTAGTCGAGCGCCCACACCATATACACACCGCCGGTGAGCGCGAATGGCACCGCCAGCAGCACATGCGCAGCCTCGAGGGCCGAGTGATAGGTGAAATAGAGCAGGACGAAGATCACGATGAGCACGAGCGGCAACACCACTAGTAGCCGCTGCCTGGCATGTTGCTGGTTTTCGTAGCGGCCGCTCCAGCCGATGAAGTATCCCGGCGGCATTGATACGCTCGCGGTCACTGCGGCCTTCGCCTCGTCCACAAACCCGACGACGTCGCGCCCCTGCACGTTGAGGAGCACGGTCGCCAACATCAGACCGTTCTCCGCGGCAATCATCGAAGGACCCCGGACGGACTCAAACGTCGCGACCGATCCCAGTGGCACCTGTGCGCCCGCAGCAGTCAGGATGGGAATCCGGGCCAAATCAGCCGGGTCTTTGCGAAACCGCTCGGCAATCCGAACGCGGATGGGATATCGCTCCCGTCCCTCGATCGTGCGGCCCACGGCGGCTTCACCAATGGCGAACTCAACCGTCTGCTCGACGTCGGCCACACTGAGTCCAAATCGCGCAGCCGCTTCCCGATCGACACGCACGTTGAGGTACTGGCCGCTCGCCACAGGCTCGGGGTACACGTTTGCGGATCCGGAGACGGTGCGCAGCACGTCCGCGACCTCGCGCGCGAGGCGATCGAGCACCACCAGATCGCCACCGAAGACCTTCACGCCGACCTCGGACCGGATGCCGGTCGACAACATGTCAATCCGATTGATGATCGGCATCGTCCAGATGCTGGTCACGCCCGGCAGTTGCACCGCCCGGCTCATCTCTGCGCGCAGGGATTCGAGCGTCGTGCCCGCCCGCCACTCCGCGCGGGGGCGGAGTTGCACAATCGTCTCGGTCATGTTCACCGGCGACGGATCGGTGGACGTCTCCGCGCGCCCCACCTTGGCCACGACGCCCTTCACTTCCGGGAACGCGGCGATGGCGGCATTCTGCACCGCGGCCTGCCGGCTCGCCTCCGCCAGCGAGACACTCGGGTCCGCGATGGGCATGAACATCAGGTCGCCTTCATCGAGCGCCGGCATGAACTCGCTGCCGATGCGGGTGGCCAAGCCGATGGCCCCGGCAAACAACACGACCGCCACTGCGAGCGTGGCCACTTTGTGATTGAGCGCAGCTCGCAACGCCGGCTCGTAGAGCCGCCGCAGAAAACGCATGACCGGGTTGTCTTCTTCGGCATGCATCCGTCCGCCGAGCAGCACGGAACACAACACCGGCACGAGGGTGACCGCCATCAGAGTCGCGGCCACCATGGCAAACGTCTTGGTGAATGCCAGCGGATGGAACATCTTGCCCTCCTGGCCGGTAAGCGCGAACACCGGCACAAAGGCCAGCACGATCACCGCCATGGAGAAAAAGACCGGACGCCCCACCAACCGCGTGGCCTCCCGGACCGCCCGCAAGACGGCGGGTCGATCTTTTGTGTCTATGCCCTGTTTTTCGATCGTTCTAAATGCGTTTTCCGTGACAACGATGCCGGCGTCAACGAGCACGCCGATGGCAATCGCGATGCCGGCGAGGCTCATGATGTTGGAGGTCACCCCCATGTAGCGCATGGCCAGGAATGACATCAGCACCGCAAGCGGCAGGGGGATCGTGACGATCAGAATCGACCGGAAGTGCATCAGGAAAAGGACGTGCGCGAGGGTGACCAGCGCTACTTCTTCCAGAAGAGCCACGCGCAGGGTCCCGATGGCGCGATCGATCAATCCGGATCGGTCGTAGAACGGCACGACGCGTACGCCGGCAGGCAAACCTGAAGCGATTTCGTCGATGCGCTTCTTGATACCGTCGATCACCTCCTTGGCGTTTGCGCCCGCGCGAGCCACGACGACACCGCCGACGGCTTCGACGGTGCCGTTGATCAGCGCGCCCGTGCGAAAGGCCGCACCCAGTTCCACATCGGCGACCTGACGCACGTACACCGGCACGCCGCCGGAGGATTTCACGACGACTTGCTCGAGGTCCTCGATCGACTCGATGAGTCCCACGCCGCGGACGATGGTCCACGCGCCGTTGGATTCGAGCACGTTGCCGCCGACGTTTGCGTTGCTGGCCTGCACGGCAGCGATGACGTCACCGACCGAAACGGCGTATCCGCGCAGGCGATCGGGATCGATGTTCACCTGATACTGGCGCACGAAGCCACCGACAGACGCCACCTCGGCGACGCCGGGGACGGCGTTCAGCTGATACCTGACGAACCAGTCCTGCAGACTTCTGAGTTCTGTCAGCGAGTGTTGTTCGCTCTCGAGCGTGTACCAGAACACATGACCCACACCCGTCGCATCAGGTCCGAGCGTCGCCACCACGCCGGGGGGCAACTGGGTCGTGACCAGACTGAGCCGTTCGAGCACGCGTGTGCGCGCAAAATAGAGATCAACGCTGTCCTCGAAGATCGCGTAGACCATCGAGAAGCCGAACGCTGACTGCGACCGGACCACACGGATCCCCGACAGCCCCTGCAGGTTGGTGACGACCGGATAGGTGACCTGGTCCTCGACCTCCTGGGCGCTGTGGCCCGGCCAGTCGGTGAACACGATCACCTGATGGTCGGACAGATCGGGAATGGCGTCCACGCTTCCCGTCCGCATGGCCCAGAAACCCCACGCGCCAAGACACACGTAGATGCCGATAACGACGCCGCGATACTGCAGTGATTTGTCGAGTAGCCAATTGATCATGAATCCCTCTCCAAGCGCGAATGGACCCCAAGGGCTTCAGCCATTGGGGAGACGAGGACTACAGCCCTCGCCCGCAGGGGGGAGTCAGATCAGGAGAACGGACGTACGCAGGAGCACCGGCATCGACCGCAAGGGCGGATCGGCGGTGCACACGTCGGCGACGGGGGCGGTCACGACGGACCACGCGAAGACTGGCAGCAGGTGTGCGACCAGGGGAACGGTCACGCTCGTGACGCGTGCAGAAGAAGGCGCCGACGGGAGTGCAGGAGCCATGACGCAGCAGTCCGTTGGCTGAACGGGTGCGATGCCGGGGGGGCAACACTCATGGCATTCGGCCGCTGCCGGGGTGATCCAGGCAGACGCCGACGCCGAGCCGGCGACCACACACAACAGGCCAACCACCAGCACCCGGACGACACGCAGATCACGAAACCGCGTCACAAGTATTCCAAGAGCATAGATCGTGCCACTGGCGATGGGGACCAAACGAGGCCCCAAGGCTCGGACCAGGCTCGGTACTGGGAAAACTTCCGCAGCCAGTCGTGGTATTTAGCTGCAACAACCCTTGTCGCTCTTCGGCGCGTCACCAGACGTGCCCAGGTACGGCGTCGGATCGAGATCGAACTTCTCTTTGCAGGTGGATCCGCAGAAGTAGTAGGCCTGTCCCTGGTATTCGCTCTGTTGCGCCGCAGTGGCGGTATCGACGTCCATGCCGCACACCGGATCGGTCGCGATAGTTGTGCTTGTCATCGTTATCTCTCCTTCACCCATCCGTGCTCAGTTGCACGACTGCTGACAGCTTGCGGGGACACGCGGCCTGCCAGCTGTACTCTATGGTACGTCGGTGACTGCACCACCTGCTGTGACTCAGCGTCGACGCTGCAGCTCTGTGATTAAATCCTTCATTTCCTGGATTTCGCGCCGCTGGCTCTCGATGATGCCGTCGGCGAGTTTCCGGACGCGAGGATCCGTGATGTGCGCGCGTTCGCTTGTGAGGATGGCGATGGAGTGATGGGGAATCATCGCCTTCATCCATGAGACATCCTCGACGGTCGCCTGGCTTCGGACCAGCCACAGCGAGACCGCGAACACGGCGAGGCTGCCGCCCACGATTGCAAGGTTGGCGCGTCTGTTCTTGTACATGCCGGACATGAACACGAGCATGATGACGGCCATCGCGGCTCCCATCACGAACGCCATGTACGTGCGCGTCTCGCTCACATAGACATGACTGAGCTGATAGGTGTTGAGGTACATCAGCCCGAACATGGCGAACGTGGACGTGAGGATCATGGCGCCGAACCTGGTGTAACTGCTCATCTGGGGTCTCCTGCGGCGTTGTGGTTGACAGGATCGGTGCATACCCTGCCACTTCGTTGAAAAACAATGCCTTTCTTGCCTCTGTAAGGCTCGCTCCGCTGTCAGCAGTGCAATTTTTTTGCCATGGCGATGGGTCTATCACTGCCACCTGTTGCTGCACATGGGTGGACAGCGGTCAGTTTGCAGGGGTTGGCGCCGCAGTGGTTTGAAGTCCCACTGACAGGGGACGTGGCGGCACACAACACGTCGCTCGTCGGATCAGGCCTGATGCTCACCGGAACAACGCGGCTTCCACGGCCAGGCCCGGGCCAAAACCAATCGCCACACACGGCCTCGGGGCCTGCCGCCGACGCAGGCGATCCAGGATGAACAGGATGGTTGGCGACGACATGTTGCCGAACTCACCGAGCACCTCGCGTGACACCGCGTGACTCTCACGGTCGAGGCCGATCGCGTCTGCGCACGCCTCCAGAATGCGCGGTCCCCCTGGGTGCAGGGCCCATGTGGCGATCTGATCCACGGTGAGCCCCTGTGCGCCCAACCAGTCGTTCAACCACGGACGGAGGTCTCGTTCGATGACCCCGGGCACCCGTGCGGACAACGACATTTCGAACCCGTGGTTGCCGATGCGCCACGACATCAGGTCGGCGGAATCCTCCAGCAGCGCCGAACCACTGGCGGCCAGCGTCCACTCGTCAGCACTCCCACTCGGCCGGCCACTGCCGACGACGGCCGCCGCGCCATCCGCAAAAATGGCATTCGACACAAGCCAGTCAGGATTCCAGCCGTACTGAAAGTGCAACGAGCACAATTCCACGGCACACACAAGGACACGCGCGTCTGGTGACGCGCCGGCATACCCGCCCGCCGCGCGCAACCCATTAAGTGCGCCGTGGCATCCCATGAATCCGATGTGTGTGCGCGCGACGGTGCGACGCAGGCCGAGCATCCGCATGAGGCCGACATCCACACTCGGCGCCGCAAACCCGGTACACGACACCGTCACCACGTGGGTGATGGTCTCCGGTGCCCATTCCGCATCCGCCAACGCGGCCGCGGCGGCGCGGGCCGCCAGAGGCGGCGCGTCCGACTCGTACCGAGCCATGCGGTCGGCGGTCGTGGGACCGCGATCGGCCGCGTCGGTCGGCGGCGGGAAAAATTGCAGCGTGGTGGCACCGTCGGGATCGTCGGCGTCGAGCACCACACTGCGCCGCGACTGCACCTTGGTCATGCGGTACAGCGCCTTCAGCTGGCGCCGTTGTTCGTCGCTGGTGCAGCCGTATTCACTGGCCAGTGCCACAGAGGCGACTTGCGAAATCCTGAACGGCGGCGACGCCGTACCGACGCCGCGGACAACAAAACTCATCGGGAACCTCAGACAAACGGACTGGCGAATCCTGGGCGGCGTGCCAACACGGCGACGATCGCATCGACCATCCTCGGGTGCCGCAACGTCCGCGCGATGACGCGACACTTCACCTGATGACGTCTCACGAGTCTTTCATAGGTCTCGAGCCACGTCTGTTCCACATTGTGCGTCCAGGTCACGGCTGCCCGCGCCGCCAGCGGTGCCAGCGCGTCGGCCGCCGCCAGCGCCCAGGCCATGCCCTCTCCGGTAAAGGGCTCGACATAGCCGGCCGCATCACCGATCACAAACACACGATGCGACACAGGGGACGGTAGGCGGCGCGTGAGCGGCAC
>CAYZLT010000051.1:0-15149 GCA_964479175.1 uncultured Solibacteraceae bacterium | reverse complement strand
CCCGTGCTGCTGTCATCAGCCCCGCCCATGATCGCCACGACCTGGTTGGACACGGCCCAGTCCGGCGGCACGGTGATCTCCACGCCCCCCCACCAGACAAACACATCGATCACCGCCTCCTGTCCACTCGCGGTACTGGCGCCACGGAGGTCGAGTTCCACACCACCCATCACGGCGGTGAGATCGGCCCGACGGAATGCGGGTGATGCGTTCTTCCGGACCTTTCCGGACCAGAACGCGAACTCGGAGATTTGTGTATCGGACGTCACCGGTCCGGAAGATGGACTCGACCTGTCCCCGCGCGCCGCGCGATACACGATGAAGGCGCCGACCGCGACCAGGGCCAGCGGCCACATGCGGTCAATATCCAGATCGATGGCCCAGAACTCGTCGACGATCATCGACACGCCAATCACGGCGAGGAACCCGCCCAACACCTGGCCGGACGTGGTGTCGCTTTGCACCAGTTTGGTCAGACCCACCGCGACAAAGACCATCGGCCAGAAACGGAGCACCTGATCGGCGTCCACCAGGTTGAAGTTGTCGGCGGTCAGCAACAACCCCAGTCCAACAATCAGCACACCCAACACGGCTTGCGGCGTGAGCCGGAACCCTGGAGAGGTCGGTGAGGGGATGGTCTGCATGACTACCGTCCCTCCTTCGGCGTCCCGCAGGACCAGGCCCCGGCGAGAATACCGATCCCCGCGGCGACGATAAACAGCGGCCAGGATTGGTGGATGCGCATCACGTCGTAATTGTGCGCGAGAAAGATGCCGCCGACGACAAGCAGCGGCATGCCGCTCAGCCGGGACTCCCCTTCCGGGAAGGCCACCTTGGCCAGTCCCAGGACAATCAGGATGACTGGCCACAACCGGCCAAAATCGATGTCAACCCCCAGGTCGTAGTTGCCGGCCAGAAACATCAGGCCGACGAGAACTAGAATCACCCCGCCCACCAAGTCGTTCTTTTTCACCACACACCTCCCGTGAGAAGGCGCCAGCACAGGCTGACGGCCGCCATCGCCGCCAGTTCACCCGCCAGCAGCAGTGCCACCAGCCACGATTCGCGTGTCCTCATCACAGTGGCAGATTACGGACAGCCTTTCGAGGACGCTCGGCGGATTCGGCGGGTAGTGGCGCGGCATCGGTGAGTGCCGCCGGGGTATCATCGGGCATGTCTTTTTTCTCCCGGGCTCCGCAGCCGACACCCGCGTCGTACGACGACGCGCCGGCACCGACCGATGTGCTGATCTCCCTGCACAACCTCGAAAAATCGTATGCGCACGGCGCCGGCCGCAGCTGGGTCCTCCGGCGAATTACGCTCGACATCAAGGACGGCGAGTTCGTGTCGATCATGGGCCCGTCGGGCGCCGGCAAGTCTACGCTGCTGCACATCCTCGGGATGCATGACAGCGCGTGGAGTGGCGAGTACTACTTCGGCGGCCAGCCCGTGCACCGGCTCAGCCCGAAGGACCGCGCGGCCCTGCACAAAAAACACATCGGCTTTGTCTTCCAGAGTTATCACCTCCTGGACCACCTCACCGTGTACGAAAACCTCGACGTGCCGTTGTCGTACCGCGACATCAAGAAGTCCGAACGCGACAGCATGGTCTGCGACATCCTCGACCGCTTCGCCATCGTCGGCAAAAAAGACCTGTATCCGAATCAATTGTCGGGTGGCCAGCAGCAGTTGGTGGCGGTGGCCCGGGCGGTCATTGCCAATCCCAAGGTCATTCTGGCCGACGAGCCCACGGGCAACCTGCATTCGAGTCAGGGCCGCGAAATCATGGAGCTGTTCAAGAAGCTCAATGATGGAGGCACGACCATCATTCAGGTTACCCACTCGGAGGCCAACGCCGAGTTCGGATCGCGCATCATCGAGCTGAAAGACGGCTGGGTGGTTGGCGCGCCGCAGCAATAGGTCACGCCGATGTCAGCCCGCCCGTACGTCGCCGCCGTCCTCGGCCCCCTGCTCGCCCTCTCACTGGTGGCCTGCGGAGGCCGCACCGATCCCGATCGGGTCACACGGTATGAAATGACCGGACAAATTCTGGCCGTCCACGAGAACGGCCAGGAACTCACCATCAAACACGACGACATCCCCAAGTACATGCCCGGCATGACGATGCGGTTTCCAGTGGTGGCGAGTTCACTCATGGTGGGCCGTCGACCGGGCGAGCTCATCAGCGCGACACTGGAAGTGGACGGCCTCATCGGCAAGCTCACAACGATCACGCACAAAGGCGATGCGCCACTCCCGGACTTGACCAACGAAGTCGCGATGGCCGAGGGCATCCTTGATGTCGGTGACGCCATGCCCGATGCCGCGCTGATTGATCAGACCGACCGTCGGCGATCACTCTCGGAATGGCGTGGGTCGCCCGTGCTGGTGACGTTTATCTACACGCGGTGCCCGCTGCCCAACTACTGCCCCCTGATGGATCGGCACTTTGAGACCATCCAGCGCGCTGTGGCGGGAGATCCCGCGCTGAAGGGCCATCTGCAATTGCTGTCGATTTCATTTGATCCCGAATTCGACACGCCGGCGGTGCTGACGGCCCATGCCGCGACCGTGCAGGCGGACACCTCGTCGTGGACGTTCCTGACGGGCGACAAGGTGACGGTCGATCGACTCGCGGCCAGGTTTGGCGTCGGGGTCATCCGCGGCCCTGACGGCGCGACGGAGATCACCCACAATCTGCGCACCGCACTCTTTGCCGGCGACGGGACGTTGCTCAAGATGTATCCGGGCAGCGACTGGGCCCCACGCGTCGTTCTTGCCGACCTCCGTGCCCATCTCGCCCGGTAACGCCATCCCGGCGCGGTCGGCGTTTACGCGCGCTGAACGTCGCGTGATAGACCGGGTGCGTACGCCACGTGAAGTGCAGCGGTATCTCAACGGCCTGACCTACAACACCGAACCTCCACCCGGTGGGCCGCAGCAGCGCACGTTCCGGAGTGTGGTGGCGACAGGCACGGCCCACTGCCTTGAGGCGGCGTTGACGGCCGCCGTCATTCTCGAGCAGCACGGGTATCCGCCCACGGTGATGAGCCTGGAATCAGAGGACGGCCTGGACCACGTGCTCTTCGTCTACAAGGCCAGGACGGGCTGGGGATCGATTGCCAAATCCCGCGACCCGGGATTACATGGGCGCAAGGCCGTGTTCCGGTCGCTTCGTGCGCTGGCGCTCACCTACTTCGAACCGTTTATCGATACGACCGGATGCCTGCGCGCGTACGGCATGGTGAATTTGCGCGTGTTGAGCCGCTATGACTGGCGTCTGTCTGCAGGACACGTGTGGAAGGTCGAGCGCCTGCTCTACGAGATCCCGCACACGGCGATTCGGTACTCGCCGTCGCGCGTGGACCGCCTTCGTCGCCGCTACTTCACCTTCCGGCGCGAACACCCGGGCGTCAGACCTGTCGCCTATTACGACCGGTCGACGTGGTCGGAGCTGCCGGTGCACTTTCCGGTAGAGCAGGGAAAGTAGACCCCCCCAAAAACTCCTCCGTATCTCCACGCCTCCCTGTAAAAAGCTCTCAGTCGAGATCAAAATCCCGAGTGGGTTTTGAGATCGGCTCGGCCTGCGCCTGTTTGAGCGCATCCTCAAAACGTTTGGAGAGTGCCTCCCCGCGCGTCTTCTCTGAGAGGACGGACTTCTCAAAAAGGGCTTCGCGCCGGGCTTTTTCGTCCGCGAGAATCTGATGGGCGTCATCAATTTTCGGCTTGTCCGGCCGTTCGGGCTCAATGTGGCGAACGACCCGCTGAAGCCCCTCGTCGACGACAAGGACACTCTGACAGCAGGGGCACGTGACCTCGAATTCGGTGCGGAGACGACCCATCGGATTATCATAGGTGAATGCAACACGCCCGCTCCACGCCGTGGCTCCCCAGCCTGGCCGCGATCGTCGTTCTGATGACTGCCGCCTGCGGCGGAGGTGCCGGTGCGCGCGTCATCTCCCCCGGCGCCACGCCTGGCGGTCAACCGACGGGCACCGCGCCGGCGCCGTCCGCGAACCCGCAACCGATACTGCCCGGAGCTCAGGGCCAGGCCGTCCAGGTCCCGCAGACCGAGGTCGCCCCGCCGCCTCCCCCCAGGGGCGTCATTGCCGGGCGCATCACGGCCTTCTCCACCAGTGCCCCACTTGGTCGTGCGCGCGTGATTTTGTCGGCCGACCCGGCCGCCATGCCATTCCCGCGGGTGCTGCTGACCGAAGCGGATGGCACGTTCCGTTTTACGGAGCTGCCCGCGACCGACAGCTTCCTGCTGACCGTGACCAAAACCGGTTATGCCCCACGGGCCTTCGGCGAGGCCCCGCCTGCCGTGCCCCCAACCCTGATTACCTTGAAGCCTGATGAGGTCAGGGACAACGTCGTCGTACAGCTGGCGGCGCAGGTCTCCATTGCGGGCCGGGTGCTTGATGAAGACGGCACGCCGTTCGCCGGTGCGCTGGTCGAAGCAATGCGCGCGGTCTATGAGGGTCAGAAACGCACGCTGGTCACCGTGTCTGAGGCCGTCACCGACGACCGCGGTGAGTTTCGACTCGTCGGCCTGGCCCCAGGACAGTACTTTCTGAGCGCGTTTGACCCGGCATTTCAGAACATCGGTGACAAAGACGGGCAGTTGTTCTATTCGCCGACTTTTTATCCCGGCGTGGTCTTTCCCGATGAGGCGGTCCGGATCACGCTGGACCCCGGCGTGAACTCCGAGCGTCTGGAGTTCAAGCTGCAGATCATCCGCCCGTCGCGCGTGCTGGGTTCCATTTCGACCCCCGTCGTCGGGGTTGGCGTTTCAAAAAATCTCGTGGCTGCGGCCGGGCAGATCAGTCCAATGCGCAACGACCAGTTTTCCCTGTTCACGCTGACCGAGGCCAGCATGGAGCCCGGTGGCGGGTATCTGTTTTCCAACGTCCCCCCGGGACGGTACCGCATCCAGGCACGGGGCGAAACCGGCCGCGAAGACGTCACGCGGTTCAGCCAGTTCACGCTCGAGGTGATGGGGGCCGACAAGCGGGACGCACACATGATCCTCTCGGAGGGCGCCGTGGTGCAGGGCCGGGTGATTTGGGAGACCACGAGTGGCCGTGTCCCCGCTGGGCGGAAAGGCATCATCGTGCGAATGCCCATGGAAGATGGCAATGAATTCGGCGACTCCGTCTCCGGCTACGTCCAGGCCGATGACACGTGGAAGGTGAACGGCATCATGGCCGGACGGCACCACTTCCGCGTCGACGGGTTGCCAGATGGCTGGCACATGAAGCGCATCCAACGAAACGGCGGGGACATCACCGACCTCCCCATCAGGTTCAACTACGACGAGCTCGCCGCTGACTTTGAGATCATCCTCACCGACCGTACCTCGATTCTCCGGGGGTATGTCACCCCCCCCGGTCGTGACGATCTGCAAAGCTACGCAGTGGTGGCGTTTTCCACCAGTCCGCTGAACTGGCGCCCGCAGAGCCGATTCATCAAACTCACGTATCCGGACGAGACAGGCGCATTTGAGTTTCGCGGTCTTCCATTCGGGCAATATTTCCTGGCAGCCACGCGGGAGATCGATCAGAGCGAGCTGGGCGACCCGCGGACCTTCGATCGCCTGGTCAAACAAAGAGGGATCGTCACGACCGCGCTGTCGGAACAGCAGCTCGTGGTGCGACAGGATGTGGCGCCGCTGATTCGCACCGGAATTGTGCGCTAGACGTGGACCTGCGGATCGTCACCTACAACATTCATCGCGGCCGAGGCCTCGACAGGCGTACCCGCCCCGAGCGGATAGCGGAGGTCCTGCAGGCTCTTAATGCGGACGTCATCGCACTGCAGGAGGTCATGGGCCCCGGGCGCGCGTCAGCCGGACACGCCGAGATCATCGGGGCCGCGCTCGGGATGGGCTGGATCATGGGGCCCGTGCGTGAACTGCGACAGCACCAGTTCGGCAATATGATTCTGAGCCGGTTCCCGATGTGGAATCACGCGCAATACGACTTGTCGTGGCAGACCTGTGAACCGCGCGGCACACAGCGCGTCGCGGTGGACGTCGGGTCGGGTACATTGCAGGTCTACAACGCTCACCTCGGCACGGCGCTCCTGGAGCGACGGTATCAAGCGACCAGACTCGCCGCTTGGGTCCACGACCGTCGGACGCCGACACCAAAAATTCTACTGGGAGACTTCAACGAGTGGTCACGCACACTCGCCGGTGACATTCTCGCCGAACGTCTCAACAGCATCGACCTCTTCCCGTTTCTCAAACGGCGCCGGACCTATCCCGGGTTTTTCCCTCTACTCCATCTCGACCACATCTACTACGAGGGCAACATCACGGTCCGGGACGTCTCATTGCCCCGCACCCGCCTGGCCATGCTCGCCTCCGACCATCTCCCGCTGGTGGCGGACATCACGGTCAAGTTCTAAGGGTCCAAGGTCCCACAGGGTCCTGGGTCCTGGGTCCTTGACAGCCACGGAATCACAGTGATATCACTTTGGCATCGTCGGCGCGTGATTCCGGCGACCACTGGAGGGGATGATGGTTCGCGAACGCGTTCGGTCAGGAGTTTCTGGGTGGGTGATGGTGCCGGTGCTGGTGGCAGTACTTGGCGTCGCGACATGGCAGATCGTGGCGGCCGCGCAGGCGCAACCCGCCTCGATTCCAGGGGTCGCCGTCTGGTCGGTCGTCCTGCTGGTCGCCAGCGTCTGCCTCGGTGGCCTCTTCGTGGTGGACCCCAATGAGGCCAAAGTCCTGACGCTCTTCGGCAAGTACTGGGGTACGGTCAAGCAGGACGGCTTTCACTGGGCCAATCCCCTGCTGACCAAGCGGCACATCACGTTGCGCGTGCGGAACTTCGAGAGTGCGCAAATCAAGGTCAACGACCTTGAGGGCAACCCCATCGAGATCGCGGCGGTCGTCGTCTGGAAGGTCACCGAGACCGCAGAAGCCTGTTTCGAGGTCGACAACTACGAACACTACGTGAAGGTGCAGAGTGAAGCGGCCGTCCGCAACCTGGCGACGCACTATCCGTACGATGCCCACGAAGAACATCACAAGTCACTGCGCGGCAATACTGCCGAGATCGCCGACCAGCTCAAAGGGGAAGTGCAGGCGCGCCTGGCTAAGGCTGGCGTGGAGGTGCTCGAAGCGCGCATCAATCACCTCGCGTATGCGCCCGAGATTGCCTCAGCCATGTTGCAGCGCCAGCAGGCCGGCGCGATCATCGCCGCGCGTCAACGCATTGTGGAGGGCGCGGTCGGCATGGTGGAGATGGCGCTCGCCCTCCTGTCACAGCGGGAAGTCGTGACCCTCGACAACGACCGCAAGGCTGCCATGGTGAGCAACCTGCTGGTCGTCTTGTGCGGCGACCGCAACACTCAACCGGTCATCAACACCGGGACGATCTATCAATAGGATTCGCCAGAGACTCCCATGGCTGATCGCAAACCGTTTTTGCTGCGCATAGATCGTCAGGTGCTCGACGCCTTACAGCGTTGGGCCAATGACGACCTGCGCAGCTTGAACGGTCAGATTGAATTTGTGCTGCGGCGCGCGCTCAAACAAGTGGGACGCCTGCCGGACAAAGACACCTCCGACACTGGGGCCCTGGGGCAATGAGGCAATGAGGCAATGAGGCAATGAGGCAATGAGGCAATGACGAGCATTGGCGTCACGCTGTGTTCATTGCCTCATTGCCTCATTGCCTCATTGCCTCTTTCAGCCTTCTTCTTCAAAATCAGGCTGCATGTGCAACGGGTGGCGCGTCGAGGCCCGCATTGCTTCGCGGTGATCGTAGACGGGCATCCCGGCGACGTGCAGGCTGATCAGGCACCCATCGGCCTTCTGGAGGACGACGACGGTGATGGGGCTGCCTTCGACGCCGGCCCGGAACGTGGCTTCACAGCCACACGCCAGACGCGCCGACACCAGTGGGGAAATCGGTGGCTGCGCCATGATCAGTTGCCCTCCCGAGGCACAAAGAGTTTTTTCACGCGGTCCTCGAACCACTCTTTGGTCTGTGTGCCGATGTGTTTGTAGTCCACCGAACCATCGGCCCGGACAAACCAGGATACGGGCAGCGTGTACGCCCCGTAGTGTTCCTGCAGGGCGTCGTGGCCGAGCCCGACCAGCACGGGGTAGTTCATCTTGAACTCCGCCGCGAAGATCCGGAGATCTTCCGGTTTGTCATCCACCGAGATGCCGAGGACGATGAATTTCTGATCCTTGTATTTATCGACCAGCTCGACGAACATCGGGATTTCGTGTCGGCAGGGCGCGCACCACGTTGCCCAGAAGTTGATCAGCATCGGTCGCCCGCGAAAGTCGCTCAGGCGCACGTCGTTGCCGTTCATATCCTTGAGGGTGTCGTCGAGCTTCGCCAACTCGGCCCCGGCCGGTGGTTCGGGCGCGTCGGAATGGTCGTCAGGGGCGCAGCCCAAAGGCCACACCGTCAGCGTGGCAGCCAGGCCGAAGGCGATTGCCCATCGGACCAGCCACGGCTTGGTCACGGTCATGTCTTCAACCTTATCGCGACGGCGTGATGCCTACAAGGGACAACCCGGGTGTCTGGCGGCGGGATCTGAGGCCAAACCGTCCGCCCCTGTCAGGCATGACCTTTGCTGCGACGTTCGATGCACGTCCGTGGAAATGGACGTACATCTGACATCCACACGGGCCGGGGCACCGTAACCTTGGCAGTGTAAGATTCGAATCGGTAGCAATAGTTCACGAAAAGGTGACGTCTATGTCGATGCGCTCTTCGCGCACTCTCGCACGAGTGGTGACCCTGCTGGCCCTGGCCTTGGCCAGCCTGGCACCGGCCGTGGCTTCGGCCCAAACCCCCTACGTTCCGTACTTCGGCAAGAACCGCGTGAAGTACGACAAGTTCAACTGGCACATCTACAAGACGGAACACTTCGAGATCTACTACTACCCGGAACTTGAGCAGCATCTGGAGCGGATTGCGTCGTACGCCGAGAGCGCCTATCAGCGCATCAGTTCGGAACTCAAGCACGACCTGGCCAGCCGCGTACCGCTCATCCTGTTCAAGACCCAGAGCGAATTCCAGCAGCAGGACATCTCGGGCGGTGAACTGCCCGAGGGTGTGCTCGCCTTTGCGGAACCGTTCCGTGACCGGATGGTGCTGCCGATTGACGAACCACCCGACCAGCTCTACCGGCTCATCACGCACGAGCTGACCCACGTCTTCTTGTTCGACGTGATTCCGCGCGGCATCATGGGATCGGCGATTCCGCTGTGGGTGGACGAAGGGCTGGCCAACTACATGGCCGGCTACTGGAACGTGCTCGACTTGATGCAGGTGCGTGACGCGGCCCTGACCGACAACGTCCCGCGCATGAGTGAGTTTGATGCGCAGCCGCTGTCGGGCCGACTCCCCTACTCGATGGGCCACGCGGCCTTCGAATTCATCTCAAGCCGGTGGGGCCAGGATGGCCTGCGACAATTTCTCTTCTCCCTGCGCAAAAACGTCATCGGTGGCGGTGAGAGCGCCTTTGAAGAAGCGCTCCGGCTCAAGCCGGAAGAGTTTGACGAACAGTTCGACCGGTACATCAAGGAGCGGTTCAAGCCGTTCCGCGACAAGGAACGTCCGGCTGACTACGGGCGCAATCTCGCGCCGCGCGCCGATCGCACCCCGTTCACGGCCGTCCTGTCGATTGAGCCATCGCCCATCGGCGACATTATCGCCGCAGTGGTCGGCAATCGGCGCGATCAGGAGCTCGACATCGTCCTGCTCTCGGCGAAGGATGGCCAGTTCATCCGCAACCTGACCAAGGGCTTCGACAAGGACCGCGGGTGGGAGTACATCGCAACCGCCGGCGGCTTGCGAGGCAACCTGGTGCCGTGGATATCCTGGGCCCCCAAGGGGGATCGCCTCGCGTACTTCGCGCGCACGGAGAAGAACAAGACGCTGGTAATCCAGAACGTGGTCAACGGTCGGGTGGAACAGCGGTTCAGCCTTGATGCGGTGGACGGGCCCGAGTCACCGGCCTTCAGCCCTGATGGCACGCGCGTCGCGTTCTCCGCCCTGCAGGGTGCGGTCAGCGACATCTTTGTCGTGGATCTGTCCACAGGTGCGCTGACCAACCTGACCAAGGACGCGTTTGCGGACTACTCCCCCACCTTTGCACCGGACGGCCGCTCGGTGGTGTACACGGCGCGTGTGAGCGGCAATGACAAGTTGTTCCGTGTAGCCGACGTCGGCGGCGAGAAGACCCAGTTGACGTTTGGCACCCATGACGACACGTCCGCGAAATTTTTCGACGCGACGACCGTGTTCTTCACGTCAACGGCCACCGACCCGGCCGTGATGGTGGCGCCGGAAGTGTCGCGCGACGGCAACATCCCGAACATCTGGTCGCTCAACCTGACGTCGGGTGAATTGCAGCAGTGGACCGACGCGGCGACCGGCAACGTGTCGCCCGCCATCCTGCGCGAAGGCACCACCACACGCGTGGCGTTCATCTCCTACTACAAGGGGGAGAACGGCATTCACGTGATGAGCCGCGACAAGCCCCTGCTGTCGGTGCCCTCGTCGGACTTCGGCGCGCCGGGGCCGATCGTCGACTTCCAGCCGCCCCTGAGTCACACCCTCGAGCGCGACAACATCCATCGCAAGGGCGCGTGGGAAAAACTCATGCTCGACGGTCGCCCTCCGGTGAACCTCGGTGTCACCAGTGGCGGCGACTTCTTCGGCGGCACGCAGATCTCCTTCACGGACGTGCTGGGTGGCAAACAGGTCAACTTCTTTGCGTCGTCGGTCTCGCAGTACCGCACGATGGCCGCGACCTACATCAACATCGAAAACCGGTTCCAGTACTCGGTACAGGCGTTTTCTCAGGACACCTTCTACTACGGCCAGTTGGCAAACTACCTCTACAGCAACGGCCTGATCCCGTTCATTGATCGTGATGAGGCGCTCTCGGTCAGAACTCAGCGCGGCGTGACGGGATACACGATCTACCCGTTCAACCGGTACAACCGCCTCGAACTGTCGGGCGGGTACGTCTACCTGCGCGAGAAGTTCGCCAATGACGCCCTGCAGGACATCTCCGACCAGTTTCAGGAGGAGAACTTCGGGACCACGTTTTATCAGACCGGCCATGTGGTGCCGTTGGGACTTTCGTTTGTGCATGAGTCGACGGTGTTTCGGGACTACGGCCCTGTGGCAGGGATGGCCGCGAACATTGGTGTGCAGTACTCACCGAAGATCGGCAACTCGCTGACCAGGCGGACGGTGGAAGGTGACCTCCGGTACTACCAGCGACTCGTCGCCAACGGTGTGCTCGCCTTCCGCGCGCGCGGCCTGCAGAGTTGGGGCACCAACCCCGACTTCCTGTTCTTCGGCGGCAACTCCGAGATGCGCGGCTACGAATATCTCGAGTTCATCGGCCATAAGGCGTTCTTCGGCAACGTCGAACTCCGCGTCCCGCTCGTCGAAGCCATGCTCACGCCCTTCGGCGTGGTGGGCGGTTTGCGCGGCACGGCGTTCTTCAACATCGGCGCCGCCGGGATCAACGGTCAGTCGTTTAATCCGTGGACCTCCGACGAAGAGACGATCCCCGTGCTGCTCGATTTCAGCGTGGACCCGATCACCGGAGCGTTCACGCCGATCGTTCAAAACGTGCAGTTCTCCGGCTTCCGCCTGAAGGACGCCCGCGCGTCCTACGGCATCGGCCTGCAGAGTTTCCTGCTCGGCTTCCCGATGCACTTTGACTGGTCGTGGAAGACGCACCTGAACAAGGACTACGAGGACCTGATCTACTTCTTCCAGGGCGGGAGCGAGACGTTCCGGAAGAGGAAGTTCTCGTTCTGGATCGGGTACGACTTTTAGTGCCGACGCCGTCTGACTCCTACACCGAGATGGTGCAGGTCGTGCTGCCGAACGATGCCAACCCTCTGGGGTTCATCCTCGGCGGCACGGTGATGCACCTGATCGACATCGCCGGCGCCATCGCCTGCCACCGACACACCCGCAGCCTGCTGGTTACGGCGGCGGTCGACGACCTGCAGTTCCTGCACCCCATCAAGGTGGGCGACATGATCATCCTCCAGTCGCGCGTGACGGCGGCGTGGAAGACCTCACTGGAAGTCGAAGTCGAGGTCTATTCGGAGGAAACCCTCACCGGCGTGCGACGCATGACCAGTCGCGCGTACCTGACCTTTGTCGCAATCGATCGCGACAACAACAAGGTCACGATCCCTGCGCTTGACCTTACGACTGACGCGGAGCGTGCGAAATCCGCAGGCGCGGAGGAACGGCGCCGCGCCAGACTGGCGCGCAAGGCGACAGTCAACGCATAACGTTTGTGTTACAGGCAGACACGGAGGGATTTACAGGGAGGCACAGAGGCACGGGGTTTGGATAAGTTTTTAGAAACAGCCTTCTTCTCCGCGTCTCAGCGACTCCCAGTGAAGTTTCTTTTAGACGTTGCGCAAACGCACGCGTCGGACGGCGTGGTCGGTGCCTTTTTCAAGAATCAGGCGCGCGCGATCGCGAGTCGGTGAAATGTTGTCTCGCAGGTTCACGCCGTTGATCGAGCGCCAGATGTCCCGGGCGGTCTCGACGGTCTGCTGGTCGTCGAGATTGGAGAACCGATGGAAGTAGGACCGGGGATCGCGGAAGACCGTCTCGCGCAGGGCCTGGAACCTCGCGACATACCAGCCCTCGATGTCGGATTCATCCGCATCGATATAGATCGAAAAATCGAAATAGTCGGACACAAACATGCGCGCCGGGCGGCCCGAGAGGCCGTCGCCGGTCTGCAGCACGTTGAGCCCCTCGACGATCACGATGTCGGGCCGGTCGACCACCTGAAAGTCGCCCGGCACAATGTCGTAGGCCTGGTGGGAGTAGACCGGCGCATGGACCGCGCCACGCGCGGCCTTGACGTCGGCCATGAATTGGACGAGTTTGCGGACGTCGTAACTTTCCGGGAATCCCTTGCGCATCAGGGCGCCGCGTTCTTCCAGGATCCGGTTTGGATGCAGGAACCCGTCAGTGGTGACCAGATCAACGCGGGGATGATCGGGCCAGCGGGCCAGCAGGGCGCGGAGAATGCGGGAAAAGGTGCTCTTGCCGACGGCCACACTGCCCGCCACGCCGATCACATAGGGAATCGGCGCGGGCAGACTGCCAAGAAACGTGTCGGTCGCCTTGTGCAGCGTCTGCGTCGCAGACACATGCAGATTGAGGAGCCGCGACAGCGGCAGGTAGATGGTCTCGACTTCCTCAAGCGAGACCCGCTCGTTGAGCCCCTGCAGCTCGGCCAGATCGGCTTCACTGAGCGTCAGCGGAGTGGCGGCCCGAAGCGCCGCCCACGACTGCCGATCGAAGTCGAGATACGGGGACCCCACCTACTTCTGATAATAGGCGGTGTTTTCCTCGATGAAGCTCTGCCACTTGTCCGGGACCTCGTCGAGGGCGAAGATCGCCTCGACCGGGCACGCCGGCACACACGCGCCGCAGTCGATGCATTCATCCGGGTGGATGAACAACATCTTGGATTCTTCAAATCCCCCCTCGTCCTTGCGGGGGTGGATGCAGTCAACCGGGCACACGTCCACACAGGCGGTGTCCTTGGTGCCGATGCAGGGCTCGGTAATGATGTACGCCATAGTGAGGACATTTTATAACGTAAATGGCCCACTCGACTTGATTGACAACGTCTTGCAGACGTTTAGGAGGATGTTTTGAGAACTGTCCGTCGTATAAAAATCGCCCAGTTTGCCGCGACCATCGCGCTGCTTGTTGGCCTTCCAGTGGGCGCCGCCGCCCAGACCGCTGCCCCACCCACTGCCGCGGGCACCCTCACCACCCAGGACCCCGATCTCGACGATCTCGGCATCAACGAACTGGTCCCCGACTTCGCGCTGACGGCACTGCCAACGACGCTCCGGATGCCGGCCGGCAAGTTCGCCTTCAGGATGACCCACCGTTTTTCGCGTCCCATCACCGGAACGTGCCCGGACGAGGGGCCCAAGCCCGGCGGCTGCGGCGGGATCGGCGCCTTCGTCGAAAACTTCTTCGGGTTCGACAGCTCCTCACGCGTGGGCCTCGAACTCCGGTACGGACTGATGCCCGGCACGCAGCTCTCGCTCCATCGCACGAATGACCGTGCGATTCAGATCCAGGCCCAGAGCCAACTCCTGCGTCAGACCGACGCCCGGCCGGTCACCCTCGACCTCGTCGGGGCCATTGAGGGCCGCAACAACTTCCGGGAGGATCACACCATCTCGGCCGGGGTGGTCCTCTCGCACCAGGTCACCGACCGAGGCGCGGTCTACGTGCAGCCGGTGCTGCTGTTCAACTCCAATCCGTCGTCTGACACCGACACCGACGACAATCACACGGTGATGCTCGGGTTCGGCGGTCGGCTGCGCCTCGGTCAGTCCAAGATGTATCTGGTTGCGGAAGCCGCCCCACGGCTGGCCGGGTATAAACCCGGGGTGGATCACATTTCCTTTGGTTTCGAACATCGCGCCGGCGGGCACATGTTCCAGCTCAACGTGTCCAACGCGCTCGGGTCCACGCTGCGTCAGGTCGCGCTTGGCGGTCCCGGCAACGGCGATTGGTTCCTCGGTTTCAACTTGTCCAGGAGGTTCTTCTGATGTCGATCCGTAACCAGCTTCTGCCCCTCGTCGGGCTCCTCATGATGACCGCGTGCGGTGGCGGCGGGGGTGGCAGCACTCCCACCGCGCCGACCACCCCGACCGTGACCAACACGATCACGATCACGTCGCAGGGGGCCTCGCCGCGCAACATTCAGATCACCGCGGGTTCACGTGTCACCTTCATTAACAACGACACCCGTGCGCACAACATGACCAGCGATCCGCATCCGGAGCACACCGCGTGCCCGGAATTGAACCAGGTCGGCCTGCTGGCCGCGGGACAATCCCGCGAGTCGGGCAACCTCAACACGGTCCGCACCTGCGGGTTCCACGACCACGACAATCCGGGGACGTCGAGCCTGCTGGGGACCATTACGATCAGGTAGGAAGAAGGCCATAGGGCAAAGGCCGTAGGCCAAAGGTACGGACGCGATCCGTACCTTGGGCCTATGGCCTTTAACCTTCAGCCTTCCTCAATCTCCGTCACCGCCGCGCCCGGTCGGCACGTAAACGACTCCACAACTCCCGTGGG
>CAYZLT010000050.1:0-15542 GCA_964479175.1 uncultured Solibacteraceae bacterium | reverse complement strand
GTGGTCTACTTTTCGAGCGGTGGACTGGTCTAGTTTTCGAGCGGCGCAACCACCGTGCCACGTGTCGGGGCAACTGATGCCCTGAATAGCTGAGACTGACAACCGAAACGAATACGCTGCGAGCACTACGTGCGGCACCGAACTTGCCATGCAACTGCCCGGAGGTTCGACATGGTTCTGAGACTGATTGTTGCTGTTCTGGCCCTCGTGGCCATTGGGTATTCCGCGGTATCCCTTGCCGCGACACACAAAGTCGAGGGCATTTGCTGCTCCTACGACACCCAATGCCCGGCCGCACATCATTGCGTCTTTCGGGTCGGAGATGACTGCTCAACGGGGCGCACGGGGTATTGCGAGCCAGTCCCACGCTAAGTCCTCCGCCTGGCTTCTGGTACTGGCAAAGTCGCTTCAAGAACGCACCGGACGTTCCCGGTCGGCAGCCGCCGTCTCAGACCTGTCGGCGTCGCTTCAGCGAGGCCGGCCCGGCGCACTGCGACTGGCCGCACGCCCTCGCGAAAGATGTCCATGCGCGCCGTGGCGTCGATGTGCGGGAGGCCTTCATCGACGGCTATAGGTCGCCAGCGCCAGAGCAAAGGCAATGCGTCTGCAAGACCAAGCGCCGCAAGGGGGCAGGATCACGGGACCGCGCCTAGCCGCTTTCAGTCACGGTCGTCGAGACGACCCTGACCGGCCGTTTCCTGCCCGAGAGTCCGGCACACGAGATCGGCGACGCGGCCTGTTACAGTGGCGCCCCCGACCACACCCCTCGCCGCCGTCGATACTGGGCCTGTCAGGAAGCAAGTGACGCATTTGGCGCGTCGAGGCGCGACGACCGAGAATGCCCAGCGTATTTGAGGCCCGAACAACAATGCCTAGCGGGATGGATCGGCGCTCCAAATGCGTCACCTGTTTCCTGACCGGCTCCTAACTGAATCATGGCGCCCGTTGCGTGAGTGGGTCATCGCCATAGACTCGATCTCTACCAGCGCCTTGGGGCTCTATGCCCCCACATCGCGAGGCCACGTCGCCTCATGGCAGCAACGAAAGCGTTGCCCCTCCAGGTGCGATGGCGGGCACGCGATTTGCTAGCACTAGAGCCGTACGGAGGCCCGGTGAGCTCGAAATTGGTGTGTGACCTAACCGGCGCCGGACATGTGATCCGCCGTTCGCTCGTGGTCCTGTGGATACATGACTTCCCGAAATTGCCATCAGCGTTGAAACGGGAACTTGATGGTCAGCCGATTGACATTCACCTGGTCGACTCGTACCGAGCGGCGGTCGTAGCACTGCAGACCACGTTGTACGACGCGATTGTGATTCACACCAATGCGACCAGTGTTGATTTCGTCGAACGATTCCGGCATGCCGGATGTCAAACGCCTCTTGTCGTCCTTGACACTCGAGCGAAGACGCCGCTGGAACTCGCAACGGTCAACAACTGGCCAGCAACTCACCTCGTTGAGGGCTCTGAGCCTACGCACATCGTGGATGAGGTCGTCGCCCACCTTCGTGCCTTCAGTTCGACAGCAGCAGCCGGTTCACCGAAAGGGAGAGACGGCGCCATCTTCTCGAATAATCTAGGTGCCGACGCACTGGTCGAGGAAGACTTCTTCGACCGGGCCAGAATTCTCGCGAACGTCGTCCGCCAACGCCAATTGTCGCCGCTCGTCTCTCGCGACCTTCCAAGGCACTTATGGTCCGCAGAGGGAGTGGCCCTGACTGCTACTCTCATTGGGGCGATGAGCGCTCCGTACCCAAATATTCGAGTGGCTTATGCCAGTTCTGGCAGCTTCAGAACGCTTCTTGGCGAAACAGACAAGGCGCGACCGATCCACATCGCGCGCCCTGTGTTCAGGAGGCGACTCAAGACCATCAGCGAACCCACGCAGCCGCCAATGGCTCAGGCACTGTTGCAACTTGAGAATGAGCTCAGACGAGGGACACGACCTTCGGCCAGAACACTGGCAGATTCGATTGGGATTGATGGGGGGCATCTTGGCCGACGACTTCGTCGCGAATCTGGTCTGACGTTTTGCCAGTGGCGCTCGTTGTTCTCAATGACGCTCGCCACTCGGCGGCTGGTTGAAACCGTGACGATGGTGTCACAGCTGGCCTACCATCTCGGTTTTCAGCAACCCAGCCACTTCGCAAGGGAGTTCAGAGGGGCGATGGGCATTAGCGCCATCCAGTACAGGCGACTGGTGGTTGCGCTTCGCGATGAGGTCAGCTTGGGCCGGCAGACATTGCCGAGCTTGTTGATGCTGAATCAGAACGACACCTTGCCCGGGAGGCTATCGATATGAAACTTGTCTTGATGTACCGCTGGCGCGTACTGCGACGGAATCTCTCCAGATCGGCAGCACGCCTAGCGCTCCTGTCGTTGACCGTCGGGCCAGCAGCCGTGGTGGCGCTCCTGGCTGGCCGCGTTTCCCAAGAGTCATTGCCCGTTCCAAATCCGGAGCAAGTGGCAATGATCGGCTCAAGCCAATCCGGCAGCACGCCGAAACTGCAGCTAACGTATGGCGACCTCAAACGACTCCAAGAACACGAAGGCGTCCTCTCGGACGTCGCAGCCATCCAGACGACTCGATACGGTGGACCTGCCGTCCAGTTTGACTACTTCGACGGCGAGTTCACAATTCGCCTGATCGGTTGATCGGTGCACGCGTGTCACCATTATTCTTCTCTCTCCTCGGTGCAGAGCCTCAGCTGGGCCAGGTCTTTACGGCTGCCAGTGTTAAAAGCGGTGGCGACCAAGACCTGGTCCTGAGCGATGCCCTGTGGAGAGATTTGTTCGGTGGCAGAGAATCGATACTAGGGACACGCGCCATCCTGGGCGGAAAGTCCTATCGGATCGTTGGCGTCATGCCTCGCGTTTTCTCCGGAATCGAGTCCGAGACAGTCGAGCTCTGGATTCCCTGGGCGGGGCCCCCCGAGAGACCGGTGGTAGCCGGCGAGATATGTTGCATCGTTGTCGCCAGGCTCAGCCAAGCCATCAGCCCTGCTCTCGTGAGCGATCGACTGTCTCGGGATATGAAGAGCAAGCGACTGGTGCCGATCGCGTTGCGCGAGCATCTCTTAGGGCCCAGGCTCCACGTGGCGCGGCTGCTCGGCTTGGCCATCGGCCTCGTACTTGTCCTCGCAGTAGTGGCGATGGTGCACGGTCAGGTCGCTCACACGCTAGCAGGCGGACCCGACCTCGCTGTGCTACATGCCTGCGGCGCGAGCCGCCGCCAGGTGTGGGCCACCATTGTGGCTGAAGAGGTGTTGCTCGCCCTGGCTGCGCTTCCCTTCATGGTGGGGGTCGCGTGCTTGATGTGGTGGGTGATCCAGCCTCTCGTGGCCACGACTGCGGTACCGAGTATTCCAGTCCAAGACGTCGTCCGGTGGATTTTGGCATGCGGGTTGGGGGTCTCAATTGGTACCGGGTCCGCGACCGCCACTATCTTGAGTCGAGGACTTGACATATCAGCCCTGGTGACCCGCCAGAACATCTCTGCGAGCCCGTTCGGCCGCAAATGGCGGAAAGGGTTGTCCTTCGGTGTGGCCACTGTCGTGGTTGTCATGTTGATGCTGACGCATGCCGTTGTCAGGGGAGTGCAGCACGCCAACCGGTTCTCACTGGGTATCGACGGGCGTGACATCGTGGTGGTTGGCTTACGCCTGAATTACGACTCCTACAGGAACGGTGACGCTGTGGACAAGTTCGAATCACGTGCGCTCGCGGCGTTGTCGGACATTCCGGGCGTGATGAGCGCGACTTTCGGCAGCGGCGTTCCCATTCTATCGCCCGGTCGTGTTCGGGTGGTTTCCGACGGAGTGTCCGGCCGGCTTAGATTCAACGAGTACAGAGTTCATCCGCGGTACTTCGAAATGCTGGCGATTCCTCTTGTCGAGGGCCGGAGGTTCAGCGACAACGAAGCCGAGCCCGTTGCAATCGTGTCTCGTGAGTGTACCGCGCAAATAGGCGCGGGGTCACCGCTCGGAACCGCACTGTCATTGACCGGCCCTACGCGAATCATTGGTGTCGTCGGCGACGTTACGTCTGACGTGACCATCAGAAGTCGCTGTGCCGTCTATGTTCCCTCGTACCAAGAGACAACGTGGGAGTCACGAATCTTGCTGAAGGTCCCTACATACCAGCCGTCGTTCGACCGCAAGATTCGGCATGCCGTGGCCGCAATAGACCCGACTCAGCCGGTTGCACGCATCGCGCTCCTTGATGAGGTCCTCGCCCATGCCACCGCCGCACAGGAGAGTGTTGCGGTGGTTGTCGGCAGCTTGGCAGTTGTCGGATGGCTCATCGCCGTGGTCTGGTTCAACGGAGTGATGACGAAGATCACCTTCGACAAGCGGCCCGAGATCGGCGTGAGGCTGGCAATCGGTGGTTCACCCCTATCCGTGGCTTGGCTAGTGACTTGGTTAGAGGTGTGGCCCCTCGCACTGGGAGCCCTCGTCGGCATCGTCGCCGCCGGCCCGCTGGTGAGGTTCGCGCAGCACTTGGTGTTCGCGCCCGACCTGTCCTCGACAACCGCCGGTATCGTCTTTGCCTTTGTCGGCTTGGGTGCGATGGTGGCAGCTTGCTTCGCGCCGGTGTTGGCTCTGACCCGCCAAGCGCCAACAGACTTACTGAAGAACTGACATCTCTCAGGTGGTGGAACGTAGCAACGGTTGTCTTTAGGAGGAACTGCAATGAGTGTAGTGGATGTGTTAAGGAAGTCTCCTTTGTTGATTTTGATCGTCAGTTCACTCACGTTGAATGCCGCACTCGCTGCTCGAGTGCAGCGGCAGCGCGGCATCATTAAGAGCCTTACGCCGGGACCTGTCTTGAAGGTCGGCGATCGGTTCGGCCCCCTGACTGGGACGACCTTGCAGGGTGAACCCGCGACGCTCGTGCCGGCCGAACACGCCGGACTAGTGTTGTATGTCTACACCGCTAGCTGCGGCTGGTGTGTCAGGAACGCGAACAATATGAGGGAAACTCTCAATGCAGCTCGTCTGCGGGGCATGTCGGTGTACGCTCTGGCCCTTGACAGGAAAGGTGCGAAGGAATTCCTGGATAGCCACAGCGTCGAGGCCAGCATCGTCGTGCCTTCCGACGCGGCGAAGGAAGCCTACAGCCTCGGAGGCACGCCGCAAATGCTGATCATAGGACCGGATGGGCGGATAGTGAAGAACTGGCGCGGAGCTTTCAACAAGTCAACCGCCGCCGAGGTCGAGGCGTACTTCAAAATCTCACTGCCAGGTCTCTCGTGACGTTGAGCGGCGAGAGGTGACGTGGTCCTATTCTGTCTCGACAGCCGGCGGTCCAGCGGGCGACACGCCGGTCGCGGTGTCCCCGATGAAGGCATTGCCCGTAGACATTTTCTTAGCTACTTTCAGGTCAAGAAATGATGTTTGGCGACGCGGGGATTGGGGCATCGATGCTTTTTGGCCTATGGGTGGCCGCTGTATTTCCCGTCGTTCGCCTTCGGCTGACTACGCCAGGGCCGGCCGGTCCAAGCATGTCGCCACATTGATCAAATTGTCGGCGATGACGCCGAGCCCGACCCATCGGTGGATGCCAGCCGAGCCGTGATAGCGGCTGTGTCTGATAACTCGAGGTTCTGTCACCGAAACAGCCCCTTCATACGGACTATCGTCGCCGTGATCGCGGTCGCGCCAATTTGTCAGATGGCATTACGCGTAGACTGAAGGCGTCTGCTCCTGTCATGAATCAACAGCCCGACCGGCTCGACTCGTGGAAAGCGATTTCGGACTATCTGGGTCGCGACGTCAGGACTCTTCAACGATGGGAGTCACTGGGCCTGCCCATCCGGCGCGTGCCCGGGCGGCGAGGGCAATCGGTCTTTGCGCTCAGGAGTGAGATCGATGCCTGGATGCTGACCGGTCATGCGGAGGTCGCGACCGGTTCGGCTGCTGCCGGGACGCAGGCGGTCGAGGGCTTGGCCTTGCCCGTGCCGGCCACCCGCGAATTTTCGAGGCTTCGGTGGGCCACTGCGGCAGTGGTGGTCATGCTGGCCATCGTCGTATGGCGCGTGCGGCCGGGTCCAGTGGCAGCAGAGCAACTGGTGGTCGACGTCTCGGCGGCTGGCGTTGTCGCCACAGACATCCAGGGCACGGACCGCTGGCGCTGGGATTTTCCGCCGGGTGAAGTGGCGGTCAACCCGAGGTCGGAGATGGCGGGGAAGGTCATTGGTGGCGCGGAGCCGTCAGTGCTGGTGACGACATCGCACGGATTTGATCGCCAGAGCCAGCAACCGAGCGATGGTGTCCTGCGACAGTTCTCGATGGAAGGGCAGCTGCTCCACACATTCTCCTTCCGCGACGATTGGTTGTTCGCCGACCCACGTCCTTTCACTGCACCGTGGGCCTTGACCGCCGCTCAAGCCGAGACCTCAGGGGGCACGACACGCATCGCGGTTGCCGCGCATCACTTCACATGGTGGCCGAGTGTGGTGACGGTGCTCGACGAACGCTGGCAGCGCCAGGCCTCATTCGTCAACAGTGGCTGGGTCGAGTCATTGCGCTGGTTGTCGCCGTCACGACTGTTGATCTCAGGTTTCAATCAGGCGCGGAATGGCGGGATGGTGGCGCTGCTTGATGCCGCTGCGCTCGACGGGGCGTCACCAGAGGAAGCGGGAACGTTCCGGTGCCGCAATTGCGGACCCGGCGCGCCGCTGATTTACGTTGTCCTGCCGCGATCGGAGCTGAATCGCGTGACCGGATCCGCGTTCAATCGGGCGGCGGTCGGACCCTCCGCCAGCAATGTCATTGTGCACACATCAGAAGTCGATCTGACGAACGACGAAGGCGCGCTGATTGGTGCGATCTACGAGTTCTCGCCGGCGCTGGAGCTGAAGAGCGCTGTCTACGGCAGCCTGTACTGGGACCGCCACCGTGTTCTGGAGTTGGAAGGGAAGCTGCGCCACACGCGCGAACAGTGTCCCGAGCGCGACGGCCCGCTCTCCATCCAGGTCTGGGACCCGGCGCGCGGTTGGCGGACCGTCGATACACGAGCGCCTCGGCGTCAGTGAACTGCCGCGATCGGTACCCGACGGCTGGAGGTCGAAGACGCCGACGAACGTGTAGCCAGTCGGCGCGGCGGACCCAGTCGGGAGCATCACGAGCATGCCGGGTTCCATGCCGTTGGTCCCGTTGGCGCCGACCGCGCCAGGCTCACCCGTCGCACCCTACGGCCCGGGCGGGCAAGGCCGGCGTCATCGTCATGAACATCCGAGCGCCGCTTTCGCATTGGTGGCGGACAGGATCAACTGAGCTGCTTGGGCGACGGTGAGACTCTTGCCCGATTGCCCCTGGACCTGGTTGATGAATGCGCCCATTTGATTGCACGCGGCCCCGAATTGCCCATTGTTCAGAGCACGGAGCACGTTCCGGAGCAGATTGCTGCCCTGCTGGAAGTTGAGGCTCGCGACGGCAGTCATGAGCTTGGCCACGATTTGCGCCGGACTCAGGACCGTCACGGTAAAGCTCGCGGTCCCCGTGTTCCCGTAGGTATCGGTCGAACTACACGCCACCGTCGTTGTTCCGATGGGGAAGGTGGACCCTGAGGTGGATGAACAGGTCACCGGGCCAGCCGGGTCGTCAGGGTCGTTCGCTGAAGCCGCGAAGGTGACCGTCACGCCGGCCGGGCTGGTTGCCTCGACGGTGATGTTGGACGGAACCGCGACAACTGGAGGGGTCACATCGGTGACGTTGCCGACCGCTATCACGATCACGGAGGGCAAACTTCCCGCCGGGAAGGGCGAGCCCGCCACCGGGCTCAGCGCCCCGCTGGTGGCGTCGCGGGTGTAGGCGGAGACGCTGCTGAGACCCCGGGTCGTCACATAGAGGAACGTTCCCGAGGGATCGATGGCCACTCGAGTGGGAGCAGGATCAGTCGAAAATGGTGAGCCCGCCACCGGGGTCAGCGCCCCGCTGGTGCCGTTGACGGTGTAGGCGGAGACGTTGTTGGAGTCCAAGTTCGCCACGTACACGAACTTTCCCGAGGGATCGAACGCCACTCCAAAGGCGAACGTCCCCGCCGCGAAGGGCGAACCCGCCACCGGGGTCAGCCCTCCGCTGCTGGCATCAATCGTGTACGCGGACACGTTTTCGGAGATGGCGTTGGCCACGTACAGGAACTTTCCCGAGGGATCGACTGCCGGCTCATAAGGACTCGATCCCGCCGCGAAGGGCGAGCCAGCCACGGGGGTCAGCCCTCCGCTGGTGGTGTCAATCGTGAAAGCGAACACGCTGTCGGAAATCACGTTCGTCGAATAGAGGAACTTGCCCGAGGGATCGACCGCTATTCCATAGGCAGTGGCTCCCGCCGGGAAGGGCGAGCCCGCCACCGGGGTCAGCGCTCCGCTGGTGGCGTCTATCGTGTAGGCGGACAGGCCGCCGTAACCTCCGGCCACGTACAGGAACTTGCCGGAGGGATCGACCACCGCATTGGCGGAGTAGGCTTCCGTCGGGAAGGGCGAGCCCGCCACCGGGGTCAGCGCCCCGCTGGTGCCGATGGTGTAGGCGGAGACGTTGAAGGAATAAACGTTGACCACGTACGCGAACTTTCCCGAGGGATCAACCACTAGGCCATAGGGATAAGCACCCGTCGCGAAGGGCGAACCTGCCACGGGCGTCAGCGCCCCGGTGGTGGCGTCCACGGAGTACGCGGAGACGTTGTGCGAATAGAAGTTGGTCACGTACACGAACTGGGGAGGCGCTTGGGCAAAGCCTCGAGCCGGGAAGGCCAGCACGGCGAGCAAGAAAAGCAGCCCACCGAAGCCAGAGAGTTTGAGTCCTGAAATCCTGGTTATCACAGTTTCCTCCTCAAGTTGTCCGTCAAGTTAAGAGATTTGCCGCCTACCCGGTTAACGTCATGAGGACAACGACCCGGTGGGTGACTGTTGTTGTGCCAGACATTCACGAGCAGATCGGGGGAAGGAGCATACCCATTGACGTTGCCAGCACCAATGGGCTGCCAGCCGCACACGCTGAGCGCGTTGGTCACGGAAAAATTGAGCAAGTAGTTGCCCGGAGTGCCACTCACCGTGTAGGTGACGATAGGTCCCGCTTCCACCAATGAGGCAGAGACCAACAACAGAAAGCCCGTCATCATTCCCGTCATCATTCCAAGCGCCAGTTTCTTCATCATCGCCCCTTCGTTAACGAGAGTCCGTCAAGCCCCATGCAGCAGTACGCTCACAGGCCGCCGAGCCGGAACAGCAGTGGGGCCCGAAGATGCGCCCGAACCTTGCGCCGCGCAATGTGCGAATCACGGCATTAGGCGACATTGCCCTGTTTTCGCACCGTCTTCGTGTGAGCGGACGAACCCCGCCGACAGGGATCCGGGCATCATCACAGATGCGTATGCTCCTTCCCCCGATCTGCTCGTGAATTTCTGGCACAACAACGCTGGCGGGCCAGTCCGTCTCTGTGTCTGATAACTCGAGGTTCTGTCACCGAAACAGCCCCTTCATACGGACTATCGTCGTGTGCGCACGGGAGACCAGTTGTTCGGTGCCAACATCCTCGAAACGCGGCAGAGGACCTGGCTCCTGGGAATGCTCGGCGGACTTGGATTCGTGTTGGCGCTGGCCGGCATCTTCGGCACCACCGCCTACGCTGTGACACGACGCACCGGGGAAATTGGTGTGCGAATGGCATTTGGCGCCAGGCCTGGTCAGGTTGTGAGGACGATGGTGCGAGACGCGGCGCTGCCGATTGTGCTGGGCGCAGTCGTTGGATTGGGAATGGCTGCGTACGCCATGCGGTCGATCGAGAGCTTCCTGTTCCAGGTGGCGCCCGCAGATCCCGCCACGCTCATCGGCGTTGCGGCCCTCTTGGTCATGGTGGGCTCGCTGGCCGCGTGGATCCCCGCGATGCGCGCCGCGCGCGTGGATCCCATCACGGCTCTACGCAGCCACTGAAGGCCACCCTCTGTGACTGTATTGATACGGCAGGACCGTCGTGTTGGTGGCGTTCTGAACACCGGGCCGGTCCCCTGGGCTAACTTAACTAAGCACAGCCGAAGCCCTGTCCGGCCTTTTCCCTTACCGTCGCAGCCATTCGCCGAAGACCGAGGCGATGAGAGCTTCGTCCGCGTAGAAGCTGGTCGCCCGGAGTTTGTCGAGCACATCAGCGACGTTGACCACGCCCTGCTCTGCCCCGGCACGGAGCACACCCAGTGTCCCGGTGACCCGAAGATTGCGACGCTTCGCCTCCACGCGCCCGGCCGCCTCATCAATCAATAACAGATCGGCCAAAAGTGAACCCGCCAGCGCAATGGCCGCTCGTTCACCCAGGTCCAAGTCATCGGTAACTGACGCTATCTGGCCCGGTGACACAGCCGTCACAACTGCCCACTCAGGCGGATGCGCGATCCATGTACTCACAATCACGGGAGAGCTCGCGGCGCTCAACTCACTGGCGACAGGTTCAGGAATGACCACCTGCCCGTAGAAGCGCCGTAGTAATAGGATCTGGTCGACCAGAAGCAGGTAATGGAGGGGCCCGCTGTCAGCGACAACGATCATCGCCTCGGAAGAATCCCAAGCTCTCGATGCGCCGACAAGTCGCCTTCAAGGTCCTCGGCAGTGTAGCGGAGAGGCACCTGATGTTCCTTCAGCAGGGCATGAACCTGAAAACGCGTATCGAACTTCAGGACACGACGGACCTGGCTCTCATTCAGCGCGCCCGAGCGATAGGCCTCAACGGCAACGGCTTCAAGTGACCGTCGAGGCACGTTCCCCCACTGGCCTCGGAGGGCAGCCAGAATATCGTCGGGTAGGCTGATCGTGACTTCCATGGTGCCGGTCCATTCTACGCCTCTTCGGAGTCCTGCACGGCCTTGGTACGAGACCGAGTGCCTCGGGCACGTGGGATGGCCGGACGCCTGACCGGTCTCAAGCGCTGAGGGCCGGATGCGTCGCCCCAACGCCGTCGCGCCTGCGCCGCGCCGACGGCACCTGCCCGCTTCTCGAACAGATCCTTCAGGTCGGCTTCCACATCACTACGGCGATCGCCGAGGCGGCAGAAGCGCAGGAGCAGTCGGCCGAGGATCGGGGGCTTCGAGGTGGGCACCACTACCCCCGCTCCTCGATCGTCCGCCAGATTTGCTCACGCACACGGCGGAGTTCGGCGGCGGTCTTGATACCGGCCGGAGTCACGGTGAACATCCGCTTCCGCTTCCCCCCGCGGGTGGCGGTGGGTTCACCGATCACCGATCGCACGAAGCCCTTGGCTTCGAGGCGATCAAGTGCGGCATACACGGCGCCGATCGAGGCCCGGCGTCCGGTGGCTGCTTCCACAAACTGCTGAACCGGTACGCCGTAGGTGGATTCGCCGAGGGCGCGCACCGCGAGCAGCGTGAATTCTTCAAATTCGCCGAGACGCTCCTGCGGCATGCCGGAGAGGCTACCAAATTACTTCGCTTTATAGGAAGTAATGCAATCCGCGGGTGTCAGAGATCGAGCCAGCGCCTGAGCGCGTCCGACACTGCACCAAGTTCCTCGGTGTCGCAGCGGCCGATGGCTCGGCTCACGGCTGCCCGGGGCACGCTCACGATCTTGTCCGTCATCACCTGGGAGGGCAGGTCAAGTCCGGTGCGCGATCCGGGAGGGAGCGTAATGCGGAACAGGGGTGCGTCAATGAAGTCCGACGTGATCGGGCAGATCGTGACACTGGCGTGCGTGTCGTTGAAGAGGTCGGACTGCACATGAAGAGGGGGTCGTCGTGTCACTCACGCTCGCGGGACGGTCACCGTCGATGCAGGCGGTGGCAAACCACGTCGGCGGCGGTCACGCTGGTCCCCTGAAGGCACACTTCCAGCGGCCCGCTGTCGCAGGATCGCTGGAATCCGCTCGCTCAGTCGTAGGCAGAATCGCCAATCGATTCGGAATCAGCCTCCCACGGCAGCGGCGGCGCGCGCCCCGCACGAGGCACCGGCACCACGTCCGACAGGCCCAGATGCCGCAGGATGCGCCCGTCATCCGCCCCGCACCGGAACCGCGCGAAGCCGGCTGCCAGACACCCAACCACGGCATCCCCTGGCCATCGCGGTGGTCTGCCACCGCTCTGCTCCGGGCGACGCGGACAATAGCTGAGCGACGACGACATCGCTTGGGATCGGAGCAAGTCCGGTGCCCACCGTGGTCCGGGCCACCAGGCAGCCCTTCCTGCCCGGCCTTGTTCCTATCGGCTCCCAATCTTGCTGACATCGATTGTCCACACGCCGCGGCCGTGCGTCCCGATGACGAGCATCCTGTCGCGCGGGTGGACGATGAAGTCCATGACGGCAACTGAAGGAAGATTGCCGCCGAGCACGTCCCACCGCGCACCGCCATTCGTCGTCACGTAGACGCCGAAGTCATTCGCGGCGTACAGCACATTCGGGCTCACCGGATCTTCGCGAATCATGTTGATGGGCCCGCCCGGAATGTTGCCCGCGATGCTCTTGAAGGTCTTGCCGTAGTCGATTGATTTGTAGATGCGTGGGGCGAAATCCTCGTCGTATCGACCCTGCTGCGCGACGTAGACCGTCCCTTCGTCGTGCTGCGACGCCACCACCTTGGCGATCCACTGTTTCTTCGGCAAGTTCGCTGTCAATTCCCTGAACTCCTTGCCGTCGTCGACCGATGCCCACAGACGCCCGTCGTCGGTGCCGGTCTAGATGAGCCCCTTCTTCTTCGGCGACTCAGAGATGGTGATGACAAGCTGGTGCGGAACATCGCCGATCTTCGCCTTGTCGTTGTAGCTCATGTCGGCGCTGAGTTTCTCCCACGTGTCGCCGCAACGTGATCGGCCCTGTGTCTGATAATCCCACGTTACGTCAGGGAAACACCCACTTCATACGGACTATCGGCGGTCGCTCACGCCGTGCTTCTTGGCGACCTCCGGCACGCTCTTCTGGTTCGCCTCGCGCAGGATGCGCACCATCTGGTCTTCGGTAAATCGTGACTTCTTCATGACTCCCTCGTGGCTCCGAGGGCGCCATTCTCTCAGGCTTCAGCTGGTCCGGAAAACACCCAGCAGGTCATCGCGCACCATCCGTACGGCCCGCTCTCGGACTTCTCGGGAATACTTTCTCGGTATTGCCATCGGCTTCATCCTCTCAAGAAATGAGCCCTCCGACGAAACCGGCACGGTTCAGGTGTTCATAATCTCATCGACTATATTAGAAAGATGAATTCAATCTGGGAAAAAGCCGCCTCACGTCTGAAAGGGAACCTTCTGCTGACTCCAGGAACCCCTTAATGCGGACTATTATCGCGCTGAAGGCCTATGTCCGCCGGTCCCCCAGACTGCTGACCGCAGCCGTGTTCGTCTACAACGTATGGCACCGTAACTCAGCGCGCGTAGAGAGGGGCAACCGGCTGGTGAACGACGGAGTGCTGTTGAGGAGCGTCACGGTTCGCGTCGCCGGCACGAGCAACACCATTGAGCTGGGCAGCGGCGCGCGGCTCACCGACACCGTGATCTCCATCGAAGGGGAGGGGCACCTGCTGCGGATTGAGCGCGACTGTGTGATCCGTAATAGCGGCTTTTACCTCGAAGACCGCGGCAATCGCATCGTGATCGGATCGAACACTACGGTGGAGGGAGCCGACTTTTCCGCCGGGGACGCACGGACGGAGATTACCGTCGGGTCAGACTGCATGTTCTCACAGCACATTCAAATTAGAACCGGCGATGCTCACAGCATCATCGACGAACAGACAGGGCGGCGTATCAACCATGCGCGCAGCGTGAATATTGGCGCGCATGTCTGGATTGGAGCCGACTCGAAGATTCTGAAGGGTTCGGCGATCGGCGAAAACGCCATCGTAGCGATCGGCTCCATCGTCACGGGGGCCGTTGAGCCAGGATCGATCGTCGGCGGTGCTCCGGCAAGAGTCCTCAAGCGAGGTGTCACGTGGCGGCGCGAGCGGATTGCGTTGGACGGCTATGACGATGACCTCTCCACTGCGGCGCCGGGTGCGACCGTCGATCAACCTTGAAGGTGGCACTTCCAATATGCGCATTCTGATTACCGGCGGCCGGCTGCCTCGGATCTAACATCATCGAGAAGTACCTGCCGCAGGTCACGAAATCTGCATCATCGACAACTTCGCGACCGGCAAACGCGAGCTGGCCTCCAGCGTCCCGGACTGGATGTCGTGGAAGGCTCGATCGCCGATCGCGCGCTGGTGGGAGACATTTGCGCGCTTTCGTCCAACCCACGTGATTTGACCTGCTCGGTGTTTTTCGGACCAGCTGAACTTGAGACAATGGCGCTCCCGCATCCCCGAGGGAGCGAGGAAGACATCACGATTTACTGAAGAGCAGATGGTCAAGATATGCGCGAGGCGGATAGCAAAACGAGAGCGAAACCAAGCGCGGCGTCCTGAATCATCAGGTCGAAGTCCTGACGCCAGCGATGCTTGATGTCGGACTCGGTTTGGAGGGTTCGCGCCTTCTGCGGGTCGACCTGTTGCGGACGGGCATCCTGCGCGTTGTCGAGAATATTGATATAGTGGAGGAGTTGTCGGGCGCCCAGCTTATTCGCTCCGGTGCGGATCGACTGACGTTTCAGGAAGTGGGCAATAAGCTGACCGACCTCGTGCGCTCGCGGCTGGAGCCCCTCGGAGGCGGTGGCCGCTCAGGAACTCGCCAGTTACTGCCGACGATTGCAGGACGGGTTGCGCGGGTCCCACGGAATCTGATGACACCGGCCGAGGTTGACGAACGACTTTCGCAGCTCGTCGACCAGGGCAAGGCCTGACGAAACAGTTCAACGACCTGTAACAGGAGTTCTCGTGCGTGTCTCTGCGCGCTGCAGCAGCGATGTATCAGACCGAAAAACCTGTCACCACCGAGGTCTACCGGGGCCGATAGTCCGTATGAAGGGGCTGTTCCGGTGACATAACCTCGAGTTATCAGACACAGACTACGCACTGCTCACCGGGTCGTCGAGCATTTCGCACGCGCTGCGCTGTGGCGCGCAACTTGCCGAACTCACCAACGAACCGCGACCCGACTGGATGACGGCGAGCGTGCTGCTCGCGGATCTGGTGGCGACCCGACCCGATGCCTTCGAACCCAAGGACCGTTGGGCGATGGACTGGTACTACCCGGTGCTCTCCGGCGCACTCATCGGCGAAGAGGCCAAGGCGCGCCTGGCAGACAGTTGGGCGACGTTCGCGATGGAAGGCAAAGGCATTCGCTGTGTCAGCGACGAGCCGTGGATCACCGCCAGCGAAACCGCCGAGTGCGCGATCGCGTACGCCGCGATCGGTGATTTGAGCACCGCGATCGAATTACTCGACTGGACACGGCCGCATCGCCGCGCCGACGGCGCTTGCGACACAGGCATCGTCTACCCATCGCTTGTGCGTTTCCCCGCCGATGAAACCAGTGCGTACACCGGAGCCGCCGTCATCCTCGCCGCCGACGCAATCACCGGCGGCAGCGCGGCGAGCACCGTCTTCGTGCCGGGCGCCGACGCCTGAACGCCGGGCGCGGGGCGGTCGGTACGCTGAGGCCGTGAGCTTTCCAACAAC
>CAYZLT010000049.1:11289-15761 GCA_964479175.1 uncultured Solibacteraceae bacterium | reverse complement strand
CGGATCGATCACGGTGCCGAGCGACTTGCTCATTTTTTCGCCCTTGAACAACACCCAGCCGTGCCCAAAAATTTTCGTCGGCAGCGGCAGGCCCGCACTCAAGAGCATCGCCGGCCAGACCACGCAGTGAAACCGCGTAATGTCCTTGCCCACCAGGTGAAACACCGTGCGTGGCGACTCGCCCGTCTGCGTCCACCACGTCTCAAACAGGGCGTCGTCAGTCCCGTAGCCCACGGCGGCGGCGTAGTTGATCAGGGCGTCGTACCAGACGTACACCACACTGCCGGGGTCATTCGGGAGCGGAATGCCCCACGCCTGCCCGGCGCGACTGACGGAGATGTCCTCGAGGCCACCCTCAAGCAGTCGCCGCATCTCGTTCTTGCGAGACTCCGGCGCGACAAAGTCGGGGTGTTCGGCGTAATGGGCCAGCAACGCATCCCGATACTTCGACAGTTTGAAGAAGAAGTTCTTTTCCTTGATCCAGTCCGGCGTGGTGCGATGGACCGGACACAGGCCGTCCACGAGGCCCTTCTCGGGCTTGAATTCCTCGCACGAGACGCAGTACCAGCCTTCGTAGACGCCCTCGTAGATGTCGCCGGCATCCAGGGACCGCTGCACCATCTTCTGGACGGCCGTCTTGTGCCGCGGTTCGGTGGTCCGGATGAAGTCGTCAAACGAGAGGTGCAGACGGGCCCAGACCTCGCGGAACTCCCCTTCCATCCGATCGCAGTACGCGAGCGGGTCCAGCCCCTGTTCCTTCGCGCGCTTGAAGACGTTCTGCGAGTGTTCGTCGTTGCCCATCACAAACCGCACGTCATCACCCACGAGACGGTGATACCGGGCGATGACATCGGCGGCGATCTTCTCGTACGCCGTGCCCAGGTGTGGCCGGTTGTTGACGTAGTCGATGGCGGTGGTCAGATAGACACGGGACATGATGCAGGTCGCAATCCGGTATTGTATCGCGCCGGGTCGGAGTTACGGCAGCATCCGGGCCATCCGGAACGAGAAGTACTCCGTGTCGGCCAGAATCACGTGGTCCACCACGGGGACGCCGATGATTTGGCCGGCCTGGGCCAGCCGCAGCGTCAGCTGGATGTCGGCCTTGCTGGGTTCAGGATCACCGGACGGGTGATTGTGGAACAAGACCACCGCTGACGCGCCTCCCCCCACGGCCACGCGAAAGATGTCGCGTGGATGGGCCATCGACGCGTCGATCGCGCCGACCGAGTGGATATGGGTCCGCAACAGCCGATATTTGGTGTCGACCAGGACGATGCCGAACCGCTCGACCGGGAAGGCGCCAAATCGCGGAAGCAGATACGCCGCGGTTTCCGACGGGCTGGCAAACAGGGGACGTGACCCGGCTCGCTGTGCGAGCGTGCGGCGGCCGAGTTCGATGGCCGCCTGCACCCGTGCGGCCTGCGCCTCTCCAAGGCCGCGCGTCTGACAGATTTCGTCCCGCGTCATTCGCGTGAGTCCATGCACGCCGGAGGCCTGCGTCAGCAGGGCTCTGGCCAGCGTGGCCGCCGAGGCCTTCGCCGTCCCGCTGCCCAGGACAATCGACAACAAGTCCTCGTCGCTCATCGCCGCCAGGCCGGCGCGTGCGAGTCGCTCCCGCGGACCCTCTTCGGCACGTTCGCCATGGGAGTGGCGCGTTATACTCAGCTCGCCCATGTACCGCCTCGCCCTTGCCGCGACCGTTCTCTCATCGGTAACCCTCCTGTCAGCGTGTTCGCAGCCCCCGGACAAGGAACGTGGCCAGGCGGAGGGAGCCATCGCCGCCGCCCGAGCCGCGTCGGCCGAGGTGTATGCCGCCGACGAACTGCTCGCCGCCGAGGAGGCCCTGAGTCGCTACGACGACGCCGTCGCGCAGAAGGACTACCGCCAGGCCCTCAACGCCGCCCTCGACGCGCGCGACCGCGGATACGAGGCCGTCACACGTGCCAGCACGGCCAAAGCGGACGCCCGTGGCCAGGCCGAACGTCTGGTCGTCGCACTCGATGCCCTGGCCACCACCATCAACGGCCGCATTGCGAGCACCGCCACACCCCGCCTGACCGCTGCCGCCGCGCAGCGACTGCGTGCAGCCGTGGCCGCCAGTGCGTCTGCTCTGCAAGAAGCGCGCACAGCGATTGATGATGGTCAGTACCCGGTGGCGATCACACGGTTGGAGGCCGCATTGACGGAGTTGCAGAAGGAATTCGACAATCTCCCCCGCCGCGACCGCGAGTAGAACGTGGCAGAAACTGCCCCTCGCAATCGCGAGGGGTACGCGTTATTTGACCACCCAGCCGAAGCTGAGCACACCCACGACGATGACGACGTACCCGATGACGTCGAGCACCACGCCATACCGCATCATCGCGCTGATGGGCACGTAGCCGCTGCTGTACACGATGGCGTTGGGCGGGGTCGAAATGGGCATCATGAAGCCCATGCTGGCGCCAAAGGTCGCGCCCAGGGCCGGCTCAAGCGGGGATACGCCGGCAGCTACTGCCACCGCAATCGCGGTCGGGACCACCACCGTCGCGGCGGCGGTGTTGGACGCGGCTTCCGACATCAGAATCGCCACGGCTGTGAACACCAGGGTCAGTCCCACCGTGCCCGCGCCGGGAACAGGCCCCACCACCCACCGGCCAAACGCGTCGGCGAGTCCGGTCGAGTCCGCGAGACCGCCCATCGCCAGGCCACCGCCAAACAGCAGGATGATCCCCCAGTCGATGTGTGAGGCCTCTTCCCAGGTGAGCGTGAACTTGCGTGCACGCCAGTTGATGGGAATGACAAACAGCAGCAGCGCGCCGACGATGGCGGCGACCGATTCAGGGACCAGTGCCGACAGACGCGCCGTGGCCGCGTGGGACTGGCCCAGCACCAGCGCAAACATGCCCGGCAGGGTCCAGAGGAACACCGTGAGGCCAAAGGCCATCACCACGTTGCGCTCCCCCGTGGTCATCGGCCCCAGCGCCTTGAGTTGATCGCGCACACCGGCGGTGGCGGCCGCGCCAAGCACCACGCCTTTCGACGCGGGATACAACATCCACAACGCGACGGCGCCCATCATGACGATGACCAGCGGCACGCCAAAGGCCATCCAGCCGGCAAACGAGATATCAATCCCCGCGTTTTTGAGCAGCAGTCCCTTGCCGATGATGTTGGGCGGAGTGCCGACGGGGGTCGCCATGCCGCCGATCGATGCGGCAAACGACGTCACCAGCATCATCGCCATCGCGAACCGCTGGAAGGCCGGATCGTTGTTGCGGCCGCGACCCAGTTCCGCCAACACGGCCATTCCCAGCGGGAAGAACATGGCCGTGGTCGCGGTGTTGCTCATCCACATGGAGAGTCCGGCCGAGACACCGGCATAAACAAGCACAAGCCGCCAGGCGCTCGATCCGATCCACGGTGACGCCAGCGCGGAAAACGCCATGCGTCGATCCAGACGATGCACAAACATCGCCTCAGCCAGGATAAAACTGCCGATGAACAGAAAAATGATCGGGTCGGCAAACGGCCCATAGGCGGCACGTGCGGGGGCGATACCCAGGAGCACCACCAATGTCGGGCCCAGCAGCGCGGTGGCGGCCAGAGGAATGGCCTCGGTCATCCAGAAAATGATCATGAGGATGAGGACCGCGCTGAGCCGGTGCGCGGCGTCCGGGAGTCCAGGCATCGGCAGGAGCAACATCACGATCGCGAGCAGGGGACCAATAATCAGTCCTGCTGTGCGACGACGCCGATTGAACAAATCCTCGGCCGGCGAATAACTTTCCCCGGAGCCGGACGCTTCGTGAAACCGCCTCACGACGGCCCCCACCATTCCACGTGCGCGATCACCTCAGCCCAGCCCGTCAACAGCACCTCGTCGTCTGTGACCTCCACCTGCTGGGTGCCACCCGGGGCCTCGACGTCGACGGGAGACGACGCCCCGCCAAAGTGCACTGCGGCGACGGCCGCGCCGCAGGCACCGGTGCCGGAGGCTTCCGTGGGGCCGACGCCGCGTTCCCAAATCAGGATCCGCACGCGCCCGGGCGCCTCAACCGCGGCCAATTCCACGTTGGTGCCCTCGGGAAAATACGGATGGGTGGCGAGGCCGGCGGCGATGGTGTGCAGGCGGTCCTGCGTGAGCGTCTCCGGTGTGCCCAGGACCACACACTGCGGGTTGCCCATGTTCATCACCACGCAGCGCACGTCCTGCCCGGCGACAGACAGCGTGGTCTCGCGGAGGGCGCGGGCTGGTCCCATGGAGGCGCGACACAAGACACGGGGGCCCTCACGCGCGAGGATGTCGACCCGCCGTTTGCCGGCGTCTGTCTCAATGACGACCGTCGAACCGGCCGCGAGATCGTCGCGGCGTGCGAGCCAGGCCACGACGCAGCGAATGCCGTTGCCGGAGATCTCCGAGCGGCTGCCGTCCGCGTTCAGAAGCCGCGTGACCGCGCCGGTTTTTGTGGGCGCCACGAGCATCAGGC